>NZ_JBSSDL010000003.1:0-337384 GCF_054060695.1 Frigoribacterium sp. 2355 | reverse complement strand
CCGGGGGCCGAGGCGCGGATCCCGGGGGCGGGGGGACGCACCCGGGGGTTGGGCCCCCCCACCCCCCCGGTGAGGGGGGGGGTGGGGGGGGCCCCCCCCCCCCGGCGGGGGGGGGCGCCCCGGGGCCCCCCGCCCCCGCCCGTCACGCTGCCGGTCTCGTCACCCGTGAGCCGTCCGAGGCCGTTGTAGCCGAAGGTCAACTCGAGGAACGAGTTGGTCTGCGAGCCGCCGACGTACGGCCGCATGCCCGCGGGCACCAGCTCGACGAGGGCGACCCACCAGCCGGCCGACACCACGACCGCACCGAGCGCGGCCAGCAGGTGCAGCAGCCGCTTGCGCAGCAGGACGGGCGCCGCGACGAGGTACACCCCGGCCAGTACGGGCAGGATGACGAACGCCTGCAGTTGTTTGGTCAGGAAGCCGAAGCCGATCGCCACGCCCGCCCAGACGACCCAACGGACGCGGCCCGTCTCGACGCCGCGCAGCGTCAGGTACGTGGCGAGGGTCAGCAGCAGCACGAGCAGCGCGTCGGGGTTGTTGAAGCGGAACATCAACGCGGCGACCGGGGTCAGCGCGAGGACTCCACCGGCGACGAACGCGGCGACGCCCGAGAAGTGCCGCCGCACTGTGGCCCAGACGAGTCCGACGGTCGCGACGCCCATCAGGGCCTCGGGCAGCAGGATGCTGAACGACGACAGTCCGAACACCCGGACCGACAACGCCATGACCCACAGGCTCGCGGGCGGCTTGTCGACCGTGATCGAGTTCGCGGCGTCGGACGAGCCGTAGAGGAACGCCTCCCAGTTCTGCGAACCGGCCTGCACCGCGGCCGAGTAGAACGAGTTCGCCCAGCCGTTCGCCGACAGGTTCACCAGGTAGAGAGCCCCCGTGGCGACCAGCAGCGCGAGGAACGCCGGTCGCTCCCACCGTGCCGCGTCCTCACGCCCGCGCGCCAGGCGACGAGCGAGCGGACGGAGGCGCGGGCCGGCCGACCCGGACGGCGAGCGTCGATCGGTCAGCGGCACCGGCGTCGTCCCGGCGCTCATCGACCGACCACCGTGACGTCGTCGTCGGCGGCGACGCGGGTGGCGAGGTCGGACACGGGGTCGGCGACACCGACCCGCTCGTCGGCCGGTCCCGGCGTCACGTGCGTCGCCTCCGACCGGAACACCCAGACGCGCAAGAGCACGAAGCGCAGGACGGTCGCGACGAGGTTCGCGGCCGTCAAGACCAGCAGCTCGGCCTGCGCGTCGGCCGCGGGAGTCGCGGCGTGCAGCACGACGAGCGACCCCGAGGTCAGCGTCCAGGCGAGTACGAAGACCATCAGCCCTTGCAGTTGGTGTCGCGCCACGCCCGACGCCCCCCGTACCCCGAACGTGAACCGCCGGTTGGCGGCCGTGTTGACCACGGCCGTGACGAGCAACGACACGAAATTCGCCGCCTGGGCCGGCATCACCTGCTGCGCGCCGAGGTAGAGCAGCGCGTACGCGGCGGTCGAGGCGACCCCGACGACGCCGAACCGCACGACCTGCGAGAAGAACGTCGGAGGCGCGGGCGGCTCGAACGGACGCCTCCCGATCGCGTCGTACACCGCTTGGACCGGGACCGCGCCCCGGGCGATGCCCGTGCCCACGCGCAGCATCCCCTTGAGGTCGGCGGCGGCCGTGGAGACGATGTCGACCGAGCTGTCGGGGTCGTCGACCCAGTCGACCGGCACCTCGTGGATGCGCAGGCCCGAGCGCTCGGCGAGGATCAGCAGTTCGGTGTCGAAGAACCACCCGGTGTCCTCGACGAGGGGCAGCAGTCGCTCGGCGGCCTCGCGCCGGATCGCCTTGAAGCCGCACTGGGCGTCGCTGAACCCCACCCCCATCGTGCGACGCAGCAGGAAGTTGTAGCTGCGCGAGACGAATTCCCGCGTGCCGCCGCGCACGACCCGCGACGACCGGCTCAGCCGGGTGCCGATCGCGAGGTCGGAGTGGCCGGAGAGCAACGGTGCGACGAGCGGGCCGAGCGCAGAGAGGTCGGTGGAGAGGTCTTCGTCGAGGTAGACCAGCACGTCGGCGGGCGAGGCCGCCCAGACCTGCTTGAGGGCACGGCCTCGGCCCTTCTCGGCGAGGTGGACGGCGGTCACGCACCGCAGGCGTCGGGCGAGGTCGTCGGCGAGGGCCGGCGTGCCGTCGGTGCTGGCGTTGTCGGCCACGGTGATGCGCCAGGTCTCGGTGACGTGGCGGGTCAGATGGTCATGGAGGCTCGTGATGCTGGCCTCGAGGGTGGCGGCCTCGTCGAAGACGGGCACCACGATGTCGAGACGCAGGATGTCGGTGTCAGGCATGGGACCACGATCGGTCGCCACGCCATCAGCGGCCTCGCATCAGTCGATGGCGACGCCGCGGAGATCCTATGGGCCTTCCATGACGGGGGTCCCGCGGTTCAGACCGCCAGGGCCAGGGCTCCGAGCAGACGGTCGAGGGTCGGCACTCCCGGTGAGCGGAAGACGACCTCGCCGTCGTCCCGCGTGACCACGATGGTGGGCGTGCTGCGGACGTCGCGCCGTTCGGCGTCGGCGGGCCGGGCGGCGACGTCGGCCTCGTCGACGACGAGCGAGGGCACGAGGCCATTCGCCTCGGCGACGACCGCCCTGGCCGCGTGGCAGGGACCGCAGAAGGCCGACGTGTAGAGCTCGAGCATCATGCCGGGGACAACGAGGAGGCGCGAGGGAATCTTCCCCCGCGCCTCCTGCGGTCTGGTGAGTCGGTGCGGCCGGGGCCGCCGACGTCAGTTGTCGCGGTCGTCGTTGCGGTCTTCCGGGTCGACGACGGGGTCGCTGTCCTTCGCGTCGAGCGAGTAGTGGACCTGCAGTTGTTCGCCGACCATCTTGGCCTCGGTGGCGGTGTAGACGATGCCGGTCTCCATGCCGTCGACCAACACGAAATCGGTGATCTGCTCGTCGTACGAGCCGTCGGTGCTGATGCGGGTGTCGGTGGAGCCGTCGCTCGGACCGCCGTCGAAGAAGACGACGTACTCGGAACCCTCGGCCACGGTGGGCTTGCTGTCTGTCATGTCCACAGGTCTACCAGGAGGCACGGAGTCGGCGCCCAGCTTCGTTCGGCGAAACCGCATAGCCACGCTATATAGCTTGGCTATACACTTGAGGGATGACTCCCCAGCCGACAGACATCTTGGAATCCCTCCTGACGTCGACCCATCGCCTGACGCGCATCGCCGCGCAGGAGACCGGCCGCACCACCTCACCCGCCGTGTGGCGCACGCTCTCGATCCTGACGACCGACGGCGAGCTCCGCGTCGGAGACCTCGCCCGGGCCAGTCGCGTGTCGCAGCCCACCATGACCAAGCTCCTCCGAGGCCTCGCCGAGGACGAGCTCGTCAAGCGCATCGCCGACACCGACGACTCCCGAGCGTGGCTCATCGCCATCACCGACAAGGGCACGGCGGCGCTCGTCGAGTGGCGGGGGCAACTCGCCGACTCGCTCGGCGGCCTCTTCGCCGACCTGGACGACGACGAGTGGGCCGTGCTCGAGCACGCCACCCGCCTCCTGGCGTCACGGGTCGGCCATCGCGCCGCCGGCCACGCCGACGTCCACTCCGACGCCGAGGCGGTGTTCGCGTGAGCGCCTCCGCCTCGAGCTCCTCGTCCTCTTCCGGCACCGCGCACGGAGCCGGGCCCAGCATCCTGAAGCAGCCGACCGCCGTGTGGGCCATCGCCTTCGCCTGCGTCGTCGCCTTCATGGGCATCGGGCTCGTCGATCCGATCCTCCCCGCCATCGCCGAGTCGCTGAAGGCCAGCCCGACCCAGACCGAACTGCTCTTCACGAGCTACCTCGCCGTCACGGGCGTGGCGATGTTCTTCACGAGCTGGGTGTCGAGTCGACTCGGCGCCAAGCGCACCCTGCTGATCGGGCTCGCCCTGATCGTGCTCTTCGCCCTGCTCGCCGCCACCAGTGGCGACGTCTGGTCGATCATCGGCTTCCGTGCCGGCTGGGGGCTCGGCAACGCCCTGTTCATCTCGACCGCCCTCGCGACGATCGTGGGCGCGGCATCCGGCGGCACGGCCTCGGCGATCATCCTCTACGAGGCGGCCCTCGGACTCGGCATCGCCATCGGCCCCCTGATCGGCGGCCTGCTCGGCTCGGTCAGCTGGCGCGGCCCGTTCTTCGGCGTCACCACCCTGATGGCGATCGCCTTCATCGCGATCGTGCTGTTCCTCAAGGGCGGCGCCATGGAGAAACCCACGCCCACGACGCTGTCGGCCCCGTTCCGCGCCCTGGGCCGCCCGGCCCTCGGCGCCCTCGCAGCGACCGCCCTGTTCTACAACATCGGATTCTTCGTCCTGCTCGCGTACACGCCGTACCCGCTGGGCTTCGGGGCTCTCGGCATCGGGTTCACCTTCTTCGGCTGGGGCGTCGGCCTCGCGATCACCTCGGTCTGGGTCGCCCCGCTGCTGACCGCGCGCCTGCGTCGGACGACCGTGCTGCGCATCGCACTCCCCCTGCTCGCGCTCGACCTCGTCGCCGCCGCGGTCGTCGTCCGGACGCCGGCCGCCCTCGTGGTCTGCGTGGTGGTCGGCGGCCTGGTGCTCGGCGTGCTCAACACGGTGCTGACCGAGTCCGTCATGGAGGCGACCGACCTGCCCCGCTCGGTGGCGTCCAGCGCCTACTCGGGCGTGCGCTTCCTCGGCGGCGCCGTGGCCCCGCCCGTCGCGACGCTGCTCGCCGACACCATCGACCCCAGTGCCGCCTACGTGTTCGCCGCCGCGAGCGTCGCCATCGCGTTCGTCGTCGTGGTCGCCGCCCGAGGGGCCCTGCGCCGGGTCGACGACGGCCCCGAACCGGCTCGCGTCGAAGCCGAGGCCATCGGAGCCGGCGAGGCGATCTGACCGCACCGCACCGCGCCTCCTGCCCTGGTCCCGTGCAGGAGGCGCGGTGCCGGAAGGGCACCGGACTAGACTCGCGGAATGGCTACGAGCAACGACCGACTGGTCTGGATCGACTGCGAGATGACCGGGCTCGACCTCTCGGTCGACGAACTGGTCGAGGTGGCCGTGGTCGTGACCGACTTCGACCTGAAGCCCGTGCACCCCGGCTTCGCCATCGTCATCAAGCCGGACCAGTCCGCCCTCGACAACATGGGCGAGTTCGTCACCGAGATGCACCGCTCGTCCGGCCTCATCGACGAGATCCCGGACGGCGTCAGCCTCGCCGAAGCCGAGTTCGAGGTGCTCGAGTACATCCTGAAGTACGTGCCCACCGAGCAGCACGCGCCCCTCGCCGGCAACACCATCGGCACGGACCGCGCGTTCCTCGCCAAGTACATGCCGCGCGTCGACGGCCACCTGCACTACCGCAGCGTCGACGTGTCGTCGATCAAGGAGCTGGCCCGCCGCTGGTTCCCCCGCGTGTACTTCAACGCTCCGCAGAAACACGGCGGACACCGGGCCCTGGCCGACATCCTCGAATCCATTCGCGAACTCGAGTACTACCGCCGTGCCGGATTCGTCGCCGACCCGGGTCCCACCACCGAGGACGTCCAGGCGATCTCGAAGGCCGTCGTGGACGAATGGGCCCCCCGGCTGTAGTAGAGTCTTCTCGTTGCGATCGCCTCGGCAGTCGACAGCATCGTCGGAAACGACACATGGTGGGTATAGCTCAGCTGGTAGAGCGCCTGGTTGTGGTCTAGGAGGCCGCGGGTTCAAGCCCCGTTACTCACCCAAAATGAAATCCCCTGCCCTCCGATGGGCAGGGGATTTTTTGGGTTCTGGGGCTTTTTGGTCTCTGATGCGCGAGCGCATCCGAGACGTCGAGGGTCAGGACTTCGCTGCGCTCGTCACGTTCAGGGCGGTGCGATGGCGACTCAGCTTCGCTCGTCGGCTCAGGGGGCCAGGACGTCGGCGTGGGAGGGTGGTGACGTGGACGACGAACGACCGGCAGCAGGCATCGACCCGGCGGAGGTGAGCGCGGAGGCGTTCGACGCGATGGTGGTCGACCAACTCGATCTGCTGCCCGACGACATGGTCGACGGGCTCGACAACGTCGTGTTCGTCACGGAAGACCGCCCCGAGGACGGCACGCTCGACCTGCTCGGCCTCTACGACGGCGTCGCCCTGACCGAGCGTGGACAGTACGGCTTCGGCGAACTACCCGACCGGATCATCCTCTACCGCGAACCGCACCTCGCCGCCGTGGACGACCTCGACCAGCTCGCCGACGAGATCCACGTCACGCTCGTCCACGAGATCGCCCACTTCTACGGGATCGACGACCACCAACTGCACGAACTCGGCTGGGCCTGACGGAGGCCGCCGTCAGCCGATGATCTGGTACGTGAACCGGTAGGCGTCGGCCGGGAGGCCCTCGTCGAGGTCACCGACCATCTCGACGTCGAAGGCGTCGGGTCGCGAGACGACGAAGAACTGGGACGACGCAGCCGTGTTCGACGCCGGACAGATCGAGACCACCGGCGCCGTGGTGAAGGGCTTCGAATAGCGGACCCGCACCTGCGTTCCGGGACGACGGGCCCGACCCGAACCGAAGCCGAGCGTTCCCCTCAGATCGGACCCCGACAGGGTGGGAGCCGGTGCGCCGTCGCCGTTCCGCCCCATGGCCGACGCCACGGGCGAGGGGCCACCGAGGGCACCCAGCAACCGACGTCCCACCGCGAGGTCGCCACCCCAGGCCCAGAGCGGCCGAGCCTCGACCTCTCGTCGGTCGACCACGTCGACGGCCGAGCCGGTCGTGGCGATCCGTGTCGTCGGATCGACGGCGAACCGCGAGCCGTACCCGGCCCCCAACTCGACCCCTGCCTGCGTGAAGCGACCGAGACGGGTGCCCACCAGGGCGAAGTCGTCGCCCTTGGTCAGCCGCACCAGCACGGTCGACGCTCCGACCTGGGCAGGGTCCGCGCCGAGCAGGGCACCGCCGAGCAGTCGGATGCCGCCGTCGATGTCGACGCCACGACGTCGCCTCTCGTCGTGCTCGATCAGGGGACCCGGGCCACCGTAGATCGTCGGGGCGACGAACTCGATCTGCCGGACGTTGCCGATGCGCACGGTCGCGTCACCGTCCGATCCAGCCCGCTGCAACGTCTCGATGTGCGGGGCGATCAGCCTCACGAACTCGACGAAGTACTCGGCGGTCGAACCCCAGGCGAGGTCGAGGGAGACGTTCGCACTGCCCTCGATGTGCAGGTTCACGCAGGTGAACGTGTTCGTGTTCGACCCACCCGACGCCGGTGACCGCACGACGACCGCGGCCGCGTCGGCCGACCCGCAGTTGTTGACGAAGAGATCCGACCAGAGGTTGTTGTTGACGCGCTCGACGAGGAGGGCCGTTCCGGCCACGCCGGCCAACTGCACCCTGTCGAAGCGCGACTCGAACCCGTTCACGACCTGGACGAGGGGTGCCGCCGAGCCGTTGCCCTGCAGGGTCAGCCCCTCGAGCGTGACACCGTTCCCGTCGACGACGAGCATCGGCCTCGTCGAACGGGCGAGGTGCCGGATGGTGACGCCACCGTCGGTGGAAGCCCCGTACCGACTGACGTCGGCCCCCGTGCCCTGGATCGAGACCAACAGGGGCACCGTGACGGAGTCGACGACGTACGTGCCCGCCGGGACGAGCACACGCCCCCGGACCACCCTGGCCGCCTCGACGGCCGCGGCGAAGGCGGCGGTGTCGTCCGTCAGACCGTCGCCGACGGCACCGTGGTCACGGACGTCGACCCCCGTGCGGTCGTCCGACGTCCCGACCTCCGCAGCCGGTGCCGCCCCGGAACCGTCGGCGGATGGCCCGTCGGAGGGCGGCCCGTCGTCGGCGCGAGCGACATGGGCGCCGGGGGCGACGGCCGCGACACCGGCCGCCGCGATGCCCGCCGCACCGACGAGCAGGAAACCGCGACGCGATCGGTTCGGCGTCTCGTCGAGTGGATCGGTCATGACGGCAGGGTACACGAGCGTGGGTAATATATGCCTCACCACATGTCGTCAGAAGATCGGGTGCACACCATCGACCAGAACATCGCCTCTCGCCGTCCCGCCCCCGCCCACCGTCTCGACATCCAGGCCCTCCGGGCCCTCGCCGTGACGATGGTGGTCCTCGAGCACGTCACGGGGCGGCCCGCCGGCGGATTCGTCGGGGTCGACGTGTTCTTCGTCGTGTCGGGGTTCTTGATCACGGGGCTCCTGCTGCGCGAGGCCGATCGTCACGGACGGATCTCGATCGCGGCCTTCTGGCGACGACGCATCCGCCGCATCGTGCCGGCGAGCGTCCTGGTGCTCGTCCTGGGCACGGCGGCCACCTGGCTCGTCGTCGGCTCGTCCCGCGGGGCGTCGGCGGCGATCGACGCGCTCTGGTCCGTCGCGTCCCTCGCGAACTGGCACTTCGCCGCCACCGGGACCGACTACTTCGCCGCCCAGGGCCCCGAGTCGCCCTTCCAGCACTACTGGTCCCTCGCCGTCGAGGAGCAGTTCTACCTGGTCTGGCCCGTCGTGGTCGTCGCCGCGGTCGCCGTCGCCCGGCGACGGAAGGGGCCGACCGTCCCGAGGGTCGCCCTGGGGGTCCTGCTGCTGGTGCTCGTGCTCGGATCGCTGGCGTGGGCCTGGCACCAGTCCACGACGTCGCCGACCGTCGCCTACTTCTCGAGCCTGACCCGCGCATGGGAGCTCGCGCTCGGAGCGCTCCTCGCGACGGCGGCCCCCACGATGACCCGGCTCCCCGCCGTCCTCCGTCCGGCCCTGGCGTGGGTCGGCCTCGTCGGCGTCGTGGCCTCGGCCTGGGTCACGACGAGCACCGTCCCGTTCCCGGCCCCCGGCGCCCTGCTGCCCGTGGCGGCCACGCTGCTCGTCCTCGCCTCGGGCACGGGGTGCGCCGGCACACCGTGGCTCGGGCCCCTCGCCGGCCGGCCCGTGATGATCGTGGGAGACCTCTCGTACTCGATCTACCTCTGGCACTTCGTCGCCCTGGTCGTCGGCACGTCGTTGCTCGGCGACGAACCGGCCCGGCTCTGGCCTGCCGTCCTCGTGTCCACCCTCGTCCTGTCCGCCCTGACCTACCACTTGGTCGAACGGCCACTCATCACCTCGCCCCTCCTCGAGCCGGGACCACCCGGGCACGCCTGGCGACGGTGGAGACGAGACCATCGATCGACCTACCGGCGCGGAGGGGCTGCGCTGCTCGCGGTGGCCGCCCTCACGGCCACCGTCCTCGCCGTGGACGCCGTCCGCCCAGCCGCCGCTCCACCCGTCCTGCCCTCCGCGGCGAGCGACGGGGGCACCGACGGCGCCGCAGGGGGGACGACCGGCGAGCCCGGCGAGCCCGGCGGGACGGACGGTTCCGACGGCCTCGACGTCCCGTCGGTCGACGAGTGGTCCGGCGAGGTGGGCAGGGCGTTGTCGGCGACCTCGTGGCCCGAGCTCGACCCGAGCATCGAGTCGGTCCTCGACGGGACGCGGACCGGCAGCCCGCACCTCGCCTGCGGCGACGCCGAGGCCCAGGGCCTCACCCCGGACGACTGCTCGTGGACCTCTCCCTCGGCGAGCACCACCGTCGTGCTCGTCGGGGACTCGACGGCGATGCACCACCTCGACGCGCTCGTCCCCCTGGCCGAGTCGGCCGAGAACGGGTTCACCCTCGTCAACCGGGCCAAGTTCGCCTGCCCGTTCGTCGACATCCGCGTCCAGAACGACGTCACCGGCATCCTCGAGTCCTGCCGGGCGCACAACGACGAGACCCTCGCCCTGATCGACGAGACGCACCCCGACGTCGTCCTCGTGACCAACTCGTACCAGACGCTCTCCGAGGACGGAGGCGGCACGATCACGCCCGATCGGTGGTCCGAGGGCTTCGGCGCCTACGCCCGGCGCCTGGCCGACGCCGCAGGGTCCGTCGCCGTCCTCACGCCGCCGCCGGACGACGCCGACATCGCGTCGTGCTTCCGGCGCGGGGGCAGTCCCGTCGACTGCATCTCCCGGACGTCCCGGACCTGGATCGACCGCGCGGCCGCCGATCAGGACGTGCTCGAGTCGGTCGGCGGCGTGCTGGTCGACCTGCGTGTGCTGACCTGCGTCAGCGACCTCTGTCCGGCGTTCGTCGGCGACGTCCCCGTGAAAGAGGATCGCGTCCACCTCACGACCGCGTTCGCGGTGGCCGTGTCACCCGTCCTGGGCGACCTGCTCCGAGCCCGGGGCGTGCTCTGAGGTCGGCGACCACCCGGCCGAGACGACCACGTCAGCGAGCTCCCGGGGCGACCAGCGCGCGAGGTGCCGATCCTCCTGAGCGGCCCACACGTCCCACCACGGTTCGAAGGCGGCACCGTCGCGGTCGAGGGCCCGCCGCCGACGGGTGTCGGCGTCGAGCTCCAGCCAGACGCGGACGTCGGCGAGCGACGAGGAGGCGCGGGTCACCGCCCCGGCCCCTTCGACGATCAGCGAGACGGCCGGGTCGAGCACCTCCCACGCCCCCGCGCGGTCGTGCTCCCAGTCCCACCGCTGCCATCCCGGAGCGACCGGCGACAGGATGGACGTCTCGAGCGCCCGGGAGGCCGTCTCGAGCCCGTACCAGCCCGGGTAGACGTCGTCGAGGTGCACGAGCCGTGCAGGGCCCAGCCGGTCGTCGGGCCACGCGGCGGCCACCGCACGGCCGAGCGTGGTCTTGCCCGAACCCGAGCGGCCGTCGATCAACAGGACCACGCGACGCGAGCCGACCCGCGCCTCCTCGGCTCGGCGGAGCAGGACGTCGACGGCCTCGTCGACGACGACGTGCTCAGGCAAGGACGAACTCCCACGTGCCGGCCAGGACGGCCGCGGTCACCGAGGTGGCGGCGATGACGACGCCGACGGCGACGAGGACGACGTCCCGCAGGCCGAACGACGACGGACGCGCCCAGGTGCGCGGGGCGTCGCTGCCGAAGCCCTTGGCCTCCATGGCGGTGGCGAGCTTGCTGCCGCGTCGGACCGACAGCACGAGCAGCGCGAACGCCTGCTGCCCGAACCGCCGCAGCGCACCGATCGGACCGCCCGAGTCCGCGACGCCCCGGGCCCGTCGGGCCAACGCGAGCTGGCGCCAGTCGTCCATGAACAGCCCGACCAGACGCAACCCGGCGAGTCCCCCCAGCACGAAACGCGCCGGCAGCCGCAACACCTGCCCGAGACCGTCGGCCAGGTCGGTCGGGTCGGTCGTCGCGAACAGCACGATGCCCGGCACGCCGACGGCGAGGATGCGCAGGCCGATCGCTCCGGCGAGGGCCAGCGACCCCTCGGTCACCGAGAGGAACCCCCACTCGACCACCGACGCCCCGCCGTCGCGTCCGTAGAGGGCGATGGCGACGACCGACGTCGGGGCGGCGATCCAGAGCGGCGCCGTACGGGCGAGCAGCTGCCGGGCCGACAGACCGGCGAAGGGCAGCAACAGCCCCTCGAGCAGCAGAGCGGTGCCGGCCGAGACCCAGTCGATCGACAGCAGGAGGGCGAGCGCGAGGACGACGGCGGCGAGCAGCTTCGCGACCGGGTTGACGCGCCCGACCACGCCGGTCGCCACGACCGGGGTGAGCACGCTCATCGACGCGCCTCGACGGGGTCGGCGCGGCGGGCGTGGGCGCTCAGGTCGAGCACGTCGTCGGCGAGGGCCGCCACGAACTCCGCGTCGTGGGTCACGGCGACGACCGCGCGGCCCTCGTCGAGCAGGTCGGCCAGCAGGACCACGAGCTCGTGCCAGGTGCGGGCGTCCTGCCCGAAGGTCGGTTCGTCGAGCACGAGCACCGACGGGCGCGAGGCGAGCACGGTCGCGACCGAGAGCCGGCGCTTCTCGCCGCCCGAGAGCGTGAACGGGTTCGCACCGGCGAGGTGGTCGAGCCGCAGGCGGTCGAGGAGGTGGTCGACGCGCGACGCGACCTCCCTCGGGGACGCGCCCAGCGCCTCCGGCCCCACCGCCAGCTCACGACGGACGGTCGCCGTCAGGAACTGGTGCTCCGGGTCCTGGAAGACGGTGCCGACGCGGGTGAGCAGCTGTCGGGGCTTCCATCGGATCGGAGACGGACCGGCGCCGTCGGCGAACGACGGCGTGGCCTCGAGGACTCCGGCGACGGGGGCGAGCAGCCCCGCGACGGTGAGGGCGAGCGTGGACTTGCCCGAGCCGTTCGTGCCGGTCACCGCGAGCGCCCGCCCCTCGACGACCGTGAGGTCGATGCCCGTGGCCACCGCGCGGCCCTTGGGCCCCTCGTGCCCCACGTCGAGACCCGACGCCGTCACCAACCGGTCACCGGTCGTGCGCGACCGGACGGGCGCAGGAGGCGCGGCGCCGGGCACCCAGACCCCGGCGGCGACGAGGCGGTCGCGTTCGGCACGCAGCACGTCGTCGGGGCGACCGTCGGCCAGGACTCCCCCACCGGAGTCGAGCACGACGACGCGGTCGACGACGGGCAGCCAGACCGACACGCGGTGCTCGACGACGACGAGCGTCGCCTGCGTGTCGGCGACGACGCGGGCCACGGCGTCGCGCACCTCGACGACGCCCTCGGGGTCGAGGTTGGCCGTCGGCTCGTCGAGGAGCAGGAGGCCAGGACGCATGGCGAGGGCCCCGGCGAGCGCCAGTCTCTGCTTCTGGCCACCGCTCAGCTCGGACGTGGACGCGGACGGCGGCAGGTCGAGCCCGACGGCGTCGAGGGCGTGCCCGACGCGGCGCCAGATCTCGTCGCGGGGCACGCCGAGGTTCTCGCAGCCGAACGCGACGTCGTCGCCTACGCGGGCGAGGACGACCTGCGAGTCGGGGTCCTGCAGGACGAGGCCGACCCGGCCGCGCTGCTCGGCGGGGGCGCGGCCGTCCACCAGCAGGTCGCCGGCCTCGTCGCCCTCGTCGTCTCCGCCCAGCACCCCGGCGAGGCCGGCGAGCAGCGTCGACTTGCCGGCGCCGGACGCGCCGAGCAGCAGCACGCGCTCACCGGGGGCGACGTCGAGGTCGAGCTGCGAGACGGCCGGCAGGCGACGACCGGCGTGCCGCCACCCCCAGCCCCGGGCGGTGACGCGGGCACCCGCGTCCACCGCCGGTCGTCGGCCGCTCGTTCCGCTCACAGGAAGGACCACGAGGAGGCGCGCCTAGATCCTGGCGTCCGCCGAGCGTCCCGAGGCGAACCGCGAGAGCGCGCCCGTGCGGGCGAGGCCGCGGGCCGCGAGCCACGAGAGCAGGCCGGCGATGACGGTGCCCGAGACGACCGAGGTCACGACGTAGATCGTCTTCGAACCGGCGGCGTAGGCGGCGGCCGAGGCGAAGCTCGTGTCCATCAGGCCGACGGCGAGGCCGGCGACGGCACCCGCGAGCAGCACCGTGCCGATCCGCCACGACTTGTAGAGGAAGACCGCGAGCACGATCTCGGCGCCCAGGCCCTGGACGATGCCCCAGATGAGCACCGAGAAGCCCCACTGGGTGCCGATCAGCATCGAGACGACCGCCGCGACGACCTCGGTGTAGACGGCGGCCCCGGGCTTGCGGATGACGATGCCGCCCAGGACGCCGGCGAAGAGCCAGCCGCCGTTGAGGATGCCCTCGAAGCCGCCCGAGAAGCTCAGGACGCTGTCGATGGGCGTGTAGGCCAGGCCCCAGGCCCAGAAGACGACGCCGGCGGCCACGCCGATGACGCTGGCCACCACGATGTCAACGACGCGCCAGCGCCGGGTGGGGGTGGTGCGAGCCTTCGGCGTGAAGCCGGTCGACCTGTCGCGAGCCGCCGTGGAACGGTTTTCGGGCGTGGACGTGGACATCTGTTCTTCTCCTCCCTGCGCTGGCATGACCCAGATCAGGTTCGACGGTCGAAGCGTGGTTCGCTTCCTCTCAGCCCGGCTCACCGGACTCCCGTGTGTTGTGGGGACGATCATAGCGCCGGGCCGAGGGACGCGTCCGCGACGGCGTCGACCGAACGGTCCGCCTAGGGTGGCGGCATGAGTTGGCCTCCCGTCGCACCGCCCGCGCCTCCGGCTCCGCCGCCGGGCCCGGCCCGCCCTCGGCCACGCCACCCCGCCCAGCTCGTCCTGCCGATCACCTCGGTGGTGCTCGTGGTCGTCACCGGGGTCGTCCCCTTCGTCGTCCTCCAGCCGATGATCCACTCCTACCGCGGCGAGGCGGCGGCGTACGGCATCCACGCCTTCGGCGTCGCGACGGTGGCGTCGGTGCTGTGCTGGGTCCTCGCGGTCGTGACGGTCGTCGTCGGCGTGGTCTCCCTCGCCCTCCGACAGCGCCTGATGGGGTTGCCGATCACCGCCGTCACCCTGGCGGTGCTCCTCGCCTTCGCCGGGCCGGTCGCCTACCTGCTGATCGCCCTGTCGGCCGACGCGTACTGACGCGTCAGAGTCCGGCGGCCTTCCGGACGAGGGCGGCGACGGAGGCGCGGGTCGCGTCGTCGGCGCCGGTCACCGCGTACGAGGTGGCCCAGAGCGTGCCGTCGTCGAGCCGGGCACCGTCCTGGAACCCGAGGGTCGAGTAGCGCGTGCCGAACTTGGCGCCGGGCTGGAAGAACACGACGGCCTTGCCGTCCTCCCGGGCGTAGGCGGGGAAGCCGTACCAGGTCTTGGGGGCGAGGTTCGGGGCGTGCTCGGCGACGACCTCGTGCACCATCTGGGCGATGGGCCGCTCGACATCGGTCATGGCCGCGATGGCGTCCGTGGCGTCCTGCGCCTCGGCGGCCGACTTGTCGGCCAGCTTCTGACGCTTCGCCTCGGCCCGCAGTTCGGCGGCGCGCTGCTTCATGGCGGCCTTCTCTTCTTTGCTGAACCCGGCGTCGGCCATGATCGTGCCCTTCTCGTGCGTGCGTGCGTCGGCTCGGTCGGGTCGGCGTACGCCCCATGGTGACAGGCAGGATGGTCGCCATGCACCTGAATGTCACGACCACCGGCGACGGCGACCGTCACGTCGCCCTCGTCCACGGGCTCGGCGCCGACGGTGCGACCTGGAAGCCGATCGTCGACCGGTTCGTCGCGACCGGTTCGTACACGGTCACCACCCTCGATCTACGGGGTCACGGTCTGAGCGACCGGGCGTCGTCGTACCGGCTCGACGAGTTCGCGGACGACGTCGCCTCGGCCCTGCCCCGGGGCCTGCACGAGGTCGTCGGGCATTCGCTGGGTGGCTCGGTCCTCGTCCGTGCCGTCGACCGGCTGCAGCCTCGGACGGCCGTCTACCTCGACCCGGGGTTCTCCCTCGCCCTGCCGACGACGGGTCTCGCCGGCCGGCTCTTCTGGGCCGCGCCCACCGTGACGATGGGTGTCGCGGCCCTCGCCCAGGCGCGGAAGGGCGCCCGACTTCGCGCCGGGTACGACGACGCGACCCGCGCCTCCTCGGATCAGGCCCGTGCCCGGTTCGACTCGGGCATGGCGACGGGCGTGTTCCGCGACGTGGCCTTCCACCCGGTCGCGACGACGGAGCCCGCGGTGCCCTCGGTCATCGTGCTGTCCGACGACTCCCCCGCCGTCCTGCCGGAACGGCTCGTGTCGGGCTACCAGCAGGCCGGCTGGCGGATCCGCCGCCTGCCGGGCGTGCACCACGACATGCAGCTCGAGGCACCAGACCGTACCTTCGCCCTGCTGGCCGAGCTGCTCTGACGCTCGTCGGCGGTCAGGCCTTCGGCAGGGCGTGACCCTCGGTGTCGAGGTGGTCTCGCCAGGAGCGCTTCGCCCTCCAGCCGAGCATGCGGGCCGCCTTGGCGGTCGAGATGCCCGACGCGTCGGCCCGGGCGAGTTCGCGCAACTCGATCCGGTCGCCGTGGTGCTGACGGAGCGTGGCGGCGAAGTCGTGGCCGCCGGCGTTGTCGGCTGCTGCGATGTAGAAGACCTCGTGACCCGGCAGGTCGGACTCTGCGGCGAGCAGGAGGGCGTCGGCGAGGTCGTCGGCGTCGACGTAGCTGCCGAAGTTCGCACTGTCGGGGTCGGCCTCGCGCACCTGAGGGCCGAGGTTGGCCTCGTAGTTGCCGTCGTCGTGGACGGTGCTCGGGCGGATCGAGATCGCGCGCAGGTCGGAGCGGCGGACGGCGGCGTCCATCAGCTGTTCGCCGAACGCCTTCGAGAGGGCGTAGGGGTCCTGCGGGTGGAGGGGGTGCTCCTCGTCGACCGGCACGTAGTCGGGCAGGAAGGGCCGTTCGGGGAAGAAGTTGCCCACGATGCTCTCGCTCGACACGTTGACGAAGCGGGGCACGCCGAACCGCACGGCCGCCTCGACCAGGTTGAACGTGGACATCAGGTTGGTGTGGAACACGACGTGGGCCGGGTTCGCGGTGGGCTGCGGGATGGCCGCGACGTGGACGACGACGTCGGCCCCCGCGACGACCGAGAAGGCCGTCCCCGCGTCGGTCAGGTCACCCATCACGTACCGGCCGGGCTCGTCGACGCCCGTGTCGAAGACGGGCCGGACGAGGTCGACGCCGAGGACGTCGTGCCCGGCCTCGACGAACCGGCGGACGGCGGCACGGCCGACCTTGCCTCGTGATCCCGTGATGACGACCTTCACGACGCGCTCCCTCGATCGAGGGATGCGCCGAGGGCCGGAGCATCCACCGGGACGACGCTACGCCGCGCGGCCCCGAGGAGGCGCGCTCAGTCCTTCACGCGGCGTGCGTGCGTCCGCGCCTTCATCCGGTTGCCGCAGGTCGCCATGGAGCACCACTTCGCACTGCCCGGACGGCTGTGGTCCACCAGGAAGAGGTTGCACTCGTCGTTCGCGCAGGCCCGGAGGCGCCCGGGGAGCCGCGAGGTCACGCTCGACCACGCCGACACGGCTTCGGCGGCGAGGCGGTCGTCATCGGCGACCCGGAGCTCCCAGACGACGCCATCCCGGGTCGTCCGGGGGATCTGCACGGCCCGGTCCATGACGTCGGCGAGCTCGGCGACGGCCCCGTCGTCACCACCGCGGACGACGGCGTGCAGGGCCTCCCGCACGCGCCGGAGCTGGGCGACCTCGCCCGAGGAGCCGGTACCACCCCAGGTCCGCGCCAGATCTCGCCCTGCCGCGCCCTCGAGGGCGTCCGTCGGGACACCGTCGACCACCGGTGCGCTGTTCAGCACGGCCAGCAGCAGCTCTTCGTCACGCAGCACGTCTCCCCGCTCTCTCGCACCGTCCGGCGCATCTCGACCATGCTACCGTCGGAATAACCGCTAAAACAATCCAAAGGGGTTAGACATGCACATCGTCCACCACCGCACCGCCTCCGTCGACGGGCTCGACGTCTTCTACCGCGACGCCGGGCCCGCCGACGCGCCCGTCCTCGTCCTCTTGCACGGCTACCCCACGAGCTCGCACATGTTCCGCCACCTCATCCCCGCACTGGCCGACCGATACCGCGTCATCGCCCCCGACCACATCGGTTTCGGCCGCTCCTCCGCCCCGTCGGTCGACGAGTTCGACTACACCTTCGAGGCCCTGGCGCGGGTGACCGGTCGTTTCCTGTCGATCATCGGCGTCGCGCGGTACGCGATTTACGTGCAGGACTACGGCGCCCCCGTCGGGTGGCGCCTCGCGCTGGCCGAGCCCGACGCGGTGACCGCCGTCGTCTCGCAGAACGGCAACGCGTACGAAGAAGGCTTCGTGCCGAGTTTCTGGGACCCGATCTGGGCCGACGCCGCCGAACGGACGCCCGAGACGCGCGACGCGCTCCGGCCCGCCCTGGGCCGCGAGGCGGTCGAGTGGCAGTACACCCACGGTGTACCGGACCCCACGTCCGTCGACCCCGATGCCTGGGAGCACGACCTCGCGCTCCTCGCCCGACCGGGACAGGACGACGTCCAACTGGCGCTCTTCCGCGACTACGCCACCAACCGCACCCTGTACCCCGCCGTGCACTCCTGGCTCCGCGCCTCCCGCGTCCCGGTCCTCGCGATCTGGGGGCGCAACGACGAGATCTTCGATGCCACCGGTGCGGGTGCGTTCACCCGCGACTCCCCCGACGCTCGCGTCGAGCTCGTCGACGGTGGACACTTCCTGCTCGAGTCGCACCTCGATCTGGTCGCGGCCACGATCCGGGAGTGGCTCCCGAACACGTGATCCGGACCACCCGCGGCCGCTCGCTCAGGACCGGAGGTCGAGGCGGCCCGGGTTCAGGGCGGCCCACTGCAACAGCATGATCGTCTTGCCGTCCACGATGCGCCCGTCGGCGATCATCTCGAGGGCGTCCCGGAACGGCAGCTCGAGGACCTCGATGTCCTCCCCTTCCTCCTCCACGCCACCCCCGTCACCGGTGCGGTCGGCCACCGAGTACGTGGCGGCGTAGAAGTGCACGCGCTCGGTCACCGACCCCGGGCTCATGTAGGCGTCGAACACGTGGATCAACCCGCCCACCTCGACCCCGAGTTCTTCGCGCGTCTCTCGGCGGATCGCGGTCTCGGGATCGTCCTCGTCGAGGAGTCCCGCGGCGGTCTCGACCAGCATCCCGTCGGGATGGTCGTTCACGTAGGCGGGGAACCGGAACTGCCGGGTCAGGAGCACCGTCCCCCGCCGCGGGTCGAACAGGAGGATCGTCGCCCCGTTGCCGCGGTCGTACGTCTCGCGCTGCTGGGTCGACCACCGCCCGTCGCGACCGCGCACGTCGAAGGTGGTGCGGCGGAGCACGTGCCAGCCGTCCGAGGTCACCTCGACGTCGCGGACCACGACGTCGGGGTTGCGGGCGAGGTCGCGGCCGGTGAGGTCGAGGCCCGTCCGTCCGCGACCGTCGGGGGAACGGGAGCCACGAGAGTTCATCACCCCACGAAAATAACGGAGGGCGACGACCCGCGAGGGCGGGAACGACCGGTGATGACATCCGTCACACGATGTGGTGACGCCTCGGCACTTGTCGAGGACGTCACCCTCTGGTGTGCTTCCGGAGGAGCGTCCGGACCCGACCCGGACGCCCGGAGAGAAGACCCCGTGCGTACATCCCTGAAGGTGACCCTCTGGACCGTCGGTGCCCTGGTGGCCCTGCCCGTCCTGACGCTGGCGACCACGTCGATCGTCGACGTCGTCGCCACGGGGTCGGAGCTGGCCGCCATCACCTCGTACGGCGAGCTCGTACCCGTCGACGGGAGGGAGATGAACGTCGTCGTCAGCGGGTCCGGAGCGGACACGATCGTCCTGCTCCCGGGCCTCGGGACGGCGGCACCCGGCCTGGACTTCCAGCCGCTGATCTCCGAGCTCGACGACACCCATCGCGTCGTCGCCGTGGAGCCGTTCGGCACCGGGCTGAGCGACCAGACCGACTCCCCCCGCACGGCGGAGAACATCGCAGGCGAGGTGCACGAGGCGCTGCGCCGACTGGGCATCGACCGCTACGCGCTCATGGGGCACTCGATCTCGGGCATCTACGCCCTCGAGTACAGCAGGCTCTTCGGGGACGAAGTCACGGCGTTCATCGGGATCGACAGCAGCGTCCCCGACCAGCCCGGCGCGGAGGACCCCGTGCCGACCGACGGACTGGCCACGCTTCGCGGCCTGGGTCTGATCCGCGTGGCGAACGCACTCGCCGGCGACGCCTACGCCGGACTGCCGTACGACGAGGGCACGAAAGAACAGATGCGCTTCCTCACCACGAAGAACTCGACCGCTCCGACCCTGCTCGACGAGATGGACCACGCAGCGATCAACGTCGCGTCGGTCAGCGGACGGACGTTCCCGGCGGACCTGCCGGTCCTTCTCTTCGTGGTGCAGAACGGCGCCGACGACGACGGGTGGCTCGAGCTGCACGAGGCCCAAGCGGCGAGCGTCGACCGCGGCCAGGTCGTCGCGCTCGACGGAGACCACTCCCTGCACCACACGCAGTCGACTCGGATCGCCGACGACACCGACGAGTTCCTCGCCGGGTGAGGCAGCACGGGAAGGGTGGAGGTCACGGCGGGGTAACGAAGATGATGCGTTCCAATCCTTTTCGGGCCCGGTGGCGAACCCAGTACATCCCCACCGGGACCAACTGACAAGGAGCTTCACCATGAACGCTTTCACTCGCAAGAACATCACCAAGACCACCCTCGGCCTCGTCGCCTCGGGCGCCCTGCTCTTCTCCCTCGCCGCGTGCTCGATGGACTCCGGCACCTCGACCGACACGTCCTCCTCGTCCAGCTCGTCGTCCTCCGAGCCCAGCGCCGCGTCGACGCCCGCCGCGTCGATCGCCGACCTCAGCAACGGCGTCGACACCCAGGTCGCCGTGGACGCGTCCTTCGTCGACGCCCTCACGAGCCTGGGCCTGACCCCCGGCGTCGTCGGCACCGCGACCTTCACCGACGGCACCTTCGCCTTCCCCATCACGGGCGGCAACGTCGACTACTACGGCCCCGACAGCGACGTGCGACCCTACGTCCAGGGCGAGATCGACCACGACGGCTCCGGCCTGTCGCTCACCTCGGCCGACGGCACCGTCGTCGAACTCACCGACTTCCGCATCGACCCGGGTGAGAGCAAGCTCTACGGCACCGTCACCGCCAACGGCACCGTCGCCGCCGAAGACGCCTACCTCTTCAACCTCTACGGTGGCACGCTCAAGCCCATCCAGATGGAAGGCTCCAACGCCGTCCTCGAGGGCACCACGGTGCACGTCAGCCCCGACGCCGCCGCCCTGCTGAACCAGACCTTCAAGACCGACGCCGTCCAGGACGAGATGCTCGTCGGCGTCGCGAAGATCACCGTCGCCACCGAATAAGCAACACCCCCGCCTGCCGGCCTCCGGGTCGGCAGGCCCCCGGGTCGTCTCCGTGGCGACGCGCCGGCCCTCACCTTCCGTCGAGGACCGGTCATCCCGGTGGCCCCCCTCGCGCTCCCCTGCGCGAGGGGGTTTCCTCGGCCCTGGCCACGCCGCCGACCGACGAACGGAACCCCATGGTCCCCACCGCCTCTCCCCTGACTCCCCCGATGCTCCTCGGGCACCTCCCGACGCATCCCCACGCCGAGCCCGTCGAGGTGCACCTGCCCCGTTCGCGCTTCCCCGTGGCGATCAGCTTCGAGTCGTCGGACACGTGGTCGATCGCCGAGCGCTTCGGCGAGCAGCTCGTCAGCCACGGGCGACTGGCCTACCGCGCCGGCGCGTTCGTCGTCCGCACCGCGGCCGGCACCACCCGCTACGGCCACTCGTGGCAGGCCGCCGTCACCGCCCACCTGCTCCGCCGCGGCTGACCACGGCCGCACGTGTGGTTCCGCCCGGGAAACCCCGGCGGATGGCCCGGGTGTCGGCGATCGGAGCGGCCCCGTCCGCCATGACGGCAGACCATCACCACCCGGGTCAGCCCAGCGTCAGCTGCCCGTCGGCCTCGAGCCACTCCAGGCCCTCGACGACGGCCTGGACCGAGGTGTAGCGCGGCGAGTAGCCCAACAGACGGCGCGCCTTGGCGATGCTCATCGAGTGGCTGCGCGATGCGTGCTGCCAGGACGCGTCCGCGTTCTCGTCGGACGTCTGGTCTCGGAACTCGGCCCACGAGACGAACCGCAGCCGCGCCTCCTGCCCGTGGTGCCGAGCGATCGCCTCGGCGAGACCGCGCAGCGTGATCGCCCGCTCGCTGACGACGTGGAAGGCCTCACCGACCACCTGCGAGTGCCGCTCGGCCGCGAGCTGGAACGCCTGCGCGACGTCGTCGGCGTGGACGTGGTGGACGGTCTCGAGCCCGAGGCCCGGCATCGCGATCTCGCGCCCGGCGGCGAGGGCCTCCCAGACGGAGAGGTCGAGGTTGCCGACCGCGTTGATCATCGGCCAACCCGGGCCGGTGATGTGCCCGGGGTGCAGCACGATGCTCTGCACTCCGCCCGGGCGCCGTGACTCGCGAAGCAGCAACTCTTCGATGGCGGCCTTCTGCGTGCCGTACTCGCCGAACGGGGTGCGCTCGTCCTCTTCGGTGATCGGCACCTCACGCGACGGACCGTGCACCCAGACCGTGCCGCAGTGCACCAGCACGGTGCCCGTGCCCTGCAAGGCGTCGACCATCTGCCGCGCCGACGCGACCGTGAAGCAGATCATGTCGATCACGACGTCGGCCCCGAGCCCGGCGATCTCGCCCGCGAACGTGCCGTCGGCGTCGCCCGCCTCGCGGTCGAGCAGGAGGCGCGTCACGCGTGACCACGCCGCGTGCGACCGATAGGGCTCGGACTCCCCCCGGCTGACGGCGACCACCTCGTGGCCGGCCTCGACGAGACGCGGGACGAGGAATCCGCCCACGTGGCCGGTGGACCCGATGACGACGATCTTCACGACGCCACCCCCGACACGGTCGAGAGGGCCGGGAACGGACGGCGGGGACGAAGGGTGGCAGCTCTGCGCACGGCATCGGAGGACATGGCTCGACGCTACCCGGCGCCCCCGACACCGGTGTACCCCGCATGGGGGTCACGCGGCGTCCCCTCAAGTGCCCACTGCGCCGTGGCCCCGGATTCTTCAGACTTCCTCTGAGGAGCACGGCGGCTCGTCGGATCATCGGGCACGGCCCGCGACGAGCCATCCGCTCCGCGCGTCCCATCCGGCACGCGCGACCCGACGAGGAGAACCATGACCTTCACCGACCCCCGCGCCCGCGGCACCCGCCGCCGCGTCACGACCGTCTGTCTCGCGGCGTCCCTGACCCTGGGACTCGTCGCCGTGGGCTCCGGCGCCGCCGTCGCCGCGCCTCCCACGGCCGCGCCCGGTGCACCCGCCGCACCCGGCAAGCCGGGTCCCGCCCCGACGCTGCCGGTCGTCGAGGGGCCGGTGATGAACTACGTCGTCAACGCGGGCAAGGCCAACCCCGGCGCGACCAAGCAGGTCGAGCGGGCGGTCGCCGCGGCCGGCGGCAGCGTCATCGCCGCGTACGCCGAGCTCGGCGTGGTCGTCGCGCAGTCGAGCAACGCGAACTTCGCCCCCTCGGTGCGGAGCGACAAGGCCGTCTCGTCGGCCGGTGCCACCCGCACCGCCGCGGTCGCCGAGACCGACCCGACCTACGGCGTCGGCACGACCGCCCCGGGCCCGGGCAAGCCCGTCAGGCCCGGCCACCCGGGCGGTCCAGGCAAGCCCGGTGGTCCCGGACACCCCGGCAAGCCGAAGGCCGCGACCTCGCCCGAGCAGCGGCTCGAAGAGGCCACGACCGTCGTCGCCGACCCCCTCGAGGCGCAGCAGTGGGACCTCACGGCCATCGGGGCCGACCAGGCGCACCAGGTCACCGACGGCAGCCGCGACGTGCTCGTGGCCGTGCTCGACTCGGGCATCGAGGGCGACCACCCCGACCTGCAGCCGAACATCGACGTGGCCGCCTCGGCGAGCTGCCTGACCGGGACGCCCGACTCGAGCTACGCCGCCTGGCAGCCCACGACGAGCGACCACGGCACCCACGTGGCCGGCACGATCGCCGCGGCCCGCAACGGCGTCGGCATCGTGGGCGTCGCCCCGGGCGTGACGATGTCGGCCGTCAAGGTCGTCAGCGACGACGGCTTCATCTACCCCGAGGCCGCGATCTGCGGCTTCATGCAGGCCGCTGCGACCGGTGCCGACATCACGAACAACAGCTACTACGTCGACCCGTGGCAGTTCTGGTGCGGCTCGGACGTCGACCAGGCGGCCGTGCTGACCGCCGTCGACCGCGCCGTGCAGTTCACCCAGAAGAAGGGCATCGTCAACGTCGCGGCGGCCGGCAACTCGTCGATCGACCTCGCGAACAAGACGGTCGACACGGACAGCCCGAACGACACCACGCCGACGACCCGCCCGATCGACTCACGCTGCCTCGACATCCCGACCGAGCTCGACGGCGTGGTCACCGTGTCGTCGACCACCTCGGCCGGGGCGAAGTCGGGCTTCTCGAACTACGGCGAGGGCGTCGTCGACGTCGCGGCCCCCGGTTCGGCCATCCTCTCGACCGTGACCGGCGGGGGCTACGGGACCAAGTCGGGCACCTCGATGGCCTCGCCGCACGTCGCCGGCGTGCTGGCCCTGCTGAAGTCGACCCACCCGCGTCTCGGCGGCACGGCCCTCGTCGGGTTGCTCGAGCGACAGGCGACCGACACCCCGTGCCCGACCGGCACGACCACCTGCACCGGCACGCCGGCCGACAACGGCTGGTTCGGTGAGGGGATCGTCGACGCCCTCGCCGCCGTGACGAAGTAGCCGACCCAGCAGGAGGAGCAACACAGAGCGAGCACCGCCCCGACGGGGCGCCCGCCCGGCCCGTGCGGCCCGGCGGGCGCCCCGTCCTCGCGCGGACGGGGCGCCCGTTCGCCCCTAGGCTGAGCGAGTCCCAATCGGAGGTTCGATGCACACCTGGCCCGGCAACCCCTACCCCCTCGGCGCGACCTACGACGGCAGCGGCACCAACTTCGCGATCTTCAGCGAAGCCGCCAGCAAGGTCGAGTTGTGCCTGTTCGACGACGACGGCACCGAGACGAGGGTCGAGTTCACCGAGGTCGACGCCTACGTCTGGCACGCCTACCTGCCCACCGTGCAACCCGGTCAGCGCTACGGCTACCGCGTGCACGGCGAGTACGACCCCGCGAACGGCTCGCGTGCCAACCCGAACAAGCTCCTCCTCGACCCCTACGCCAAGGCCACCTGCGGCGAGATCGACTGGGACGAGGCGCTGTTCGCCTACACGTTCGGCGACCCCGACTCGCGCAACGACAAGGACAGCGGCCCGCACATGATGCTGGGCGTCGTCATCAACCCGTTCTTCGACTGGCAGGGCGACCGCGCCCCCAAGTACAGCTACGACGAGACCGTCATCTACGAGGCGCACGTCAAGGGCCTCACCGAGACGCACCCCGACATCCCCGAGGAAGAACGCGGCACGTACGCCGGCGTCGCGAACCCGGCGATCATCGACCACCTGAAGAAGCTCGGCATCACGACCCTCGAGCTGATGCCCGTGCACCAGTTCGTGCAGGACAACACCCTGCTCGAGAAGGGCCTCAGCAACTACTGGGGCTACAACACCATCGGGTTCTTCGCCCCGCACGCCGCCTACTCGGCCACCGGCGACATCGGCCAGCAGGTGCAGGAGTTCAAGACGATGGTGCGGGTGCTGCACGACGCCGGCATCGAGGTCATCATCGACGTCGTGTACAACCACACGGCCGAGGGCAACCACCTGGGTCCGACCCTCTCGTTCAAGGGCATCGACAACGCCGCCTACTACCGGCTGATGGACGGCGACCAGCAGCACTACATGGACTACACGGGCACCGGCAACAGCCTGAACGTCCGTCACCCGCACTCGCTGCAGCTCATCATGGACAGCCTGCGCTACTGGGTCACCGAGATGCACGTCGACGGCTTCCGCTTCGACCTCGCCGCGTCGCTCGCCCGCGAGTTCTACGAGGTCGACCGTCTCTCGACCTTCTTCGAGCTCGTGCAGCAGGACCCGATCGTCTCGCAGGTCAAGCTGATCGCCGAGCCCTGGGACGTCGGCCCCGGTGGCTACCAGGTCGGCAACTTCCCGCCCCAGTGGACCGAGTGGAACGGCAAGTACCGCGACACCGTCCGCGACTTCTGGCGCGGCGAGCCCTCGACGCTCGGCGAGTTCGCCAGCCGGATCACCGGCTCCGCCGACCTGTACGAACGCGACGGGCGACGCCCGGTCGCGAGCATCAACTTCGTCACCGCTCACGACGGCTTCACGATGCGCGACCTCGTCAGCTACAACGACAAGCGCAACGACGCCAACGGCGAGAACGGCAACGACGGCGAGAGCCACAACCGTTCGTGGAACTCCGGGGTCGAGGGCGAGACCGACGACGGAGAGATCCGCGCCCTGCGCGAGCAGCGTCAGCGCAGCTTCCTCGCCACCTTGCTGCTCAGCCAGGGCGTGCCGATGCTGCTGCACGGCGACGAGCTCGGTCGCACGCAGGGCGGCAACAACAACACGTACGCACAGGACAACCAGATCAGCTGGATCGACTGGCCCAACGCCGACCGCGAGCTGATCGAGTTCGTCGCCGAGGTCATCAAGCTGCGCCACGACCACCCGACCTTCCGCCGCCAGCGGTACTTCAACGGCCGTCCCGTCACCCGTGGCGAGGGCGAGCCCCTGCCCGACATCGTCTGGTTGACGACCGAGGGCGACGCCATGCAAGAGGGCGAGTGGAACGAGTCCTACGCCAAGGCGATCGGCATGTTCCTCAACGGCAACGGCATCCGTGGCCGTGACGCCCGAGGCGGTCGCATCACCGACGTCAACTTCGTCCTGTACTTCAACGCCAGCGCCGAGACGGTCACCTTCGTCCTCCCGCCCGACGAGTACGCCCAGGGCTGGGAGGTCGTGGTCGACAGCACCGTGACGGCGCCTCCGCCGCCCGCCAGCGCCGCCCCCCGCACCCCGACGGCCACCCGCGCCGCCACCACCACCCAACCGCCCTCGACCCCGCAGGCCCCCGCGGCCCTGCGGGCCGGCGATCGACTCCCCGTGGCGGGTCGCTCGCTCGTCGTCCTGCGTGCCACGGCCGAGGAAGAACTGTGACCCGACACGAACCGACCATGCACCCGCGCTCGACGTACCGCCTGCAGGTGCGCGCCTCCTTCGATCTCGACGCGGCAGCCGAGCTGGTGCCCTACCTGCGCGACCTCGGTGCCGACTGGGTCTACCTGTCCCCGATCCTCGCCGCCGAACCGGGCAGCGACCACGGGTACGACGTCGTCGACCACAGCCAGGTCGACCCCGAGCGGGGCGGCGCCGAGGGGCTCGACGAGCTGTCGACCAGCGCCCACGCCGCAGGACTCGGCGTCCTGGTCGACATCGTGCCGAACCACGTCGGCGTCGCCACCCCGAAGGCGAGCGTCTGGTGGTGGGACCTCCTGACCCACGGCCGCGCGTCCCGTTACGCCGACGCGTTCGACGTCGACTGGGCCGCCGGCGGCGACAAGGTGCTGCTGCCGGTGCTCGGTGAGCCCGCCGCGGCGGACGGCTCGATCGAGGGCCTCACGGTCGACGGTGACGAGCTGCAGTACTACGACAACGTGTACCCGATCGCCCCGGGAACGAGCTCGCCCGGCGACGACGCCGCCACCGTGCACTCGCGGCAGCACTACGAGCTCGTGCACTGGAAGCGCGCCGACACCGACCTGAACTACCGCCGCTTCTTCGCGGTCAACACCCTCGCGGGCATCCGCGTCGAGGACGAGGGGGTCTTCGCCGAGTCCCACGCCGAGATCGGCCGCTGGTTCTCGGAGGGCCTGGTCGACGGCCTCCGCGTCGACCACCCGGACGGACTGGCCGACCCGAAGGGCTACCTCGACCTGCTCGCGGCCCTGACGGGTGACGCCCACGTGCTCGTCGAGAAGATCCTCGAGGGGGACGAGCGCCTGCCCGAGGACTGGGCGACGGCCGGCACGACGGGCTACGACGCCCTCGCCGACCTCGACCGCCTCTTCGTCGACCCGAACGGCGCACCCGCCCTCGACGCCCTCGACGCGCGCCTGCGCCGGGCCCGAGGCGTGGACGCCGACGAGCACGCCGCCGGGGCGGACGAGACCACCGGCGACGAGCCCGTCGACTGGCACGAGATGATCCTCGGCACGAAGCGCGGCATCGCCGACGGCATCCTCGGCAGCGAGATCAACCGCCTCGCCCGGCTGATCGCCGAGGGCGACACCGTCGACCCGTCCGTGGTCGACGCTCTGGCCGAGCTCGCCGCCGCCTTCCCGGTGTACCGCAGCTACCTGCCGCAGGGTGCCGAGTGGCTGACCGAGGCCGCCGAGGTCGCCACGACCCACCGCCCCGACCTGGCCGACGCCGTCGGACGCGTCGTCGCCGTGCTGCGCGACGAGTCGCACCCCGCCTCCGTGCGCTTCCAGCAGACGAGCGGCATGGTCATGGCCAAGGGCGTGGAGGACACCGCCTTCTACCGCTACAGCCGCCTGGCGACGCTGACCGAGGTGGGCGCCGATCCGAGCGAGTTCTCCGTCACTCCTGACGAGTTCCACGCGCGTCAGCAGGTCCGCCTCGCCGAGCGTCCCTTCGGCATGACGACCCTCTCCACGCACGACACCAAGCGCAGCGCCGACGTCCGCGCCCGGGTCTCGGTGCTGGCCGAGGTCGCCACCGAGTGGGCGGCGACCCTCGAACGCCTGCGCGAGCTGGCCCCGGTCGGCGACGGCCCGTTCGAGAACATCCTCTGGCAGACGATCGTCGGCTCGTGGCCCGCGTCGCGCGAGCGCCTGCACGCCTACGCCGAGAAGGCGTCCCGCGAGGCGAGCACGTCGACCACGTGGACCGACCGCACCGCCGAGGCCGAGGCCTTCGAAGGGCGGATGCACGCCGCCGTCGACTCCGCGTTCGACGACGACGAGGTGCGTCACGAGGTCGAGCGCATCGTCGACGTGCTGCGTGCACCCGGTTACAGCAACTCCCTCGGCGTCGCGCTGATGCAGCTGACCGGCCCCGGCAGCCCCGACGTCTACCAGGGCGGCGAGCTGTGGGACTTCTCGCTCGTCGACCCCGACAACCGACGCGAGGTCGACTTCGCCCTCCGCCGGCGCCTCCTGGACGAGGTCCGCGGCGGCGCGACGCCGGCGATCGACGACACCGGTGCCGCCAAGCTCGTGGTGACGCACCACGCCCTGACGCTGCGCCGCGACCGACCCGACCTGTTCACGCGCTACGCCGCGTTGCCGGTCTTCGGCGAGCAGGCCGCGTCGGCCGTCGCCGTGGACCGCGGCGGGGCGCTCGCGATCGCGACCCGCCTGCCCGTGGCCCTCGAGCAGGCCGGCGGCTGGGACGACACCGTGGTCCTGACCGCAGGAGGCGCGTACCGCGACGTGCTCACCGGCCGTCGGCACGAAGGCGGTCGCCTCCGGCTGGCCGACGTGCTCGACACGTACCCCGTCGCCCTGCTGATCCCCGCAGAGGACTGACCCCGTCGGGTCGCGCCCCGTCGCGCCCGACTACCGTCGCCCCCGGGCGAGACGTCACGACATGCCGCTCACCTCTCGACGTGAGCGGCATGTCGTGCCTTCTCGGCCCCCTCCCCCGCCCCTTCCGAACCCGAGGAGACCGATGAGCGTCTACGACGTCTGGGCCCCGAAAGCGACCACCGTCCACCTGCACCTCGACGGCGAGCTGCTGCCGCTGTCCGCCGAGCCCGAAACCGGCTGGTGGCGCGCCCCCGCCGACCTCGACCGGGGCCCGGGGCACCGCTACGGCTTCGTGCTCGACGGCGGCGACTCCCCCGAGGGCGAGACGCCGCTGCCCGACCCCCGCTCGCGTCGCCAGCCCGACGGCGTGCACGGCCTGAGCGAGACCTACGACCCGGGCGCCTTCGCGTGGACCGACGACGCGTGGACCGGCCGCCAGCTGGCGGGCTCGGTCGTCTACGAGCTGCACGTCGGCACCTTCACGCCCGGGGGCACGCTCGACTCGGCGATCGAGAAGCTGCCCCACCTGGTCGACCTCGGCGTCGACCTGGTCGAACTGCTGCCGGTGAACGGCGTCAACGGCCGCTGGAACTGGGGCTACGACGGCGTGGACTGGTTCACGGTGACCGACAACTACGGCGGCCCCGAGGCGTACCAGCGCTTCGTGGACGCCGCGCACGCGGCGGGTCTCGGCGTCGTGCAGGACGTCGTGTACAACCACCTCGGCCCGTCGGGCAACTACCTGCCGCTGTTCGGGCCGTACCTGTCGAGCAAGCACGCGAACACCTGGGGCGACAACGTCAACCTCGACGACGACGGTGCCCACGAGGTGCGCGAGTTCATCCTCGACAACACGGCGATGTGGCTCGACGACTACCACGTCGACGGCCTGCGCCTCGACGCCGTGCACGCCCTCAAGGACGACAGCGAGGTCCACCTGCTGCAGGAGCTCGCCGAGCGGACCGCCGCGCTCAGCAGCCACCTGCGTCGGCCGCTCTCGCTGATCGCCGAGAGCGACCTGAACGACCCGCGCCTCGTCACGCCGCGCGACGGCGGCGGCTTCGGCCCCGACCACCGCCAGGGCTACGGCCTCGACGCACAGTGGAGCGACGACTTCCACCACGCCGTGCACGTCGCCCTGACCGGCGAGACGACGGGCTACTACGCCGACTTCGAGCCGCTCGGCGCCCTGGCCAAGGTGCTGACCAAGGGCTTCTTCCACGACGGCACCTGGTCGTCGTTCCGCGAGGCGACGCACGGGTACCCGGTCGACACCGAGCACATGCCGACCTGGCGCCTCGTCGTGGCCAACCAGAACCACGACCAGATCGGCAACCGGGCGATCGGCGACCGCCTGGCCGCGACGCTCGACGACGGGCAGCTGATCATCGCCGCGGCGCTGACCCTGGCCGGTCCGTACACGCCGATGCTCTTCATGGGCGAGGAGTGGGGCGCCTCGACCCCGTGGCAGTTCTTCACCTCGCACCCCGAGCACGACCTCGGCGAGGCGACGGCGAAGGGCCGCATCGAGGAGTTCGCGAAGATGGGCTGGGACGAGTCGTCCGTGCCCGACCCGCAGGAGCCCTCGACGTTCGAGGACAGCAAGCTCGACTGGTCCGAGCTCGAGACCGGCCGCCACGCGGTGTTGCTCGACGCGTACCGCCGTCTGGGGGCGCTGCGCCGCAGCGAGCCCGCCCTGACCGACCCCCGCTTCGGCGAGACGGGCGTCGAGTACGACGGCGACGCCCGCTGGCTCGTGCTGACGCGCGGTGACCTGAAGATGGCGATCAACCTCGCCGGCCAGGAGGCGCGGGTCGCGGTGAGCGCCGAGACCGTCCTGTTCGCCAGCGACGCGTCGATCGCCGCGGGGTCGAGCCTGCTGCTCCCGGCGCACTCGGTCGCGATCGTCCGCTGACGCGGGCACGGCCGACGCGCACTCGGCCGACGCGGGCCCGACCGGGGCCAGGACAGATGACGCGCGCCCGGGGCTGACCACCCCGGGCGCGCGCGTGCCGCCTCCCTGCTAGCGCGTCGACACGCCGCCACGCACGGGCCCGACCCGGTGCGAGGTCGCGCGGACGCTCGGCAGGCGACGGTGTCGCACGACCAACTCGACGACGGCGCGGGACCGTCGACGCAGACCCCACAGGGTCACCTTGGTCAGCGACTCCCGGACGATCGAACCGCTCATCTTCGAGGCGCCGTGGATGCGCTCGGTGAACGTGATCGGAGTCTCGACGACCCGCAGGCCCGCCTGCAGCGCGCGCCAGAGCAGGTCGACCTGGAAGCAGTACCCCCGCGACTCGACCCGGTCGAGGTCGATCCGGCGCAGCGCGGACGAGCGGAACACCCGGAACCCACCGGTCGTGTCGGCCACGCGGATGCCCAGGGCTCCCCGCGTGTACCAGCTGCCGCCACGGCTGAGCAGCTCCCGGCGGAGGGGCCAGTTCTCGACGGCGCCGCCGGGCACCCACCGTGAGCCGAGCACGAGGTCGTTCTCGCGGAGCAGCTCGAGCATGCCGGGCAGGTACTCGGGGTGGTGCGAGCCGTCGGCGTCCATCTCGACGAGGGCGTCGTAGCCTCGCTCCAGCCCCCAGGCGAAGCCGGCGAGGTAGGCGGCGCCGAGGCCGGCCTTCTCGGTGCGGTGCATCACGTGCACGCGGGGATCGCGGTCGGCGTAGGCGTCGGCCAGCTCTCCGGTGCCGTCGGGCGAGCCGTCGTCGACGACGAGGACGTCGACCGCGGCGCCGGAGGCGAGGGTGCGCCCCACGATCCAGTCGAGGTTCTCGCGCTCGTTGAAGGTCGGGATGATGACGAGGGCGTCGTTCATGGTGGGGTCCTTTCCCGTCGGGTGGGAGTCGGAGGTGTCGGGTGTCGGAGGAGTCGGAGGTGTCGGGTGTCGGGTGTCGGGTGTCGGAGGCGTCGTTCGGGCGTCAGGTCACGAGGTCCGCGAACACGATGAGGTTGTCGACGTAGTGCCCGGTCGACCGGTCGAAGGTGCCGTCGCAGGTGATCAGCCGGAGGCCGGGGGTCGGACTGGCCCCGTAGACGTCGCTCGTCGGGAACGTCGCCTTCGGGGTGCGCTCGCTGCCCGTGACGCGGAAGGTCTCGACCGAGCCGGACGACAGCGTCACCTGCACCTCGTCGCCGGGCACGAGCTTCGCGAGGGCGACGAACACCGCGGGGGCGTCACCCGAGTCGACGTGTCCGGCGATCACGGCCGGTCCGACCGCGCCGGGGACGACGCCGTCCTGGTACCACCCGGCCGACAGCCACTCCTTCGGAGGGTCGAGCTCGCCCTGGGCGCCGAGGCCGAGGTCTTCGAGGCCGGAGTCGACCCCGATCGAGGGGATCTGCAGGCGGACCGGCGTCGCGTCGGCCGGGGGCGAGGTGTACGACGGGGCCGCCGGGTCCTGGAAGGCACCGGCCGCTCCGCTCGCCGCATCCGGCGTCGCACCGGTGGTGGCGGGGGCCGTGGCGACGGAGCCGGGTGCGTCCGCGTCGGTCCGGGCGGCGACGGCGGCCACCGTCACGCCACCGGCCACGAGGACGACGGCGGCGACCGCGGCGAGGACCGCCGCGCGGTGACCGGCGACGAACGTCGAGAGGCTCATCCGTTCACCACCAGGGGGGTGCAGGCGCCGAGGCTCGAACCCTCGAGTTGCAGGGCGGCGAGCGCCGCCCAGGCGCTGCCGTAGTAGGTCGGCGTCGACTGTGACAGCGAGTCGGCGGTCCGCAGGTCGGCCGTCGCCCGCTCGTGCTGGCCGTCGCTGGCCTCGGCGGCGGCACGGGCGGCGTAGGCGAGGGGGCTCTGGTCCGAACCGACCGACTGCCCGCCGAGGTCGAGTTGCATGGGCAGTTCGTCGTAGCGCTGCAGCACGCCGGCCATCTTCGAGGCCAGTGCCACGTCCTCGGGCTGGCACGACTCGGCGTAGCGCAGGGCGAGCCGACCGGCGTCGTAGCTGTACTGCACGGTGCCCGACGACCCGTCGGCGCTCGGCAGCGGGACCGTCGTGCCGTCCTGCTGCACCTGGGCCCAGTCGCTCGGGAGGGCCGTCGAGGCGAGGATGTTCGTGGTCACGGCTCGCGAGCCGGTCTCGAGCTCGGCCCATCGGGGGTCGCCGCTGGCCTCGCCGAGCTGCGCGAAGGTCGCGGGCGACGCGTACGAGGGGTTGTACGACCACGGGCCGGAGCCCATCGCCCACGGTCCGGGCAGCAGGATGCGGCCGACGTCCGTCGAGACCGTCATCTCGTCGAGCACGTCGGTGCCGAGGTCGACGCCCTCGGTCGTGAGGTCGGAGCGGTCGAAGGTCGAGCCGGCGAGCACGAGGGCCCGCGCCGCGTCGACGTCGGCGTCGCTGGCCGGCATGTCGTCGACGACCTCGCCGTCCTTCCACTGCCAGGCCAGCAGGCCGTCCGGGCGCACCAGGTTGCTCTTCGTCCAGTCCCAGATCGCGTCGAAACGGTCCTCGTCGCCCACTCCGACGGCGACGAGCATCCCGTAGGCCTGCCCTTCGCTGACGGTGTCGTCGCCCTGGTCGCGACGCACGACGCGGCCGTCGTCGTCGACGTACCCGTCGAGGAAGTCCTTGCCGATCTCGGCGGCCGTTCGGGCCTGAGGAGTGGCCGTACCCGTCCCGGGGGTGCCGGTCGCGTCCGCGCCCGCCTGGTCCGTCGACGGGCCGCCGGCCCCTCCGACGACGAGGGAGGCGATGCCGGCGGTGATGGCGAGGGCCACCACGACGGCCGCTGCGAGCAGCGCCTTCGTCTTCTTCGTCATGTCGTTCTCTTCTCCTGCTCGGTGCTGCGGTCGGTCGACCCGGTCGACGCTCTGGACGCGATCGGGGCCGGGGAGGCGCGGTGCGACGGGTCGCTCACCGCGCCTCCTCGTCCTGTCGGGTGGTGCCGGGCGTCAGGCCCCGAACCAGCCGAGCACGGTGGCCCAGAGGCCCTTGGTCTCGCTCTTCTGCGGGTGCTCGGCGAGGTAGCCGCCACCGGTCTGGACGCCACCGACGGGCGCCTGCGCCGTGGCCGCGCTGTCGACGACCGGGACGACGGTCAGACCGCCGGTCGAGTTGTCGAGCACGAACAGCGTGTTGATGCTGCCGGCCGCGAGGTCGACGTCGCTCGTGCCGGTCACCTTCTTGCCGGTCAGGTCGAGGGTCCAGGGGCCGGCCGCGACCTGCGCGTAGCCGCTGGCGCTGCCGAAGGGCGCGTCCTCGGCGATGGTGGTGCCCGTGCTCGTCGCGACCGTCACGGTCTTGCTGACGTTCGCGGCCTGCACGAGGCGGACCTTGGCCTGGCCGTCGGCCGGGGCCGTCAGGTCGTCCGTGAAGACCTGGGTCTTCAGGTCGTCGTTCGGGCCGTAGGCGACGGCGGTGATCGGCTGGCCGCTGTCGACCGTGATGTTCGACGTGATGACCGGCTTGGCACTGGTGGGTGCGTCCGCGGCCGTCATCGAGACCACGTAGGTGCCCGCGGCCAGCGCCTGGTAGGGGCTGACCTGGCCGTAGGTGACGTCGTCGAGGTCCATGACGACCTGCCCGCCCTTGAGCGAGGTCAGCGTGACGTCGACGGCCTTCGTGTCGGGCGAGAGGTGGCCGACGCGGACCCAGCCGTCCCCGTCGGCGGCGTGCGCGGGCGACGTGCCCACGAGGGCGCCGGCGAGGGCGACCCCGGTGGCGGCGGTGAGGGCGAGCACCGTCGCGAGGCGGCGGCGTCGGGACGGGACGCCGGTGACGGCGGCGGGTGCGGTGGTGGTGCGTGAGAGGGAAGCCACGATGGCTGGTCCTTTCCGGTCGGGTGTCCCACCCGGGACGGGTGGGACGCGGTGAGGAGGTGCCGGCGCCCGTGGGAGGACGGACGCCGGCGTGGCGATCAGTTCGAGAGGACGCCCGTCGGTGCGACGGCCGAGAAGGTCACGCGCAGTCCGTCACCCGAGGGGACGACCGACTCGGGGACGTAGACGCTGCCCAGGCCCTCGAGCGTGGTCTGCACCTCGTCGACGGACTGACCGCCCTGCGGGGTGACGTCGAACTGCCGGAACAGGGCGTCCTGTTCGCCCGGCAGGGCCGCGGGGTCGGCGACCGAGATCGGCCCGAGGGCGGCGAGCTGACCGAGCACGATGATCGCGCGCGGGTCGAGGCGACCGTCCGAGAGCGCCGTCGACAGGGTCGACGAGATCTGCAGGTTCGGGTTCTGGGCGAGTTCGGCACCGGCCTGCGAACGGGCCGACGCGGCGTCGTCCGCCTCGGTCTGCGCCTGCGCGGCCCCCTGGCTGTCGATCTGCCGGACGTTGACCTGCTGGTCGCCGTCGCCGAACGAGGCGATCACGGTCGAGTTCGCGAGGGCCTCGCGGATCTCGGGCGAGGTCGGCCCCGAGGTGCGGACCGACTCGGTCTCGAAGAGGTAGTCCGAGTCGCGCCAGCCGTTCGGCGACTGCGCCTGGACGGCACCGTCGGTGTCGATCTTGTAGAACCAGATCACGTTGTCGCGGGCGAAGCCGGCCTTGACCAGGTCGACCCAGACCGCGTCGTCGACCAGCAGGCGGCTGTCCTTCGGCACGTTCGTCTCGACCCAGCTCTCGGCGTTGCGCATGGGCGCGTCGAGGTCGCTGTCCAGGAAGCCGCGCAACTGCACGGCCCAGAGCGGGACGATCGCCACGACGGCCGCGAGGGTCAGGGCGAGCCAGGCCACCGAACCGGTGCGGGACGCCGCGGTCGAGAGCGCGCCGGCCCGACGGGCACGGAACGCCCGGACCGCGTGGTCGGTGACGGCCGCGACGAGGAGCGCCGCGAACGGCAGCAGCATGATCACGTAGGGCACCGGCAGGTAGCCGCCGGGACGGAACATGAAGGCGATCAGGAACACCATCATCACGCCGAGCGGGCGCAGCCTCTTGACGAAGACCGCGACGACCGAGGCCAGCGTGCCGAGCACGATGAGCACCTGGTCGAGCTGCCACCACTGCGACACGGTCGCGAAGAAGAGGCTGCCGGTGTCGAACACCGAGCCGCTCGCCTCACGGGTCGCGAGCTGGAACTGGATGCCCTCGAGCAGGCTCACCCTGCCGGCACCGGGCAGCAGCTCGCCCTTCACCGCGGCGAGCGCGACGTAGCCGAGGCCGACGAGCACGAGCAGGCTGCCCGCGATCGACAACGTGTACCGACGGGTCGACTTGTCGGCCCCGCGCCACATGATCCAGGCCAGGAAGGGCAGCGCCAGCAGGTACGTCTCCTTCGAGAGCACCGCGATGCCGAACGAGAGGGACGCCGCCGCGAAGCCGGCGAGCTGGTAGCGCTTGCTCAGGGCGAAGACGAACGCGGCCAGCAGCCACGGGGTGGCGACGTTGTCGAGGTAGACCGTGCGGTGGAACTGCAGGGCCAGCGGCGACACGGCGAACACGAGACCGGCCACGGCGGCCGCGGGACGGCTGAGGCCGAGCTTGCGGGCGAGCAGCCAGACGAGGGCCACCGAGACGACCGTGAAGAACAGCATCGCCTCGCGAGCGGCGAGCACGGCGACGTCGTACCGCGAGAAGGCGCCGGTCAGGGCCGTGTAGGCCGAGATCTGCAGCCAACCGACCGGCGGGTGGTCGTACCAGTAGGTGTAGTGGGTGATCTCGCCGAGGTTCTGGATGGCCCAGGCCTGGGCGGCGTAGGTGCCCTCGTCGTCGATGCGTTGCGGCGAGCCGTCCATGTTGAAGGCCATGACGACCGCGGCGATCGCGAGGACGGGCAGCAGCCAGGCGAGGCTCGCGCCGTGTCGACGCAACCACGACGCGGGCCGGGCGCCCCGCGGGTCCTTGGTGGGGACCACGCGTGTTCCCGGTCCGTTCGACACCGTGGTGTCGGCCGCGCGGGGGCGGTTCAGCGTGCTGGTCATCGGTCACCTCCGGTCATGGCCAGGGCGGGCTCCGTCGAGGAGGCGCGGGGCGCCTCCTGCGGTTCGGTCGCGACCTCGTCGCGGTGCGCGCCGGTGTGCTCGGTCTTCTCCCAGGCGTTGAGGCCGCGCAGCTGGCGGAAGACCGCCCGGACCGCGGCGAGCGCGAGGAAGATCTGGTACGGCAGCAGTCCCCAGACGAGGCGGAAGTAGTCCCGGGCCCGGACCTTCTGGCCGTAGACCCGCCCGAACTCGCGCAGGCCGGTGAACTCGACGGCCAACAGCACGAGCGTCGGCGCCAGGGGCACGAACGACACGAGTGCGATGGCGGTCGGCACCTTCGTGGTCAGGATCAGGACGATCGAGACGGGGATGAGCAGACCGGTGGCGGCCTGGATGAACGGCATGGTCAGCAGGTAGCGGGCCATGAGGCGCTGGCGCAGGCGGGGCAGCTTCTTCCACTCGCCCTTGCCGTAGACCTGCATGAAGCCCTGGTTCCAGCGGGTGCGCTGCTTGAGCAGCGACACGAAGGTGCCGGGGGTCTCCTCGCGGGTGACGACCTCGGGGCTGTAGGCCACGACGACCTTGGCCCCGGCGCTCGAGAGGCGGACGCCGAGCTCGCAGTCCTCGGCGAGGCACTCGGCGTCCCAGCCCTCGGACCAGTCGAGCCAGTCCTTGCGCACGAAGACGGTGTTGCCGCCGAGCGGGATGAACTTCTCCTTGGCGTGGAAGTGGAGGCGCGACCGGAACCAGAAGTAGTACTCGAGCACGTTCCGCAGGCTCCACCAGCTGCTCTGGAAGTTCATCAGCTGGACGCCGCCCTGCACCACGTCGGCGTCGGTCTCGGTGAACCGGGAGTCGACGAGCGTCAGGAGGCGGGGGTGCACCTCGTCCTCGGCGTCGAACACGCCGACGATCTCGCCACGCGACGACTGGAGGGCCAGGTTCAGCGCCTTGGGCTTGTTCTTCGGCACGCTCGAGTCGACCACCACGCGGATCAGCTCGGGGTGACGGGCGGCCGCCTCACGGGCGACCCGCTCGGTACCGGGGTCGTCGTGGCCGACGATCGCGATGATCTCGAAGTCGGGGTGGTCCTGCTGGGCGAGGCGGTCGAGGGTCTGGCCCATGACCTCCTCCTCGTGCCGGCCGGGCACGAGCAGGGTGAACGAGTGGGCGGCGTCGAGGGGGTTCTCGCTGAACTGGCTGTCGTCGAGGTTGTCCTTCGACCGCCAGGCGTGCAGCATCCACCAGAGGGTCGACACGGCGACCGCGGTCAGCAGGATCGTCACGACGATCAGCGACGAGTAGCCGATCCACTCGAGGGGCGACCAGTCGGGTAGCTGGAAGCCGATCATCGAGTCGGCGGCACCGGTCGAGCCACGGTTCGGGACGAACTGCGACGGGTCGGCGGGGGCTTGCGGGGTGAGCAACGGGGCGGGTTCGCCCGCTGCGAGATGTGATGTCGGGATCTGGGTCGGGTCAGTCGACACAGGATCACTCTCCAGTCAGGGGGTCGGGTGCAGGTGGGCCTGCGAGGTGGTCTGCGGGATGGGGTCGTCGGTCGGCCGGGGGCCGATGACGGTGGCGAGCGCGGCCGACGGGTCGGGGGTGTCGGCCGTGGTGGTGACCGCGGGCGAGCCGCGGAAGACGAGGTGGCGGTAGGCCAGGTAGCGGAAGGCGGTCCCGAGGACGAGACCGACCCCGTTGGCCGCGACGTTGTCGGCGAGCTGGCTCGTGAAGCCCAGCAGGTAGTGCGAGACGAAGAGGCAGGCCGAGGCGATCAACAGGCCGCCCACGTTGACGAGGCCGAAGGTGACGGCCTCGCGGACGACGGCCTGGTTGCGTCCTTCCCGGAAGGTCAGGTACCGGTTGCCGAGCCAGGCGACGGCCGTCGCGACGATCACCGAGACGACCTTGGCCCCGATGGGCTTGTCGTCGAGCAGGGTGGCGCGCAGCAGGTTGTACACGCCGACGTCGACGACGAAGGCGATCCCGCCCACGGCGCCGAACGTCGCGAGTTCCTTCACCCGTGCGACGAGGCGCAGGGGTGGCGTCGGGTGCGTCGTGGCGGCACGGTCGGGACGTGCCCCCTGGACGGGGGACTCTGGTTCGGGCATGACACCGGTTCGGGGGACGTCGCCGGATCGGTTTGGTCGGGGTACGCAGATCTGGGCCAACTGCCAGACAGGCGACATCTGCCGGTCATCCGACGGCGGATTCGTCGAGCCCGACGGGTCGCCCGGCGAGGACCGGGGCGCTCGTCGACGGGCCGACGACCCGCGGGCGGACGATCGCGAGTTCCGCCGCGACCGCCGTGACGACCGCGCAGAGAGTGACCAGCCGGTCCGGCACCGAACCGACGACGACCAGGAGGCGCTCCCGGCCCGTCGCGCGCCGCCCCTGTTCCGCAGCCGCCTCCGTCGTGGCCCCGACGTCCAGGAGCTGCGAGAGCATCCAGGGCAGCACCGGGAGCGCCGCGAGCGCGACGACGAGGACGGGTGCACCGACCAGGACGGTCGAGGCGACCGTCGTGGCCGTGAGGACCGTCACGGCGGCGTCGACCAGCGGCTCGGTGAGGACGCCGAGGGCGCGGCGCCGCGCGCCCGGCCGGAGCCGACGCCAGTCGCCCTGCCCCAGCACCTGCAGGCAGCCGCGGATCCACGTCGCCCGGGCACGGGCCAGGTCGCGGAGCCCACCCGGCGACCGCTCGACCGTGGTCGCCTCGGCCGAGGTCGCGATGACGATCCGGGCACCGGCCGCCGTCATGCGCACGCCGAGGGCCAGGCCCGCCTCGACGCGGGAGGCGTCCCAGCCTCCCGCCCAGGCAAGCCACGCGTGACGCACGAAGAGCGTGCTGTCCGACAGCGGCACGAAGCCCGCGCGACCGTGGGAGCGGACCACCGACCGGGACCACCACCAGCGGTCGACGGTCGACCGGGGCGTCCACCAGGGGGTCGCCGCGAGCGCCGGGCGGCTGGCGTGCTGGACCGCGTCGGCGCCCGTGCGGGTCAGGACCGAGTCGACCAGGGCGAAGAGGCGGGGGTGCGGCCGGTCGCCCGCGGAGAAGACGCCGACGATGCCGTCACCGTCGGGGGCGAGTTCGTCCGCGAGGGAGGAGGCGGCCACGGGCGTCCGCGCGGCGAGCGGGCCGGTCCTGACGATCCGGACCCGCTCCGGGTGACGCCGGACGGCGGAGGCGGCGACGTCGAGGGTCAGGGCGTCGTCCGCGTCGACGGCCACGAGGACGCGCACGTCGGGGTGCCGCTGCCGGGCCAGCAGGTCGAGCGTCACGGCCAGGCCGGCCGGCCCGTGCGCGGGCACCAGGGCCGTGAACGCGTGCGCCGGGGGCAGCACCGGGCCGTCGAGGTCGCCGTGGCCGAGCTCCTCCTGCTCGCGGACGAGGTAGAGCCTGCGCACGATGCGACCGATGGTGACGGTCAGGACCAGCGCGACGAGCACGGCCAGCAGCACCGTCCCGGCCCACTGCAGGCTCGACCAGTCCGCCCACGGCAGGGCGGCCGAGACGTCCTCCCCCGGGACGGAGGGCAGGCCGCCCCGGTTCGGCACGAACGGTGTCGGCGTCGCGGGCAGCGTCGGCGTCAGGACGGGGCCGGGCGCCGCGAAGGCGGGTGCGGAGGTCACGGTGGTGATCCAGTCGGGTCGGGGCAGCGGGAGCCTCGGACGCCCGGTCCCGCAGGGACCGCGGCGTCCGACGGATCGTGTCCCCCAGCCGGGGGACATGATCTGATGAATCGTCACTGTACGCCTCCTCAGTCGACCGCACAGGCCTTCGTCGCGTCCCCTGCGACGCGTAGCGTGGGGTCATGGAATTCAGACACCTCGGCGACAGCGGACTCAAGATCTCGGAGATCACCTACGGCAACTGGCTGACGCACGCGTCCCAGGTCGAGAACGACGTGGCGACGCAATGCGTCCGTGCGGCCCTCGACGCCGGCATCTCGACCTTCGACACCGCCGACGCCTACGCGAACACCGCGGCAGAGCAGGTCCTCGGCGACGCCCTCAAGGGTGAGCGTCGCGAGGGACTCGAGATCTTCACGAAGGTCTACTGGCCCACCGGCCCCCGCGGGCACAACGACGTCGGCCTCAGCCGCAAGCACGTGCTCGAGTCGATCGACGGGTCGCTCCGCCGCCTCGGCACGGACTACGTCGACCTCTACCAGGCCCACCGCTACGACCACGAGACCCCGCTCGAAGAGACCATGCAGGCGTTCGCCGACGTGGTCCGCGCCGGCAAGGCGCTCTACATCGGCGTCAGCGAGTGGACCGCCGAGCAGATCCGGGCGGGCCATGAGCTCGCCGTGAAGCACGGCGTGCAGCTGATCTCGAACCAGCCCCAGTACTCGATGCTCTGGCGCGTCATCGAGTCCGACGTCGTGCCGGCGAGCAAGCAGCACGGCCTCGGCCAGATCGTCTGGTCGCCCGTCGCCCAGGGCGTCCTGACCGGCAAGTACAAGCCCGGAGCCGAGCTGCCCGCGGGCAGCCGCGCGACGGACGACAAGGGAGGCGCGGACACGATCAAGCGTTTCCTCACCGACGAGGTGCTCACCGGCGTCGCGAAGCTCGAGCCGATCGCCGCCGACCTCGGCCTCTCGATGGCCCAGCTGGCCATCGCATGGGTGCTGCAGAACGACAACGTCGCCTCCGCGATCATCGGGGCCTCGCGTCCCGAGCAGGTGGCCGACAACGTCAAGGCGGCGGGCGTCACGGTGCCCGCCGACGTCATGGCCCGCATCGACGAGGCGCTCGGCGACCTCGCCGAGAAGGACCCCGGCAAGACGGTCTCCCCCGAGCGCCGCCCGGCCTGACGCCCGTCCGGCCTGACGCCCGTCCGGCCCGACCCGGGCCGGTCCGCAGGACATCCCCTCGACATCGTCCGGACACCCCGGGAATGTTGTCCCGCTGGATGCGCTTGCATATACTCGTACCAGCTTCGATGACACGTCATCGACCTCGACCTCACAGATTCAGGAGAACACCATGACCATCACCGCAGAGAAGATCCCCGCCGGCACCTGGAACCTCGACCCCACCCACAGCGAGGTCTCGTTCAGCGTCCGCCACCTGGCCATCAGCAAGGTCAAGGGCTCGTTCGAGTCCTTCGACGCCTCGCTGGTCACGGCCGAGGACCACACCGCCTCGAAGGTCACCGCCTCGATCGACGTGGCCTCGGTCAACACCAACCAGAAGGACCGCGACGGCCACCTGCAGACCGGTGACTTCTTCCTCGCCGAAGAGCACCCCAAGATGACCTTCGTGTCGACCAGCATCGAGGAGAAGGGCGACGACGCGTTCCTCGTGCACGGCGACCTCACCCTCCGCGGCGTCACCAAGCCCGTCACCCTGAAGAGCGAGTTCGGCGGCCTCGTCGTCGACGGCTACGGCCAGACCAAGCTCGGCTTCTCGGCGACCACCAAGATCGACCGCACCGAGTTCGGCGTCACCTGGAACGCGGCCCTCGAGGCCGGCGGCTTCACGCTGGGCAACGACGTCACCGTCACGCTCGAGATCCAGTTCACGCTCGCCGCGTAGGCACCGGCACCACGAAGGGCCCGCTCTCGCTCGGCGAGGGCGGGCCCTTCCGCGTCATCCCGCGAGGACGCGCCGCAGCACGGCGCGCTCCCCCAGCGTCCAGGCCGCGCTCGTCACGAGGTAGAGAGCGGCCGCGAGCGGGGCGAACGCCGCGAACAACACGCTGACGAACGGCAGCCAGCGCACCAGGCCCGCCATGCCCGGGAGCGCCTCCTGCCCCGGCCCGGCCGTCGGGACGGTGACCGTGCCGGTGAAGCGCAGCGTGGCGCGCCGGCTCGTCTCGACCACGACGGCGAGCAGCGCGAGCAGCACCAGGTACGGCCAGACCGCCGGGAGCCCCACCGCGAGAGAGGCGAACAGGTTGGCGCCGAGGGCGGCCCCGCCGAGGGTGTGCGTCAGCAGGGCGTTGGCGTGCCCGGCGATCTCGGAGTGCGCGAACAGCGAGTAGACCGCCGTGAGCACGGGTGCCTGCGCGAGGGTCGGCAGGCAGCCGGCCAGCGGGGACGCCTTCTCGGAGGCGTACAGCGCCATCAGCGCCGTGCTGCGGGCCGCGGGGTCGGTGATCCGGCGGTTCAGGTCGGCGATCGCGGGGGCCAGGCGGCGGCGGGCGACCTCGGCGCGCACCTGCGAGACGCCCACGGGCACGAGCACGAGCCGGACGAGCAGGGTGAGCAGCACGACGCCGAGGGCGGCGGCGGACGACCCGGCCACCGGTTCGACGAGCACGCCGAGGGTGGTGACGAGCGACTGCAGACCGCCGAGGACGACGGCGATCGGGGGGAAGGTGGACAGGTCCATGCGGACTCCTCGGTCAGAGAGACGGTGGGTGTCTTCTGGCCGCCGAGGGGCGTCGGGTCGACGCGGGCGCGGGTGCGCTCAGGCGGCCGGGACGGCCCGCCCGGGAGCCCGGGACCGCACGTGCCCGCGGGCGTCGGGGTCGCGTCGCCAGACGAGGAGGCGCGTGCCGGCTTCTTCACGGAGCGTCACCTCGGGCACCGCCCCGGCCAGCCCACAGAGCGTGAGCACGACCCGGGCCACGCCGAGCGCGACCACCGCGGTGGCCGCACCGAGCAGGCCGACGAGCACGACCGCGGACAGCGGCGCTCCGCCGGACGAGAGCACGGCCTCGACGAACGCCGCGAGGGGCGCCAGCATCGAGAGGCCGAGGGTCATGCCGACGACCCTAGCCGACGGTCCTACCATCGGGGCAGTGCCCTCGGGAACACCGTGCCGTCCCACGCGGTTGACGCCGAGAGCCACCGCCCCGCCCCGAGAGGACTCCCGATGACCGTCGACTGGATCACCCTGCAGAAGACCGCCCACGACGAGTTCGCCCGTCGCGTCGAGGCCGTGGCCGACTGGGACGCCCCGACGCCGGACACCGAGTGGAAGGTGCGCGATCTCGTGCGTCACGTCACGCGCGAGCAGCAGTGGGTGCCGCTGCTGCTCGAGGGCGGCGACCCCTCCGAGGCGGAGAACTCCATCGAGCCGCTCGGCGACGACCTCGTCGAGGCCTGGCACCGGTGGTCCGGTGCCGCCACCGCCGCCTGGAGCGCGGCCGACCCCCACGCCGAGGTGCGGTTGAGCGCCGACGTCGTGCCCGTCCACGAGTACCTCGCCGAGCAGGTCGCCGACGTGACGATCCACACCTGGGACCTCGCCCGCGCCGTGGGGACCGACGAAGAGCTCGACGACGCGCTCGTCGAGGCCGTCTGGGGCGTGTTCGCGCCGCAGAAGGACGCCCTCGAGGCCTCGGGCCTGTTCGCGTCCCCCGTCCCGGTCGACGACGACGCGCCGCTGCGCATCCGCCTGCTCGCCCTCACCGGGCGCGACGCCCGCTGAGCCGTCCGCCCACCCGGGTGGGCGTCCTCGGCGACGCGACCCGCGCCTCCCGGGGGTTCATCACCCGGCCCTGCCAAGGTGGGGGCATGACCGCCCCGATCGATCGCCCGTGGCTGCACAGCTACGCCCCCGACGTCCCCGCCGACATCGAGCCCGTGACGGGCAGCCTCGTCGACCTCATCGACGACGCCGTGTCGACGTACCGGCAGAAGCCGGCCCTCGAGTTCTTCGGCCGCGAGACGAGCTACCGCGACCTGGGCGACCAGGTCGCCCGCGCGGCCGAGGGCCTCAGGAGGCTCGGCGTGGGTCGCGGCGACCGGGTCGCCCTGATCCTGCCGAACAGCCCGCAGCACGTGGTGGCGTTCTACGCCGTGCTGCGCCTGGGCGCGGTCGTGGTCGAGCACAACCCGCTCTACACCGACCGTGAGCTGCGGCACCTCTTCGAGGACCACGGCGCCACGATCGCCATCGCCTGGGACAAGCTGGTCGACCGACTGCGCTCCCTGCCCGCCGACATCGGCTTCTCGACCGTGGTCTCGGTCGACGTGACGAAGGGCATGCCCCTCGGCACGCGCCTCGCCCTCAAGCTGCCGGTGCCCGCCGCGAAGAAGAGCCGCGCGGCCCTCACCGACGGAGCCGAGGGCGACGTCACCTGGCAGGGGCTGCTCGCGAACCGTCCGCTGCGCAAGAAGCACCCCCGACCCGAGGTCGACGACATCGCCCTGCTGCAGTACACCAGCGGCACCACGGGCTCGCCCAAGGGCGCGATCCTCACCCACCGCAACCTGCGCAGCAACGCCGCGCAGGGTCGCGCCTGGGTGCCGGGCCTCGTCGACGGCGACGAGACGGTCTACGGCGTGCTGCCGTTCTTCCACGCCTACGGCCTCACGCTCTGCCTGACGTTCGCGATGAGCATCGGGGCGCGCCTCGTCCTCTTCCCCAAGTTCGACGTCGACCTCGTACTCAAGGCCGCGAAGAAGCACCCGCCGACCTTCCTGCCGGCCGTGCCGCCGATCTACCAGCGCCTCGCCGACGCGGCCCGCGAGCGCGGCGTCGACCTGTCGTCGGCACGGTTCGCGATCTCGGGCGCGATGAACCTGCCGACCGCCGTCGTCCAGGCCTGGGAGGGCGTCACGGGCGGCATGCTGGTCGAGGGGTTCGGACTGACCGAGACCTCGCCCGTCGCCCTCGGCAACCCGATCGGCCCGACCCGTCGCGTCGGCACCGTGGGCGTGCCGTTCCCGTCGACCGAGGCCCTGGTCGTCGACCGCGACGACCCCGATCCGAGCCGCCCGGTCGTCGCCGGGGCCGCCGGAGAACTGCTGCTGCGGGGCCCGCAGGTGTTCCGCGGCTACTGGAACCGACCCGACGAGACCGCCGAGGCCTTCCTCGAGGGCGGCTGGTTCCGCACCGGCGACATCGTCACGATGAGCGCCGACGGGTACGTCACGATCGTCGACCGCATCAAGGAGCTCATCGTCACGGGTGGCTTCAACGTCGCCCCCTCCGAGGTCGAGGAGGCGGTCCGCAACGCCCCCGGCGTGGCCGAGGTGGCCGTGGTCGGCCTGCCCCGGTCGGGCGGCGGCGAGGACGTGGTGGCGGCCGTCGTGCTCGAGCCGGGTGCCGCGTTCGACGCCGAGGCCATCCGCGACGCCTCACGCGGCCAGCTGGCGGCCTACAAGGTGCCGCGGCGGGTCGTCCGGCTCGACGAGTTGCCCAAGTCGCTGATCGGCAAGGTGCTGCGGCGCGAGGTGCGCGACCGGCTCATCGCCGCGGGCTGACCCTCCGGGCGGGGCCTGCCGACGGGGCCCCGTCGGCAGGCCCCGTCTGCGGGTCCGGTCGGCGTGTCCGGTCGGCGTGTCCGGTCGGCGTGGTCAGAGGCCCTGCCACCGGTCGACCGGCCAGCTGACCACGAACGCCCGCCCTATCACGTCGTCGACGGGCACGAAGCCCGCGTAGGGCCCGGTCTGGTGTGCGCGCGAGTCCGCCGACCGGTCGCGGTTGTCGCCGAGCACCCAGAGCGCCCCCTCGGGCACGGTCACGTCGAAGTCGGTCGCCGAGGCGCGGGGTCCGCCGTCGGCGAGCGTGAGGTACGGCTCGTCGAGGGCCCGGCCGTTGACGAGCACGTGGCCGTCCGCGTCGCAGCAGCTGACGTGGTCGCCCGGCAGGCCGATGACGCGCTTGACGAGGTCCTGACCGGCGTCGTCGCCGTAGCCGAGCCACCCGCCCGGGTCCTCGAAGACGACGATGTCGCCGCGGTGCAACGGCAGGAGTCCGGGTGCCAGCTCGTTGACGATGATCCGGTCGCCGATCATCAGCGTCCGTTCCATCGATCCCGACGGGATGGAGAAGCTGCGCACGAGGAAGGTCCGCACGCCCCACGACAGCAACAGCCCCACCAGGACGATCGCGAGCAACTCGAGCAGCCACCGGCCCGTGGGGTTCCGGCGGACCCCGGAGGCGCGGGTCCCCTCGCCCTCGTCGGTCGCGTCCGCGAGGGGGCTGCTGTCGGTCACCGGCTCATCCTGTCAGCGCGTGCCCGCGCCCGCCCTCCCCGGTCAGGGGGCCGTGGGCCACGGTCCCGCTGCCCCGGGTCGTCCGTCAGGCGGCCGTCCACCCGATGCGGTCGAGCCGGGCGAGGGCGTGCTCCTCGGCGACGGGTCGCTTGCCGAGGACTCCCCCGACGCCCGCGAGCATGGCCTGCGCCGGCGCCCGGGTCGGGATGCCGATCGGGCCGACGTGCGGCGCGCGCAGCCCGAGCAACTCGCGGAATCGCGGCTGCAGCGTGCCCACCGCGCCGTTGAAGAGCACGGGATAGCCGACCTTCAGGGCGGGGAAGAGCGGGGGCCGCTTGATGAACTTCACGACGTCGTCGGTGCGCGCGGTGCGCTCGAGCACGCCCCGGCGGTCGAAGTCCATCAGCTGTGACTGCATCTCGGCGACGCTGCGCGGCGGGTTCGGCACGCCCATCAGCTCGCCGGCCGTCGCCCACTCGCGGACGTAGGCGTCGGGTCCCCCGGGGATCGGCTCGTGGCCCCACTCGAGGTAGGCGGCGAGGAACGAGTCGGCGAAGGCCATGTGCACCCAGCTGAGCAGCTCCGGGTCGTTGGCGGCGTAGTCGTGGGTCACGCCGTTCCGGTCGTCGTACGTGCCGACGACCTTCGTGTGCAGGCGTGACACCCAGTTCGACGCGTGGGTGGCGGCCTCGCGGCTGCCGTACGAGACGGTGTAGATCCAGCGGATGGTGCCGGCGAGACGGCCGAGCGGGTCCTCGCGGAAACGCGAGTGGTCGTGGACGCCGGCGAGCGCCCCCGGGTGCAGCGCCTGGACGAGCAGTGCCCGCACGCCGGCGGGGATGGTCGACATGGCGCCGTGCACGGCCCACACCGCCGAGCCCGGCAGGAAGAACCCCTCGTCGTCGCCCTTCTCGAGGTCGGTGACCCACTCGGGCGTGCCCGTGTACTGCCCGTTGAAGGTGTACTGCAGGCGGGCGCGGAGGGGTTCGGTCAGTGCGGGCATGCCTCGATCATGCGCCGCGGTGGCTGGACGCTCGCGGCGGACGCCGTCGGCGGTCCCGCCGGACGCACGCCGCGCCTCCTGCGTCCCGGGGAGGGGCAGGAGGCGCGGCGTGCGACTCGGGGTGGGTCTCAGTTCCCGTGCGCCTCGATCGAGACGGGCTGCCACTCGTTCCAGGTCGCCAGACGCGACTCGTAGTCCTTCGTGGCGATCTCGAGCGGCGCCTTGCCGAAGAAGACGCGCAGCGGCGGCTCGTCGGCGTCGACGACCGTGAGGATCGCCGAACGGGTGGCCGTGGGGTCGCCGGGGTCGGCGGCCGAGGGACGCTTCGACGCGGCCTCACGGACGTCGGCGTAGGCCTCGAGTTCGTCGCTGCGCGAGGCGGAAGGGCCCGACCAGTCGGTCGAGTAGCCGCCGGGCTCGACGAGGGTCACCTTGATGCCGAAGCCCGCGACCTCCTGGGCCAGCGACTGGCTGAAGCCCTCGAGCCCCCATTTCGAGGCGTGGTAGATGCCGACCGTCGGGAAGGCGCTGATGCCGCCGATGCTCGACACCTGGACGATGTGACCCGAGCCCTGCTCGCGCATGATCGGGAGCGCCGCCTGTGACACCCAGAGGGCGCCGAACAGGTTCGTCTCGAGCTGGGCACGGGCCTCGTCCTCGGTGATCTCCTCGATCATGCCGAAGTGGCCGAAGCCGGCGTTGTTCACGACGACGTCCAGTCGTCCGAAGTGCTCTGCGGCCTTCTGCACCGCGGCGACGTCGGCCGCACGGTCGTCGACGTCGAGTTGGAGGGGCAGGAAGGAGTCGCCGTACGCGTCCACGAGGGGCGTGACGTCGTCGATCTTCCGTGCGGTGCCCGCGACCTTGTCGCCGCGTTCGAGGGCCGCCTCGGCCCACTCGCGGCCGAAGCCCTTGGATGCACCGGTGATGAACCAGACCTTGCTCACGATGTGTCGTTCCTCTCTTCGTGATGTCGAGGACCATGCTGCGCCGCGCCTCCTCGTCCACGGTCAGGTTGCCAGTCGGCACCGAGCCCACGGGGTACGCCCGGCGGTCGATAGAGTGGCCCGGTGACCACCGACAGCGCTCGTCCCTGGCTCGACTCCTACGCACCCGGCGTGCCGCACGACCTCGAACCGGTCGACGGCTCGCTGCTCGACCTGGTCGAGGCCTCCGCGGCGCGGTACCCCAGGGCGGTGGCGCTCGAGTTCTTCGGGGCGACGACCACCTATTCCGAGCTCGTCGACCAGATCGCGCGGGCGGCCGAGGGGCTGCGCAAGCTCGGGGTCGGCCACGGCGACACCGTCGCGATCGTGTTGCCGAACGGTCCGCAGCACGTCGTCGCGTTCTACGCGGTGCTGCGCCTCGGCGCGATCGTCGTCGAGCACAACCCGCTCTACACGCCGCGCGAGCTGCGTCACCAGTTCGAGGACCACGGCGCCAAGGTGGCCATCGCCTGGAACAAGGTGGTCGAGACCATCCAGGCCTTCCCCGACGACGTGGCCGTCGAACACCTCGTCTCGGTCGACGTCACCCGGGCGATGCCGTTCACCACGCGGGCGGCCCTGGCCCTGCCGATCAAGAAGGCCCGCCAGTCCCGTGAGCGCCTCACGACGACCGTGACGGGCACCACGCCGTGGGAGAAGGTCGTCGGCTCGTCGCGCATCAAGGCGAGGCACCCCCGACCGACCACCGACGACCTGGCGGTCATCCAGTACACGAGCGGCACCACGGGCGCGCCCAAGGGTGCCCAGCTGACGCACCACAACCTCCTGTCGAACGCCGCGCAGGCCCAGGCCTGGGTGCCGACGATCGAACGCGGCACCTGCGTCGTCTACGCGGTGCTGCCGATGTTCCACGCGTACGGCCTGACGCTCTGCCTCACCTTCGCGATGAGCATGGGCGCCCGACTCGTGCTCTTCCCGGCCTTCGACCCGGCGCTGGTGCTCAAGGTCATGAAGAAGCACCCGCCGACCTTCCTGCCCGCGGTCCCCCCGATCTACGCCCGTCTGCAGAAGGCCGCCGACGACGCCGGCGTCTCGCTGAAGGGCGTCGACGTCGCGATCTCGGGGGCCATGCCGCTCTCGGCCGACGTCGTCGAGCCGTGGGAGGCCGAGTCCGGCGGCTGGTTGGTCGAGGGCTACGGGCTCTCCGAGTGCTCGCCCGTCCTCATGGCCAACCCCGTCGGTCCGACGCGCCGCGCCGGCACGGTCGGTCTGCCCCTGCCGGGCACCGAGGTGCGCGTCGTCGACCCCGAGAACCCCACGGTCGACGTGGCGGCCGGTGAACGCGGCGAGCTGATCGTCCGTGGCCCGCAGGTCTTCAGCGGGTACTACCGCAAGCCGAAAGAATCGGGCAGGGTCTTCGTCGACGGCGACTGGTTCCGCACCGGCGACATCGTCACCATCGACGACGACGGGTTCGTCCGCATCGTCGACCGCATCAAGGAGCTCATCATCACCGGCGGCTTCAACGTCTCGCCGTCCGAGGTCGAAGAGGTCCTGACCCGGTTCGAGGGCGTCGCCGAAGCCGCGGTCGTGGGTCTGCCCACCCCCGGCGGCGAACAGGTGGCCGCCGCGATCGTCGTGAAGCCGGGCGCCCACGTCGACGTCGCGGCCCTGCGCTCGTTCGCGCGCAAGCACCTCACGCCGTACAAGGTGCCGCGGCGCATCGTCGTCGTCGACGACCTCCCCCGGTCGCTCATCGGCAAGGTGTTGCGCCGCAAGGTACGCGACTCGCTGGCCGAGCGCTGAGACCGGACCCGCGCCTCCTCGACCGGACGACGGTCGGCAGGTGCGGGTCGGTCCACCCGCGGCCGCGGCTCAGGAGGCGCGGCTCAGCTGGGCGAGACGCGATCCGTCATGCGCCCCTCGGCCAACCAGGCCAGTCGCTGCAGCGCTTCTCTGTTGCGCCAGTGCAGCGGCGGGTCCATCAGGGCCTTCGGCACCAGCCGACCGGGGCCCGCGACGGCGTACTCGGTCATCGTGACGAAGCAGCCGCCCATGCGGTTGCGCACGTCGATCTCGACCCGGGCCTCGCCCATCGGCCAGCCCCTGGCGTGGAACACGGCCCGGACCGGAGGGTCCCACTCGAGGATGGTCGTCACGTCGTCGATGACCAACGGCCAGACCCCGAACGAGTGGTGGACCCTGGCCTCGACGCTCGGCCAGGTCAGTTCGACCTCGCGGATGCGCGCCGACCCGACGACCCAGCTCGTGAAGAGCCACCCGTCGCTCAGCACGTCGAAGACGTCGTGGGGTGAGGCCTCGATGAAGCGGTGCGTGGTGCTCATCCGTCGATCCTGGCACGGTCCCCGCGCGCCGCGCACCCCGTTGACGCGCCCCTGCCGCCGTGGATCAGATCGGGCGTCGGGCGCCTCCCCCGTCGGGAGTCGACGCGATCAGGAGTCGACGCCGAGGTACGGCAGCCGATCGATGCCGAACTCGTGCTTCAGGGCGCTGCGCGCGGCGTAGGCGCCACCCAGCCCGTGCACCGAGGGGCCCGGCGGGGTCGAGGACGAGCACAGGTAGAAGCCCGGCGTCGGCGTGCGCCACGGTTCGGTCGACAGCGTCGGCCGTGCCGCCAGCTGCCAGACGCTCGGGGCCCCGGCGGCGATGTCGCCGCCGATGTAGTTGGGGTCGTGCGCTTCGAGGTCGACCGCCGTCCGGCTGTTCGTGGCCAGGATCGTGTCACGGAACCCCGGCGCGAAGCGCTCGATGCCGGCGATGACGGTCTCGGTCTGGTCGACCGTGGACCCGCGCGGGACGTGCGTGTACGCCCACAGGGCCTTCTGACCGTCGGGGGCGCGCGTGCCGTCGACCACGCCCGCCTGGGCCACCAGGACGTACGGCGTGCGGGCGTGTCGACCCGAGGCGACGTCGTGCTCACCCGAGGCGATCTCGGCCCGCGTCCCCCCGAGGTGCAGCGTGGGGCTGCGCCGGGCCTCGTCGTTCGCCCAGGGCACCGGCCCCGACAGCGCGAAGTCGACCTTGGCCGCCGCGTTCCCGTACCGGAAGCGCCGCAGGGCGCGCTCGTACCGGTCGGGCAGACGACTGCCCGCGATGTCGGCCAGGGCACGGGCGCTCGTGTCGAAGATCGTGGCCTTCGCCCTCGGCAGCTCGTCGATCGACGTGACGTCCACGCCCGTCGTGATGGTGCCTCCGTGGGCCAGGACGTCGTCGGCCATGGCGTCGACGATCGACTGGCTGCCACCGGTCGGCACCGGCCAGCCCCGGGCGTGCGCGTGCACGGCCAGGACGAGCCCGGCGGCCGAGGTCGACAGGCTCGGCATCGGGCGGATCGCGTGGGCCATCACCCCGGCGAGCATGGCGGGGGCCGCGTCACCCGAGAACCCGGCGTTCCACCAGGGGCCGCTCTGTGACAGGGCGGCCAGACCGAAGCGCGCGAGGGTCACCGGGTCGTCCGGCACCCGGACGAGCTCGCGCATCGTGAACTTCGCCATGCGGGGCTCGGTCTCGACCAGACCCCGGAGGAGGCGCGCCCAGGCGGCCCCGTCGGCACCGAGCCCGTCCGCCGTCCGGTCGAGGTCACGGTAGGCGATGCCGGCACGTCCGCCGTCGAGCGGGTGGGCGTACGAGATGTCGGGGACCGTCAGCTCGATCCGGCGGTCGAGTTGGAACCGCTGGAAGAACCCCGAGGCGAGGGCCATGGGGTGCACGGCCGAACAGATGTCGTGGCGGAAGCCCGGCAGGGTCGCCTCCTGGGTGCGCGCTCCCCCACCGATCGTGTCGGCCCGTTCGACGACCTCGACGCGGAGACCGGCCCGAGCGAGCACCACGGCCGCCGCGAGACCGTTGGGCCCCGCACCGACGACGACCGCGTCCACCTCGGGCGCGGCCCTCATGCCCGACGCCCGCGGGTCACCCGACCCACCACGGCGGCGGTGGCGGCCGCGGACGCCCCCACCACGGCCCCCACGGTCAGGGCGCGGTTGCGGGTGTACCAGACCTGCGGACTCGTGGTGCGCGCGCGGTCGCTGAAGATGCCGCGAGCCCCGTGGTCACCGGCCGTGGGCTCGTAGAGGTTGTCGGGCAGCATGGGCTCGCTCTTGTCGGGAGCCTGCTGGCCGGAGTACCCGCTCTTGGCGAGGTAGACGTCGAGGAAGTTCGCGACGAACCGGTTGCCGAGCACCGTCATGACGGTGGGCTCGCCGAGCCAGGTCCGGCGACGCGGCTTGTCGGCGACGTCGGCGATCGCCCGGGCCCCGACCTCGGGTTCGAAGATGGGCGGCACGGGCTGGGGGTGCTCGGGCAGGGTCGAGCGCACCCAGTTGAACTGGATGGTGTTGAGGGCCGGCATGTCGACCGTGCTGATCCGCACCGAGCTCTTGTTGTGGATCAACTCGGTCGTCACCGACTCGGTGAAGCCCTGGACGGCGTGCTTCGCGCCGCAGTACGAGGCCTGGAGCGGGATGCCTCGGTGGGCGAGCGCCGATCCCACCTGGATGACCTGCCCGCGGTCGCGGGGCACCATGCGCGACAGGGCCGCACGAGTGCCGTTGACGAAGCCGAAGTAGTTGACGGCCGTGGCCCGCTCGAAGTCGTCGGGGTCCGTCTCGAGGAACTCGCCGAACACACCGACCATCGCGTCGTTGACCCAGAGGTCGATCGGCCCGAGCTCGGCCTCGACGCGATCGGCGGCCGACTCGACCTGGGCGCGATCGGCCACGTCGGTCGAGATGCCCAGCGCACGGCGACCGGCGGCCTCGACGTCGCGGACGGCCCCGTCGAGGCCGTCCTGTCCCCGAGCGAGGATCGCGACGTCCCATCCGCGCGCGGCGAGCTCTCGGACGGTGGCCCGGCCGAGTCCCGCGGACCCTCCGGTGACGACGGCGGTTCTCGTGCTGGTCATGGTGCTCCCTCGGGCCTCTCGGCGGATCGTGGACGGACCCCCGACGCTAGTCCGCGACCGGAGGTCCGTCCCGGGGGTGATGCCCAGGTGTCAGATGTCGAAGCCTCCGCCGAAGTCCCCTCCGCCGAAGTCGCCTCCCCCGAAGTCCCCGAAGCCCCCGCCGGAGTCGCCGGCCCCGTCGGCACCGAAGTCGCCGCCGCCGTCGCTCGCCGTTTCGGTGCCGGCGTCGGCACCGCCGTCCGCGCCGCCCTCGCCCTCGGAGCCCTGGTCGCCGCCGGCGTCGTCACCCGCGCCTCCGTCCGCCGTCGCCCCGGCGTCGGGCAGGAACGCGCTCATCAGGGTCGACCCGATGACGTAACCGGCCACCGTGCCCAGGATCGACCCGCCGATGATCGAGCCCATGCCAGGACCCTGACGGAGGGGCTGGCCGTTCGGCCCGACCTGCTGCCGTCCGTCCGGGCCGCCGCCGAGGGTGCGCTCGAGGGTCCCGGGTCGTCGCAGCTCGGACCGGGTGGCGGCCTGGGCGAGCGAGCCGGCGTCGTCGCCGCGCGGTGCCTCGCCGGGGCTCGACTCGGCCGTCAGCTGGTCGAAGACGAGACGGCGTTGTTCGGGGCTGAGCTTCGCGAACGCCTCGGCGTGCACCTGCTCGATGGTCTCGGGCGGGGCGGTCTTCAGCAGGTAGCGGTACCGCTCGACGGCGATCTCGTCGTCGCTGCGGGCCGGGCCGGTGCCGGCCGACGAGGCCGGTACCGGCGGCTGCTGGCCGTAGCCCTGCTGGCCGTACCCCTGCTGCCCGTACCCCTGCTGCGGGGCGGCGGGCTGCTCGTAGCTCTGCTGCCCGTACCGGTAGCCCTGCGGAGCGGAGGGCTGCTGCGGCTGGCCCTGCTGCGGCTCGCGGCCGAGGAGGCGGTCGAGGAATCCCATGGTGGTGTCCTGTCGGATCGTGTGCTCGGTGCCGCGCGCGGGGCGCGACGTCGGTCTGCCCACCACGGTACGGATCGTCCCGGCCCGCCGCCTGGACGGCGACGGAACGTCAGCCGCGAACGTCCTGATCGACGGCGTCACGCGACGCGTCGTCGACGCCGGCTCGACGGCGACGCACCGACCGGACGACGAGGAACACCACGACGCCCGCGATGGCGGCGTACACGACGTAGTCCAGGTACTTCGCGTACCGGTCGATGAGCTCGTACTGGGTGCCGAGGGCGGCGCCCAACCCGATCAACAGCCCGTTCCAGAGGCCGCTGCCCACGATCGTGAAGACCGAGAAGACCAGCAGGGGCATGCGCTCGGCACCGGCCGGAAGCGAGATGAGGCTGCGCACGCCCGGGATGAACCGGCCGAAGAACACCGCGGACCGCCCGTGGCGCTCGAACCAGCCGGCCGCCTTCTCGAAGTCGTGGCGGTCGACCAGCGGCAGCTTGGCCAGCCACCGGATGCTGCGGTCGAGACCGAGACCGGCGCCGAGCCCGTAGAGGACCAGGGCGCCCAGGTAGGCGCCGAGGGTGCTCAGCGCGATCAACAGCACGATGTTCATCGACCCGGCGCCGGCCAGGAACCCGGCCAGCGGCAGGATGACCTCGCTGGGGATCGGCGGGAACACGGTCTCGACGAAGGTCAGCAGGGCGACGCCCCACTCGCCGAGGGCGTCGATGACGCGGGCGGCGAACCCGACGAGGCCGTCGAGGTCGGCGACGACGTCCTGGCTCGAGGACGAGGAGGCGCGGAGGACGAGGGCTGTCGAGGTCATGGGTCCCAGGTGGTCGGTCGGGCGCTCGGGGGCGCAACGGATCGGCAGCCCCGAGTATGGCGGGGCAGCCTGCGCGTCCGCCCACAACGCCCGGGTGGGCTGCGCCTGACGGGGAACACCGGATCGCTTGCTACATTGACCTGTGTCGGCTTGGTTTCCGACGCCGGACACATTCACGAAACAGGACCCCAATGGGATCGCTCATCTACGGAACCTCGGGCATCGAGGTCGAGTTCGAGGACCGCGTGCTCGAACACCTCCAGATCGTCATCGCCACCAAGCTGCGTCGCCGCGAGTCGTTCTTCTTCTCGTGGCGCGACACGCAGAAGGTCGGTGACGGTCGCAGCAGCATCTGGCTGGACGCCGGCATCCCGCTCTACTTCAAGTACTCCGGCGGCCGGGTGCCGTCGATCAACCGTGACTGGCTCACCGAGCTGACGGCCTCGTCGAACAGCTCGTCCGGCCTCGTCCTCACCGACGAGCCCAGTCTCGACAACAGCGCCAAACGACGCGGCTGACCCGCGCCTCCCCCCTTTCGAGGCGTTGACCCGGTTCGGGTCCGTTCCGTACCGTGGGCCCGACGGCGACGGAGGGGGCGGTCATGCAGGGTGCCAGGCGCGCGAGCGCGGGCCGTCTGGCGATCGCCACGATGATGACGGTCGCCCTGGTCGCGACCCTCGTGACGGCCCAGGCCCCCGTCGCGGCGCGGGCCTCGGACGCCGTCCTCTCGCAGGGACGCAGTGCGGGGGCCTCGTCGGTCGCTTCGCGGTCCACCCCGGCAGCGGCCGCGGTGGACGGCGACGGGCGGACGGGCTGGAGGAGCGCGCGGGCGGGCTCGCAGTGGTTGCAGGTCAGCATCGGGCCGCAGGTCGACGTGTCGCAGGTCTCGCTGCAGTGGGGTGATGCCCCGGCGACGGCCTACGAGGTCCAGATCTCGTCGAACGGCAAGATCTGGCGCACGCTGGCGTCGACGACCCGGGGTGACGGCGGCACGGACACGTACGACGTGGCGGGGACGGGGAGGCACGTCCGGGTGCTCGCGACGGTCTCGGCCACGGGCACGGGGTACTCGCTGTCCGAGCTGACGGTGCGTGGGTCCCGGACCGGGTCGTCGTCCGCCACATCGGGCGTCCGGCTCGCCGGTGGTGCCGGCTCGTGGCACCTCGAGGTCGACGGGCGGCCCTTCATGGTCGAGGGGGTCACCTACGGCGCCCCGGTCGCCGAGGCGGCCACCCACTTCCCCGACATCGCCTCGATGGGCGCCAACACGGTCCGCACCTGGGGCACCGACACGGGCTCGGGGCGCCTCTTCGACGCCGCGTCGGCGACCGGTCTCCACGTCGTAGCCGGCCTGTGGCTCGACCACGGCGTCGACTACGTCGGCGACACCGCCTACAAGACGGCCACCCTGGCGAGCATCCGCTCGACCGTGGCCGCCTACCGGGATCGGCCGAGCCTCCTGGCCTGGGACGTGGGCAACGAGGTGATGCTGGGGCAGGACGAGAGCCAACGGGTCGCCTACGCCCGGTTCGTCGACGAGGTCGCCCGGACGATCCACTCGATCGACCCGGGCCACCCCGTCACCTCGACCGACGCCTGGATCGGCGCCCTCTCGTACTACGAGGAGCACGCTCCGTCGCTGGACTTCTACTCGGTCAACTCGTACGGCGGTGTCGGGTACCTCGAGGACGGGTGGATCTCCGGCGGGTACACCAAGCCCTACCTGGTGGCCGAGACCGGTCCGGCCGGCTCGTGGGAGGTCCCCGACGACGCGAACGGCATCCCGCTCGAACCCGGCGACGAGGCCAAGGCCCGGGCCTACACCGCCGCGTGGCAGGCCGTCCTGTCCCATCCCGGCGTCGCCCTCGGGGCCACCGTGTTCAACTACGGCCTCGAGAACGACGAGCCCGGCGTCTGGTTGAACCTCCGGACCGACGGCCTCCGTCGGCTGTCGTACTTCGCGGTGCAACGCGCCTACGGCGGGGAGGCGCCCACCAACACGTCGCCCGTCGTGCGCTCCGTGACGCTGTCCCCGGCGTCGGGAGTGCGCCCGGGCACACCGGTCACGCTGACGACCTCGGTGACCGACCCCGACGGCGACCCCGTGACCTACCGGGTCTACGCCACGAGCCGGTACGTCGACGGGGACGAGTCCCTCCGGCCGATGCCGGCGACCACCACGGGGCCGGGGACCATGACGGTGCAGGCCCCGTCCCGCCCCGGGGTGTGGAAGATCTACGTCTACGCGCTCGACGGCCGGGGCAACGTGGGCATCGAGGCGCGCTCGGTCCGCGTCGTCTGACGTCCCCGCGTCGTCCGACGTCCCCGCGCCGTCTGACGTGCCCGCGTCGTCGAACGTCGCCGCGTCGTCTGACGTCTCCGCGTCAGCGGCGGACGAGGGCGGCGACCGCTCGCCACCCCACGACGAACACGCCGAGCACGACGACCGTCACGACGACGAAGCTGACCTGCACACCCTGACCGCTCACCACACGGAGCAGCACGCCGATCACGGCGGTGGAGACCCAGACCACCGCGCCCGAGCGAACGGCCGACAGCGACCAGCGGACGCCGGTCACGCTCGCCCAGCCGACGACCGAGCCGACCACGAACGGCCACAGCGTACCGAGCAGGCCGGGCAGGTCGAGGCCTTCGGCGTGGCTGCGACGGCCGATGACGACGAAGGCCAGGACCGCGACGAGGTCGACGACGATCGGCCACCAGGCCGGGCCGACCTCCCGCCGCCGGGTCGTCGGGGACGAGGTCGGGCTGGGGAGGGTCATCTCGGTGTCCTCTCGTGACGTCGGCACGCGCCGCGGACCGGGTCGCTCGGGTTCAGCGCGACCGCGGCTGCTCGAGTGCGCGCGACAACTCTGCCAGCAGTTCGTCGACCTGGGGGGCCACGAGGCGGTCGAGGGCCTCGGCGATGCGCGGACGGTGCTGCACCAGGGCCAGGCACAAGCTCGTGCCGACGGACTCGGCGTGGTCGCCCGCCAGGGTGATCTCGTGTCGCAGTGCGGCCTTGGCCTCGTCCGAGTACTCGGGCTGGGGCTCGGGCTCGGGTCGCGGGGCCGGACCCGGTCGGTGTTCCGATCCTGCGGCCGGACGAGGCTCGTCGAGCAGGGGCGCGTCGGTCGGCGTCGCCGAGTCGGGCGGCAGCAGCCAGCCGTCGAGGTCGTCGGGGTCGAACGACGCGGCAGCGACGTCGGGCTCGGTCGTGGAGGTGGCTCCGGTGGACCCGCCCACGACGGTCGGGTCGGGCGGGACGATGCCGGCGTCGGCCGGCATCCCCGCGAGCCCGGCGAGCGTGAAGAGGAACGGCTGGCCCGGTTCGGGTTCGGGGTCGAGATCGAGACCCTGGAACTCGGGGTCGAGACCCTGCTCGGGTCGGTAGCCCCGCGCCTCCTGGGCCTCGGCGAGTCGCAGCTCGCGCGTGACGAGCGGCAGGTTGCGGGCCGTGTACTCGTCGACGTCGTCGTCGACGATCTGCCGCATCCGGTTCAACAGCGCGTGCTGCACGGCGTGCGGCACGTCGTGGTCGAATCCGGCGGCGGTGGCGACGGGCGAGCCGAGGCACACCCGACACGGTCGCGTGCGACCGCGGGCGGTGCCGATGTGCCACCGGGGCAGCCAGCGCAGCCAGGCGTCGACGGCAGAGCTCACGCGTCCCTCGATCTGCTCGGCCATGCCTCGAATCTAGGGCGAAAAGCGGCCGGGACGCCGACACGCCCGGGCGATTCCCGGGGATCGAGGTGTCCGAGCAGCCCGCGGAGCGGACGGCGGTGCACGACTCGGACCGCGTCACCCGCGTCGACGCCGGGACTCAGCCCGACGTGACGAAGTCGATGAGTTCCTCGACCCGGCCGAGCACCGACGGCTCGAGGTCGGCATAGCTCCGCACGCGCGACAGGATGTGCTGCCAGGCCCGCGCGATGTCCGCCTGGTCCTCGTGCGGCCAGCCCATGGCCTCGCACACGCCGTGCTTCCACTCGACGGATCGGGGCACGACCGGCCAGGCCTCGACACCGAGCCGCCCGGGCTTGACGGCCTGCCAGACGTCGACGAACGGGTGCCCGACCACCAACACGTGGCGGCCGAGCGGACTGCGGGCGATGCCCTCGGCGACACGGCTCTCTTTCGAACCCGGCACCAGGTGGTCGACGAGCACGCCGACGCGTCGCTCGGGCCCCGGCCGGAAGTCGCGGAGCACGTCGGCCAGGTGGTCGACGCCCTCGAGGTACTCGACGACGACGCCCTCGACCCGCAGGTCGGAGCCCCAGACCTTCTCGACCAGCTCGGCGTCGTGCCGCCCCTCGACGAAGATGCGGCTCTGACGGGCGACCCGGGCCTTGGCCCCCTCGACGGCGAACGAGCCGGACGCCGTGCGCGCGCGCCCCTGGGGTGCCGCCCGCGGCACCCGCAGCGCGACGGGGGCGCCGTCGATCGAGAACGAGCCCGACATCGGGAAGGCCCGCACCCGGCCCTTCCAGTCCTCGAGCTCGACGGTGCCGGCCTCGACGCGGACGATCGCGCCCGTGAAGCCCGACCGGACCTCTTCCACCACGAGGTCGCGGACCGCGTCGGTCGGCGTCGGCGCCGGCTTCGTCGAGCGCTTCCAGTCGCCGGCGAGCACGTCGGCACCGTACCGGTCGTCATCCACGGGGGCCTCCGGAGCGTGGTCGGGGTTGGTAGGGGCGGGGTGGGCCCTTTCGCGGGCCGTCGGCGGGTGCGGTCTCGGGACGCCCGGACGTGCGGCCCGGCCGGGGGGACGGAGCAGGAGGCGCGGTGCCGCTCCGTGGCGTCGCCTCCGTCGGACGCGCGCTCACCTTCGGCGGACGCGCCGCCGACGCGTCGGGCTTCGGGAGCGCGACGCGGGTGGAGGACGGTGACGACGCGACCCGCGCCTCGCGGTCGGATGCGGCCGTGCGGACCGCGACGCCCGCCGGGGTCGGCGTGAAGCCGGCCGTGAACACCCAGATCAGACCACCCAGGACGAAGAGCACGAACGCGGCCGACACGGCCGCGGGCAGCCACCAGGCCGCGAGGGGCCCGCCCTGCGAGACGAGGGCCAGGACGAACAGCGCCGCGACGAACCACAGGGAGGCGCTGGTCGCCACCGCGAGGTAGCGCTGGTACCGGCGCCTCATCTCGGCCCGGTTGGCCGGGTTCTTCCAGAAGGCGGCGTGCGGGACGAGCACGTGGCGGGCGGGCGTGACCGCGAGGAACAGAGCCGACACCGACCAGGTCACGACGATGCCGACCACGAGCACGGCGCCCAGGAGGACGAGGTCGTCGCGGCTCGCCGCGAACGCCGACCCACCCGTCTCGCTGAGGTGGACCATCACGACCCGGCCGGGCAGGACGCGCGAGGCCACCGCGAGCGTCACGAGCACGCCGACGAGGGCGACCGCCACGGGCACGGCGGGGCGCAGACGCGCGACGAGGTTCATCGTGCGCCGCTCCCTGCCGCGGCCGTGGTCACGTCGATCAGGCCTGCGCCCGCTCGAGCACCAACTCGCGGACGCGCGCGGCGTCCGCCTGCCCCTTCATGGCCTTCATGACGGCGCCGATGACGGCACCGGCGGCCTGGACCTTGCCGTCGCGGATCTTCGCCAGCACGTCGGGCTGACCGGCCAGGGCCTCGTCGATGGCGGCGATGAGCGCGCCGTCGTCCGAGACGACCTTCAGCCCGCGGGCCTCGACGACCTCGGACGGGCTGCCCTCGCCGGCGACGACGCCCTCGAGCACCTGACGGGCCAGTCGGTCGGTCAGCTCGCCGCTCTCGACGAGCGCGATGAGTTCGCTGACGTGCAGGGGCGACACGAGGCTCGAGGCCTCGACGCCCTGCGCGTTGGCGAGGCGGGCGATCTCGCCCGTCCACCACTTGCGTGCGGCCTGGGGTGAGGCACCCGCGGCGACGGTCTCGACGAGCTCGGTGAGCAGGCCGGAGTTCACGACGTCCTGGAACTCGAGGTCGGCGAACCCCCACTCGGACTTGAGCCGGCGACGCTGGGCGACCGGCGCCTCGGGAAGGGCCAGACGCAGTTCTTCGACGAGCTCGCGAGGAGGGACGACGGGCAGCAGGTCGGGCTCGGGGAAGTACCGGTAGTCGTCGGCGTCGCTCTTGGGGCGGCCCGCCGAGGTGCGACCGGTGTCCTCGTGCCAGTGGCGCGTCTCTTGCGTGATGGTGCCGCCCGCGGCGAGGATCGCGGCCTGACGCTGGATCTCGTAGCGGACCGCGCGCTCGACCGAACGGAACGAGTTGACGTTCTTGGTCTCGGTGCGGGTGCCGAGCTTCTCCTGCCCGTGCGGACGCAGGGAGACGTTGGCGTCGCAGCGCAGGTTGCCGCGCTCCATGCGGGCCTCGCTGACGCCGAGGGCCCGCACGATGTCACGGATGGTCGACACGTAGGCCGCGCCCAGCTCGGGACCCTTGGCGCCCGCGCCGATGATCGGCTTGGTGACGATCTCGACGAGCGGGATGCCGGCGCGGTTGTAGTCGACGAGGGAGTACTCGGCGCCCTGGATGCGACCGGTCGACCCGCCGACGTGCGTCAGCTTGCCGGCGTCCTCTTCCATGTGGGCGCGCTCGATCGGGATCGCGAAGACGGTCCCGTCCGGCAGCTCGACCTCGACCTCGCCCTCGAACGCGATGGGTTCGTCGAACTGGCTGACCTGGTAGTTCTTGGGGTTGTCGGGGTAGAAGTAGTTCTTGCGGGCGAAGCGCGAGCTCTCGGCGATCGAGCAGCCCAGGGCCAAGCCGAGGCTGATCGAGTAGCGCACGGCCTGCTCGTTGACCACCGGCAGCGACCCGGGCAGACCCAGGTCGACCGGGGTGACGTTGGTGTTGGGCTCGCCACCGAAGAAGTTCGGGGCGTCCGAGAACATCTTGGTCTTGGTCGCGAGCTCGACGTGGACCTCGAAGCCGAGGACGACCTCGAACTGCTCGAGGGCCTTCTCGTAGTCCATCAGGTCTGCCTTGGCCATCAGATGACTCCCTCGGTGGCGGCGGTCTGCTCGGTCGCGCTCAGGTCGGGCGCGCGCGAGATGAGCGTGTGGCCCCAGCCCTGCTCGAGCAGCTGCTCGAGGGCGGCACCGTAGGTGTAGAGGCGGGCGTCGCCGCGCGCGGGGGCCATGAACTGCAACCCCGTCGGCAGCCCGTCCTCGGCGGCCAGGCCCATCGGCACCGTGATGCCGGGGATGCCGGCCAGGTTGGCCGGGATCGTCGTGATGTCGTTGAGGTACATGGCCAGCGGATCGTCGATCTTCTCGCCGAGCCGGAACGCCGTGGTGGGCGCGGACGGCGAGACGAGGACGTCGACCTGGTCGAACGCCGCCGCGAAGTCGCGCTGCACGAGGGTGCGCACCTTCTGCGCGCTGCCGTAGTAGGCGTCGTAGTAGCCCGCGCTCAGCGCGTAGGTGCCGAGGATGATGCGGCGCTTGACCTCGGGGCCGAAGCCGGCCTCGCGGGTGGCGGCCATGACGTCCTCGACGGTGCCGCCTCCCTCGGGGACGACCCGCAGGCCGAAGCGCACCGAGTCGAACTTGGCGAGGTTGCTCGACGCCTCGGCCGGCAGGATCAGGTAGTAGGCGCTGATCGCGTGCTCGAAGCTGGGGGCCGAGATCTCGACGATCTCGGCACCGGCCGCGCTCATGAGGTCGAGGGCCTCGGCGAAGCGGGCCTTGACGCCGGCCTGGAAGCCCTCGCCGTTCAGCTCGCGGACGACTCCGATGCGGACGCCCTGCAGGGCCCCGCCGGCGAGACCGGTGCGGGCCGCCTCGGTGAACGAGGGCCAGGCGTCGCGCAGCGAGGTGGAGTCGCGGGGGTCGTGCCCGGTGATGACGTCGTGCAGCATGGCGCTGTCGAGCACCGTGCGACTGACCGGACCGACCTGGTCGAGCGAGCTGGCCAGGGCGATCGCGCCGTAGCGGCTGACCGACCCGTAGGTCGGCTTGACCCCGACGGTGCCGGTGACGGCACCGGGCTGGCGGATGGACCCGCCGGTGTCGCTGCCCAGGGCGAGGGGCGCCTCGAAGGCGGCGACGGCGGCCGCGGATCCGCCACCCGAGCCACCGGGGATGCGGTCGAGCGACCAGGGGTTGTGCGTGGGTCCGTAGGCCGAGAACTCGGTCGACGAGCCCATCGCGAACTCGTCCATGTTGGTCTTGCCGAGGGGGACGAGGTCGGCCGCGCGCAGCTTGGCGACGACGGTGGCGTCGTACGGCGGCACCCAACCCTCGAGGATCTTGCTGCCGGAGGTCGACGGCATGTCGATCGTGCAGAGGACGTCCTTGATGGCGATCGGGACGCCGGCGAGCGGGCCGAGGGCCTCGCCCGCGGCGCGGCGGCGGTCGACGTCGGCCGCCGTGTCGAGTGCGGCCGTGCTGACGTGCAGGAAGGCGCGGACGTCCCCGTCGACCGCCTCGATGCGGTCGAGGTGGGCGCGCGTGACGTCGACCGACGACACGTCGCCGGCGGCGAGGCGGGTCGACAGCTCGGCGGCGGACAGGTGGACGAGTGAGGTGGTGTCGGTCATGGCTACTGCTCTTCTCCCAGGATCGCGCTCACCCGGAAGCGCGAGCCGTCGTGGTCGGGGGCGCCGGACAGGGCCTGCTCGGCCGTGAGCGTCTCGCCCACGACGTCGGGCCGGAACACGTTCTCGAGCGGGATCGGGTGGCTGGTCGCCGGGACGTCGTCGGTCGCGACCTCTCGGACCTTGGCGACGCTGTCGACGATGTGGCCGAGTTCGGCGGTCATCGTGTCGATCTCGGCCTCGGTGAGGGCGATGCGGGCGAGACCGGCGAGGTGCTGCACCTGCTCGCGCGTGATTTCGGACATGCTTCTCTCTCACGTGGTCGTGCGGGGGTACCGCGGCGGCGGTACCGCACGATTCTACGGGGCGGCACCGACGCGCGGGGTCGTGGTGGGTCGCGGCGTCGGACCCTCAGTCGCGGAAGTAGACGTCCTGCGGCCGCACGAGCGTGAGGGCGGGCGCCTCCGGACCGCCCTCGCCCGGTTGGCCGGTGCGACCGTCGACGAGTGCGCCGTGCCCAAGCCCGATGAGGGCCAGACTGCGCATCGATTCGGTGCCGGCCCGGAAGTAGTCGTTGTGGCCGAGGGCGGAGGCCAGGGCGTGTCCCGTCACCGCGTCGGCTCCACCGCTCAGGTGCAGCACGACGGCGCCGAAGGCGCCCGTCGCCGGGTCGGCCCCGAAGAAGCCGCTCCCGGCCACGGGATCGAAGCTGCCGGCGGCGGCGTACACGTCGTGACCGCGGACCGCGAGCTCCCCGGCGTCGGAGACGACGCTGCCGGGAGATCCGAGCAGCACCAGCGAGTCGACCGACACGCGTCCGGACGACAGGGCGATCGTCGCCGTCGTCGAGCCGTACGAGTGCGCCATGACCGACACCCGCGGCTCGTCGTCCGCCCGGGCCGCGTCGAGCCCGTCGAGCGCGTCCACGAGGTGGGAGGCACCCTGCCGAGCGAGGCCGAGGTCGTAGAAGTTGGTCAGGTCGGGCGTCTGGTAGCCCATCCAGGCCACGACGGCGACGGTCGGCACGGGGCCGGGGCCGCCGCGGCCCAGCAACGTCGCCCACGTGGCCTGCTCGTCGTGGAGGGCGCCGGCGGTGTTGGTCCAGTCCACGAGCTGGTCCGACACCGTGAACAGCATGCCGGGGACGAGCACGCTGACGTCGTCGGCGGTGTCGAGGTCGCCGACGGTGACGGCCGCGCGTCCGGGCAGGACCGTGTCGAGCGCCACGAGGTGTCGGTCGGCCGCTCCGGCGAAGGGGACGTCGTTCGTCGCTCCGTCGAGCGTCGCCCGCACCTGCTGGAGCATGGCCAGGCGACGGGCGTCACCCCGCTCCTCGTCGTCCGAACCGATCCGCTGCGAGACGGCGCCCGTCGCGTACCGCAGGAGCTGCCGGTTGGCGGTGTCGCGCACCGAGTACGGGACGCCCTCGAGGTTGCCGACGACGCCCGGCACGCTGCGCGCGAGGATCGCCTGCCGACCGTCGCCCAGCCCGGACCACCAGGCGGCCGTGACCTCGGGTGCGACCTGCTCACCGAGCGCCGCCGTCAGCGCCGTCGCGTCGTCACCGTCGGCGTCGAGGGTGTCGGCGAAGCGCTCGACCCCGGCCGAGGAGGCGCGGGCCAGCTGGTCGAGGCAGGCCTCGGCCGAGACGGCGGTCGCCTCGACCCCCCGGCAGCCGTCGAGCTCGGGCACGGCACGACCGTCCCGTACCGGTGCGATCCCCGGGACGCTGTCCGGCGACGCCCCGACGAGTGATCCGGTCGCCGGGCGGTCGAGCGTCACGGCGGTCGCCGAGGACACGCTCGGAGCCTCGGCCACCCCGGCGAGGTGCACCGAGGCAGAGAGCATTGCTGCAGCGAGGAACAGCACGTCGGGTCTTCCCCCTAGTCACGTGCCTGTACCCCGGCTCCCTACTGCTGGAGAACGACACGTCCTCACATCCTAGGAAACGAAAGTGCCCCTGACCAGGGAAATCATGATTCCGGCGTCTCCTCGTCCCCCACCTGGGGGACAACGAGAGCTGCCGGGCCCTCCTTAAGGAGGACAGCGAATTGCTCCGCGTCGATGATCCGTACCCCGAGTTGCTCGGCCTTCGTCAACTTCGATCCGGCGCCGGGTCCGGCCGCGACGAAGTCCGTCTTCTTGCTGACGCTGCTCGCCGCCTTGCCGCCGGCCTCGACGATGGCCTCGAGTGCGCCCTCGCGCGTGAATCCCTCGAGGCTCCCGGTCGCCACGACCGTCACGCCCGAGAGCACGCCACCCGCCGCCTCGGCGGCACCCGGTCCGGGATGACCGGGTGTGGCGAACTGCACTCCCGCCGCCGTCCACCGATCGATGATCTCGACGTGCCAGTCGACGTCGAACCAGGCGAGCAGCGCATCGGCGATGATGCCGCCCACGCCGTCGACGGCCGCGAGCTCGTCCCGCGAGGCGGCTCGGATGGCGTCGAGCGAGCCGAAGTGGTTGGCCAGCGCCCGGGCCGCGACCGGCCCGACGTGTCGGATGCTCAGACCGACCAGGAACCGCCACAGCGGGCTGGTCTTCGCCTTCTCGAGGTTCGCGAGCATCTCGATCGCCGTCTTGGACGGCACCGAGGTCTCGTCACCCGAGAACTCGGTGGCCGAGGGGTCGAAGGCGCCGTCGCGCTTGGCGCGCTTCCGGCGGAACGGGGTGACGAGTTTCGGCTGCCCGTCGGCCTCGAGCTTCTGCATGCCTGTCTCGGTGTCGCGGACGACGACCCGTACGGGGAAGATGTCGGCCATCGTCAGGCTGAAGAGGCCGGCCTCGGTGCGCAGGGGCGGCGTGGCCGGCTCGACGGGCTGAGTCAGCGCGGCCGCCGCGACCTCGCCGAGACCTTCGACGTCGAGCGAGCCGCGGGACGCGATGTGCTCGACGCGTCCGCGGACCTGGGCAGGGCAGCTCTCGGCGTTGGGACAGCGCAGGTCGATGTCGCCCTCTTTGGCGGGCTTGAGCGGGGTGCCACACTCGGGGCAGTCGACGGGCATGACGAACTCGCGTTCGGTGCCGTCGCGCAGCTCGATGACCGGGCCGAGCACCTCGGGGATGACGTCGCCCGCCTTGCGCAGCACGACGGTGTCGCCGATCAGCACGCCCTTCGCCTTGACGACCTGCTGGTTGTGCAGGGTCGCCTGGCGCACCTCGCTGCCGGCGACCTCGACCTTCTCCATGACGGCGAACGGCGTCGCTCGGCCCGTGCGTCCGACGCTGACGACGATGTCGAGCAGCGTCGTGTTGACCTCTTCGGGCGGGTACTTGAACGCCGTCGCCCACCGGGGAGCCCGGCTCGTGGCCCCGAGCTCTTCGTGCAGGGCGAGGTCGTCGACCTTGACCACGATGCCGTCGATCTGGTGCTCGACCGACGAGCGCCGCACCCCGTAGTCGTGGATGAAGGCCTCGACCTCGTCGACGGTGTCGAAGACGCGGTAGTGGGTCGAGATGGGCAGGCCCCACCCACCCAGCAGGTCGTAGACCTCGGATTGCGACCGGACCTCGGTCGCACGCTCGAGTTCGCGGACCGGCCACGCGCCGATGCCGTGCACGAGCATCCGCAGGCGGCGCAGGCGTGCGTGCATCAACTCGCGCTTCTCGGGGCTCTTGCCCTCTTCTTTCTGACGCAGCGAGCCGGCGGCGGCGTTGCGGGGGTTCGCGAAGACGCGTTCTCCCGCCTCGCGCTGCTGGGCGTTCAGTTCGTCGAACTCGCTGACCGGGAAGAAGATCTCGCCTCGCACCTCGACCAGCGGCGGGTGGCCGGTGCCCTCGAGCCGTTCGGGGATCGTGCCCATGGCGAGCACGTTGCCGGTCACGTCCTCGCCGACGACGCCGTCGCCGCGGGTGGCGGCGGTGACGAGCACGCCGTCCTCGTACCGCAGGTTGATCGCCAGGCCGTCGATCTTCAGTTCGGTGAGGAACCGCACGCGTTCGGCCCCGGCGTCGCGCTGGACCTTGCCCGCCCACTCGGCGAGCTCGTCGTCACTGAACACGTTGTCGAGGCTGAGCATGCGCTCGGCGTGCTCGACCGGGGCGAACTGCGTGGTCTCGGCCCGGCCACCGACCGTCTGCGTGGGGCTGTCGGGCTTCTGCAGCTCGGGGTGAGCCCGCTCCAGGGAGTCGAGGCGTCGCACGAGGCCGTCGTAGTCGGCGTCGGAGACGGTCGAGCCGTTGCCCTCGTAGTACTGGTCACGCAGCTCGAGGATGCGGGTCGTCAGACGTTCGGCCTCGTCTCGCGCCTGGGACAGGTCGTCGGGGACGCCGTCGGTCTCGACCGCGGGCCCGGAGGCAGAGGCGTCGTCGCCGGTCTCGCTCATCCTGGTCGCCTCAGACGGTGACGACTGCGGGCACGGGCACGGCGCTGACCGTGCGGTCGATCGTGCACTGACCGAGGACGCGGGTGCCGACGTAGACGACGGCGGTCTGCCCGGGGGCGACGCCGTTGAGGGGTTCGCGAGGTGTGATCACGAGTTCTTTCTTACCCTCGACCTCCGACACCCGCGCGACCGCGGGTACGGGGTCGGCGTGGGCACGGATCTGCACGTCGCAGTCGAACGCGACCGTCGGGTCGACCGGGGCGAGCCCGGCCCAGGTGTACGAGCCGCCGGCGATCTCGGCGATGTCGAGGGCCTCCTTCGGTCCGACGACGACCGTGTTGTCGACCGGTCGCACCTCGAGCACGAAGCGCGGCTTCCCGTCGTCGGACGGGAAGCCGATGTTGAGGCCCTTCCGCTGGCCGACCGTGAAGGCGTGCGCCCCCTCGTGCGACCCGACCACGGCACCGCTGCGATCGAGGATCTCACCCGTCTCGGCACCGACCCGCTCGGCGAGCCACCCGCGGGTGTCGCCGTCGGGGATGAAGCAGATGTCGTGGCTGTCGGGCTTGGACGCCACGCTGAAGCCGCGCTCGGCGGCCTCGGCCCGCACCTCGGCCTTGGAGGGCGTCGCCCCTAGCGGGAACATCGAGTGCGCGAGCTGCTCGGCGGTGAGCACGCCCAGCACGTACGACTGGTCCTTCGCCCAGGCGGAGGCGCGGTGCAGCTCTCGGTTGCCCCGGTCGTCGGTGACGATGGTCGCGTAGTGACCCGTGCAGACCGCGTCGAAGCCGAGCGCGAGCGCCTTCTCGAGCAGGGCGGCGAACTTGATGCGCTCGTTGCAGCGCATGCAGGGGTTGGGTGTTCGGCCCGCGGTGTACTCGGCGACGAAGTCGTCGACGACGTCGAGCTTGAAGCGCTCGGAGAAGTCCCACACGTAATACGGGATGCCGATCTTGTTGGCGGCGCGCTGGGCGTCCATCGAGTCCTCGATGGTGCAGCAGCCACGGCTGCCCGTGCGGAGCGTTCCCGGCATCCGGCTGAGCGCCAGGTGCACGCCCACCACGTCGTGGCCCGCCTCGACCGCCCTCGCCGCGGCCACCGCCGAGTCGACTCCACCACTCATCGCTGCCAAGACCTTCATCCGACAAGTGTACGCAGCGGGCCTAGGGTGGCGAGCGACATGTCTTCCTCCTCCCCCGCCTTCAGCATGCGGTCGGTGGCCCTCGCGGCGTTCCTGCCCGCGGCGCTCTTCGCCATCGGCGAGGGGGCCATCATCCCGATCATCCCCGTCGTGGCGAGCGAGCTCGGTGCCTCGCTCCCCTTCGCCGGCTTCGTCGCCGCGCTCATCCTCGTCGGCGAGCTGATCGGCGACATCCCGAGCGGATGGCTCGTCAGCCGCATCGGCGAGCGCACCGCGATGATCGGTGCCTCGCTCGTGAGCATCGGCGGACTCGTCACCTGTCTGCTGGCGCCGAACGAGATCGTCCTCGCCGTCGGCGTGCTGGTGATCGGCCTCGCGACCGCGGTCTTCGCCCTCGCACGGCACGCCTTCATGACCAGCTTCGTGCCCGTCGAGATCCGCGCCAGGGCGCTGTCGAGCCTCGGCGGAGTCTTCCGACTCGGCTACTTCGTCGGCCCGTTCCTCTCGGCCGGGGTCATCGAGCTGACCGGGTCCGTGCAATCGGCGTTCGTCGTCCACATCGTCGGCTGCCTCGGCGCGGCGATCGCGCTGCTCGTCCTGCGCGACCCGTCGGCTGCCTTCGGCGTCCGGCCGGGCAGCGGCACGGAGGACGGCGCCGACCTGGTCGCCCGGGAGGCACACGGCCTCTTCGCGACCCTCTGGCGTCATCGAGGCGTGCTGCTGAAGCTCGGCAGCGGGGCGGCCCTGATCGGCGCCATGCGTTCCGGTCGCCAGGTCATGCTGCCCCTCTGGGCCGTCAGCATCGGCCTCGGGGCGTCCGAGACCGCGATCATCATCGGCATCGCCGGCGCCGTGGACTTCGCGCTCTTCTACACGAGCGGACAGATCATGGACCGCTTCGGACGCCTCTGGAGCGCCGTCCCCTGCATGGTGGGCCTCGGACTCTCGTACCTCGCCTTGTCGGTCACGCACGACCTCGACGCGAGGGTCGGATGGTTCGTCGCCGTCGCGATCCTGATGTCCCTGGCCAACGGCGTCGGCAGCGGCATCCTCATGACGCTCGGTGCCGACCTGGCCGACAAGGACGATCCCGCCCCCTTCCTCGGCGCCTGGCGCTTCACCGGCGACGCGGGCAGCGCTGCGGCGCCCCTGCTCATCTCCGGGGTGACCGCGGTCGTGTCGATCTCGCTCGCCAGCGGGGTGATGGGCGTCCTCGGCCTCGTGGGCGCGGCGATCCTCGTGCGCTACGTGCCCCGCTACTCACCGCACGTGCCCCGCTCTCAGCGCTAGCGCCTCCTCGTCCCCGTTCCCGCCGAGGGTCGCCGTCGGTACACTCGGTGCTGCCGCGGGAGTGGTGGAATTGGCAGACACGCAGGATTTAGGTTCCTGTGCTTTCGAGCGTGAGGGTTCAAGTCCCTTCTCCCGCACACAGAGCGCCGGTCACGTGCCCCCTCCCGCCAGGGTTCACGTCCCTCCACCCGCACGGGTACCCTGAGCGAGACCGGCAGGCCGGCCACCACGACCGGAGAACACCCGATGCTGCCCCTCGTCTCCATCCCCTGGTTGAACCCCGAGTACCTGCTCACGTCCTTCGGACCGTGGGCCGTGCTCGGCGTCTGCCTGCTCGTCTTCGCAGAGACGGGCCTGCTGATCGGCTTCCTGTTCCCGGGTGACACGCTGTTGATCATCACGGGCATCCTCGCCGCGACGAACCCCGGCGCCCTCGGCCTGCCGATCTGGCTGATCGCGATCTTCATCAGCATCGCCGCGTTCGCCGGCGGCGAGCTCGGCTACCTCATCGGCCACAAGGTCGGCCCCCGCATCTTCGAGCGGAAGGAGAGCGGGCTGTTCAGCGTCGCGAACGTCAACCGCACGAACGCCTTCTTCGAGCGGTTCGGCCCGATGGCCGTCATCATCGCCCGGTTCGTCCCGGTGATCCGCACCTTCGCGCCGATCATGGCCGGAGTCGGCCACATGAGATACCGGCGGTACTCGCTGTTCAACGCCGTCGGCGCCGTCGTCTGGGGCATGGGCATCACGTTGGCGGGCTTCGGCATCGGACACATCCCGCCCGTCGCGGACTTCGTCAGCTCGTACATCGACCTCATCCTGCTCGGGGCCGTGCTGGCGACGGTGATCCCCATCGCGATCCACTACTTCCACGGGGTGCACCAGGCCAAGAAGGCCGAGGCCTCGGGCGAGGTCGAGACGCCGCAGGTGTCGTCCGCGCCGCACGACGCCTGACCACCGCGGGCACCAGGCGCCCGTCGGCCGATGGCCGAGGGCCCCGAGGAGGCGCGCGCGGCTCAGTCCGCGAGCGCGGCCACCCGGGGCGCGATCGCCCGGAACGCCCGGGAGCGATGGCTGACGGCGTTCTTCTCGTCCGCGGTGAGCTCGGCCGCGCTGCGGCTCTCGCCCTCGGGGCGGAACACGGGGTCGTAACCGTGCCCGTTCGAGCCGACCCGCGCCTCCAGCACCTCGCCGTGCCATTCGCCGTACTCGACGTGCTCGACCCACGCGCTCGCCTCGGGCGGCCCGTCGGGGCCTTCGGCACCGACGGGCGGCGGCACGACGAGGGCGGCGGCGCACGAGAACCACGCCGAGCGGTCGTCGGCACCGTCGAGCTCGGCCAGCAGCTTGTCGATGTTGTCGTCCGCGTCGCGGGTGCCGGCGTAGCGCGCCGAGTGGATGCCGGGAGCCCCGCCCAGGGCCGCCGCCGAGATCCCGCTGTCGTCGGCGAGGGCGGGCAGCCCGGTGTGACGGGCTGCCGCGCGCGCCTTGATCAAGGCGTTGGCCGCGAACGAGTCACCGTCCTCGACCGGCTCGGGGCCGTCGTAGGCGACCAGCTCGACGCCCGGCGCCGTCTCGGCGAGCAGCAGCCGGAGCTCGGCCACCTTGCCCTGGTTGTGCGTGGCGATGACGACGCGGGTCATCGGCCGAGGGCCTCGCGCTGGAAGCGGCTCAGGTCGACGGCGCCGGCGACGGCGAGGTCGAGCAACGAGTCGAGCTCGCGACGGTTGAACGGCGCGCCCTCGGCCGTGCCCTGCACCTCGACGAACGATCCGCTGCCCGTGACGACGACGTTCATGTCGGTCTCGGCCCGGACGTCCTCGACGTAGGCGAGGTCGAGCATCGGCTCGCCGTCGATGATGCCCACCGAGACGGCGGAGACGCTGTCGGTCAGGGGCGTGGCCTTCTGCCCGACGAACTTCTTCTCGCGCCCCCACTCGATCGCCTGGGCGAGGGCGACGTAGGCACCCGTGATCGCGGCGGTGCGGGTGCCGCCGTCCGCCTGCAGGACGTCGCAGTCGAGGACGATCGTGTTCTCTCCGAGGGCCTTGGTGTCGACCACGGCGCGGAGGCTGCGGCCGATCAGGCGCGAGATCTCGTGCGTGCGACCGCCGATCTTGCCCTTGACGCTCTCGCGGTCGTTGCGCGAGTTGGTGGCCCGGGGCAGCATCGCGTACTCGGCCGTGACCCAGCCCTTGCCCTTGCCGGTCAGCCAGCGGGGCACGCCGTTCGTGAAGGACGCCGTGCAGAGCACCTTCGTGCCGCCGAAGGTGATGAGGGCGCTGCCCTCGGCGTGGGCGCTCCACCCGGTCTCGATCGTGACGGGGCGCAGGTCGGTCGTGCTGCGCCCGTCGGCGCGGACGGTCGTGCTCGTGGTGTCGGTCATGGTGCCTTCTCTCGGCTGGGGATGGACGGTGGCGGGCGGGGTCGTCGACCCCACGGGCGCAGGAGGCGCGGGTCAGGTCCGCTCGACGGTGCGGAGGCCCGGGGGCAACTCGATCGCCCCCGTCTCGAGGTGCCCGACGCGCGAGACCTCGGGACCCAGGAACCGGCGGGCCAGGCGCAGGAACGACTTCTCGTCGGGCCCGGTCGCCTCGAACTCGTGGTGCGGCTCGCCCCGGTCGGTGCGCTCGAGCCCGTGCTGGACGAGGGTGCGGTAGACGTCGGCTGCCGTCTCTTCCGCGCTGGACACGAGACGGACGTCGGGGCCCACGACGTACTGGACGGCCGCCGACATGAGGGGGTAGTGCGTGCAGCCCAGGACGAGGGTGTCGATGCCGGCGTCGCGCAGCGGGGCGAGGTACCCCTCGGCGACTGCCCGCAGCTCGGGGCTCGACGTGTCGCCCGCCTCGACGAACTCGACGAAGCGGGGACAGGCCTGCGTGATCAGCTCGAGACCCGCGGCCGCCGCGAACGCGTCCTCGTAGGCACGCGAGTTGATCGTGCCCTCGGTGCCGATGACGCCGATGCGGCCGTTGCGCGTCTGCTGCACCGCCGCGCGCACGGCGGGCTGGATCACCTCGACGACGGGGATGCCCGCGCCGATCGTGTACCGCTCCCGGGCGTCGCGCAGCACCGCGGACGAGGCGGTGTTGCAGGCGATGACCAGCAACTTGACGCCCTGGGCGACGAGGTCGTCCATCACGGCGAGGGCATAGCCGCGCACCTGGGCGATCGGCTTCGGCCCGTACGGCGAATGGGCCGTGTCGCCGACGTAGCGGATCGACTCGTGGGGCAGCTGGTCGATGATCGCCCTCGACACGGTCAGGCCGCCGACGCCGCTGTCGAAGACTCCGATGGGTGCGTCCGTCACGACCACGAAGCCTACCCGGCGCGAGCCGCGACCCCCTCGACGACCGGGCGAGCCTAGGCTGGCGGGGTGACCAGCGCACTGTTGACCGACCGGTACGAGCTCACCATGGTGGAGGCCGCCCTCAAGGCGGGCACGGCCCACCGCGACAGCGTGTTCGAGGTGTTCGCGCGACGTCTGCCCGAGGGGCGGCGCTACGGCATCGTCGCGGGCACCGGTCGGTTCCTCGAGCTGCTCGCCGACTTCCGGTTCGGCGACGACGAGGTGGCCTGGCTGCGCGAGGCGGGGGTCGTCGACGCGACGACCGCTGACTGGCTGGCCGACTACCGGTTCTCGGGCGACATCTGGGGTTACGCCGAGGGCGAGGTCTACCTGCCGGGGTCGCCGCTACTGGTCATCCAGTCGACGTTCGCCGAGGCCGTGCTGCTCGAGACCCTGGCGCTGAGCGTCTTCAACTACGACTCGGCCGTGGCCAGCGCGGCGGCGCGCATGGTCTCGGCCGCCGACGGTCGCCCGCTCGCCGAGATGGGCTCACGGCGGACGGGCGAACGCAGCGCCGTGGCCGCGGCCCGGGCCGCCTACATCGCGGGCTTCGGCGCCACGAGCAACCTCGAGGCCGGCCGGTCGTGGGGCGTCCCGACGATGGGCACCGCCGCCCACGCGTTCACCCTGTTGCACGACACCGAGGAGGACGCCTTCCGCGCCCAGGTCGACACCTTGGGGCCGGGCACCACCCTGCTCGTCGACACCTACGACATCCCCGAAGCCGTGGCCACGGCCGTCCGGGTCGCCGGACCGTCGCTCGGGGCGGTGCGCATCGACAGCGGCGACCTGCCGTCGCTGGTGGGGCAGGTCCGCGCTCAGCTCGACGAGCTCGGCGCGACGGCGGCGAAGATCACCGTCACGAACGACCTGGACGAGTACACGATCGCCGCCCTGCGCGCGGCCCCGGTCGACTCGTTCGGCGTCGGCACCTCGGTCGTCTCGGGATCGGGCCACCCGGCCGCCGGCATGGTCTTCAAACTGGTCGCCCGTCGCGGCGACGACGGCGACTGGGTCTCCGTGGCGAAGAAGTCGGCCGACAAGGCCTCCGTGGGCGGACGGAAGTCCCCCGTGCGCGTCATCGTGGACGGGGTCGCCACCCGCGAGCTCATCCGCATCGGGTCGTGGGAGACGGCGGCCGGGGAGCGATCGCTGCACGTCCCGCTCGTCACGGCCGGCGAGATCGACGCCCGGCACACCGGGCCGGAAGGTGTCGCCCGCGCGCGCCTCCACCGGGCCGCGGCCGTGGCCGAGCTACCCGACCAGGCGCTGCGGCTCGGTCGTGGCGAGCCGGTCGTGCCGACCGTCTACGCGTGATCAGGCGCCGAGCTCACTCGGACGTCATCTTCTCGTAGATCTCCCTGCAGGTCGGGCACACCGGGAACTTCTCGGGGTCGCGACCGGGCGTCCATTTCTTGCCGCAGAGCGCCTTGACGGGCTTGCCGCTCAACGCGGACTCCATGATCTTGTCCTTCTTCACGTAGTGCGAGAAGCGCTCGTGGTCGCCCGGGTCGATCGCCTCGTCGTTCAGGAGCTTCTCGAGCTCACGGTCCATGACGTCGAGGCCGCCGCCCGTCTGCGTGTCAGTCATGCAGACATCGTACGTCGACCTCGGCTCAGCTGCGGAGGGCGAACGCCAGCAGCTCGGGAGCCCGCCGCGAGAAGACCCGGGCACCCAGGGCGACACCCGCGACCAGCACGACGAGTCCGATGCCGACGCCGAGGACCAGCGCCCACGTGCCACCCGCGGGGTAGCCCGTGATGAGCCCGCGACCGGCGAACCAGAGGGCGGGTGCGGTGGCGAGGACGGCTCCCCCGATCATGACGGTCTGGGCCCAGGCCGCGGTCGCGCCGTTCGACTGCGGCTGCTGGAACGGGTCGTCGTGCGGTCGGACCGTGGCGTACGGCAGGAGGGCCGACACCAGGCTCGAGAGACCGAGGCCGCTGAGGAGGAAGCCGGCGCTGACCCCCAGCTCGGACGGCAGGGCCTGCCAGTCGCCGAACAACCAGGTGGCGACGACCGAGCCGAGCACCACGAGCGGGACGCCGATCAGCAGAGGAGGCGCGAGTCGCCCCACCCGGTCCGCCAGACCCCGCGTGTCGGACGCCACGTGCATCCAGAGCGCCGTGCTGTCGTAGGCGACGTCGTTGTGCGGCAGGAACCCCAGGATCAGGCACATGATCGGCACCGGGACGAGGGCCAGCCAGTTCCAGCTGACACCCGCGATGCCGAGGGGGACGACGAGCAACGGGAGGAACGGGATGATGACGAGCGACATGCGGTAGCGGGCGTCACGCATCCAGTAGGTGAGGCTGCGGCCCGCGACGGCTCCGGTCGGCGAGGCCCTGACGTACTCGAACCACCCGAGTCCGTCGCCGTCGTCGACCTCCTCGGGCTCGGGTCGGTCGACGAACGCACGCGCGACGAGTGCCCGCCAGGCGAGCCAGAGCGCCACGAGCGTGACGGCGGCGATGACGACGTCGGCCACGACGCGACCGGTCTGACCTGCGGCGACGTGACCGGGGAGCGCCAGCGCGGCTCCGAAGGGAGTCCAGGCGAGGGCGTCCGCGACGACGCCGGTGCCCGAACGGCCGGGCAGCGAGAGACGGACGAGGTCGACGACCACGGGCACGGCGAGCAGCACGACGAGCACGGCACCGACGAGTGCGAGTTCGCGACCGCGACGGGAGGTCAGGACGACGCTGTTCAGCGTCGAGGCCACGAGGGCCAGCAACAGCGCGGTGACGCCGGCGACGAGTGCCCCCACGACCGCGACGGCGGCGACGCCGGTGCCCTCGCCCCAGGCCCGGACGTACCCGGTCGAGAGGACCAGCAGGGCCAGCGTGGGGAGTCCGACCGCGGCACCGAGCGCGAGTCCGATCGCCGCCCGCCCCTCGGGCACACCGAGGACGGCGAGGCGGCGGGGGTCGCTCCAGGCAGGACGGACCGTCGCGAAGGGGACGACGGCGAATCCGACCAGCAGGAGGGCTCCCCCGCCGACCGCGAGGGCGCGCACGTCGTCGAGGGGCGCATCACGCAGGCCGCTCACGAGGCTCGCGACCGCGATGGTCACGATCAGCACGGCCAGCACGGACGCCACGGCGACGGTCAGTCGGCGGGGCCCGAAGCGGACCGTGTTGCCGATCGTCTGGAGCCTCAGTCGGAGAAGTTCTGCAACCATTCCATGCCCTCCGTGACCGCGCGCCCGCCGGCGAGCTCGACGAACCGCTGCTCGAGGGAGCGTCCGGCCCGGACCTCGTCGACCGTGCCGCTGGCGAGCACGTGGCCGTCGACGATCACCGCGACGCTGTCGCAGATGCGCTCGACCAGGTCCATGCTGTGGCTCGAGAGCAGCACCGTCCCGCCCCCGGCCACGTAGCGCTGCAGGACGTCCGTCACGGTCGCGGCCGAGACGGGGTCGACCGATTCGAAGGGCTCGTCGAGGACGAGGACCCGGGGCGAGTGGATGATCGCGGCGGCCAGGGCGATCTTCTTCGTCATGCCCACGGAGTAGTCGCTGACGAGACGGCCGAGCGCGTCGTGGAGCCCGAACGCGGTCGCGAGGTCGGAGGAGCGCTTGCGCGCCGTGACGCCGTCGAGCCCCCGCAGGGTCGCGGAATAGTAGAGGAGCTGGGCACCCGTCAGCCGGTCGAAGAGCCGCAGGCGGTCGGGGAGGACGCCGAGGCTTCGCTTCGCCGCGGCCGGGTCTCGCCAGACGTCGGCCCCGAGGACGGTCACGGTGCCGGCGTCGGGACGCAGGAGGCCGGTCACGATCGACAGGGTCGTCGTCTTGCCGGCCCCGTTCGGACCGACGATGCCGTAGAACGACCCGGCCCGCACCTCGAGGTCGACGTTCTCGACGGCGACCGTGCCGCCGTAGCGCTTCATGAGCCCTGAGATCGACAGCACGACGGGCGCCTCGACGTCGACCTGGCGGGTCGGTCGGACGTCGCCCTCGCTGTCGAGGGCCTCGGCGGCCTCGACGTCGTCGGCCTCGGTCTCGGCCTCGGCCTCGGGGACCTCGACGGTGGCCTCGTCGGCCGGGGCGGTCGCGCCGGCGGTCGTCGGTGCGTCGGCGGCGAGCGTGTCGTCCGGGGCGACCGCCGATTCCTCCTCGGCCGTCAGGGCGTCGCCGAAGTAGTCGTCGGCCGAGACGGGGACGACGACCGTACCATCCGTCGTGGCACCCGCGTCGGCGAGTTCGGCGACGACCTCTTCTTCCGCGGCCTTCGCCGCCGCCTCGGCCCGGGCGCGCGCGTTCGCGGCACGGGTCGCTGCTGCCTTCTTGGCCGCTGCCGACCGGTCGGCGGCGGTGCGCTGCGAGGGTTTGCGGGGCGACGAGGGCTTCCGGGGTGCCGAAGGCTTGCGGGCGGTCGACGACTTCGTCACCGGGACGCGGGGCGTCGCGGCCTCCGTCGACTCAGCCGTCCCCTCGGCCACGTCCCCCGCGGTCGTCGAGTCGTCGTCCACTGTGTTCTCCCCCTGGTCGGACGCGCCCACCGCTCCGACCGTGTCGTCACCCGGTGTTGAGTCGGGGGCGATGTCACCCACTTCGTCCTCGCGCCGTCCAGCCATCGCCCCACCGTACCAAGGCCGCGACGCCGACCGGTCGACGGGTGACTCATATCACGAAACGGACACGCTTCGGGCACGGTCCCTGGCCGCTCCTGGCCCCATCGGGTAGTCTGCAACAGCACGACGACGTGTCCAGATCGATGCTCCGCGGTGAACACCGCTCGAACACGAGGCGAATCGCACCCAGAGACGGGTCCGGTCCGCACCGCCGGGGCCACCGCAGAGCCCGTCCCGCATGGGCTCGCCCCTTGTGAGGAGACCAGCGTGAGCAAGAACGACACGAACCACCGCCAGCAGATCGTCATCCTGGCCGCCGGGCTCGGCAGCCGCCTCGGCCGCTCGTTGCCCAAGGCACTGACCGAGCTCAACGACGGCCGCACCATCATGCAGCAGCAGTTCGACAACATCCGGGCCGCCTTCGGGCCCGACGCCCGGGTGACCGTCGTCGTGGGCTACAAGTTCGAGCACATCGTCGAGGCGTTCCCGTCGGCCTCGTTCGTCTACAACGAGATGTACGACCAGACGAACACGTCGAAGAGCCTGCTCCGCGCCCTGCGGGCCAGCGCCTCCGGTGGCGTCCTGTGGATGAACGGCGACGTCGTCTTCGACCCCACGGCCCTGACTCGCGCGGCCCGCCTGGTCCGCGACGACCAGTCGTTCGTCACCGTCAACACCTCGAAGGTGTCCGACGAAGAGGTCAAGTACACGACCGATGCCGAGGGCTACATCGCCGAGTTGTCCAAGCAGGTCAAGGGTGGTCTGGGCGAGGCCGTCGGCATCAACTTCGTGTCGAAGGCCGACAAGGCGACGCTCATGCACCAGCTCTCGAAGGTCGACAACCAGGACTACTTCGAGCGTGGCATCGAACTGGCCATCGGCCAGGACGGGCTACGCTTTGAGCCCGTGGACATCTCCGACCTCTACGCCGTCGAGGTCGACTTCGCCGAAGACCTCGAGCGCGCGAACCTGTTCGTCTGAACCGAGCCGTCTCCCGACGGCTGAGCGCCGGGTGCCTGGTGTCCTGAACGAGAAGGACGTCCGTGAGCACTGACCTGGCCGAACGGCCCCGTCGTAGCGGCTTCGCGCGGTACCGTCAGACGCTGTGGCTGCTGACGAGCCGCGACCTCAAGGTCCGGTACTCGACGTCGAAACTCGGCTACTTCTGGTCGATCCTCGACCCGCTCGTCATGTCGGGCATCTACTTCTTCGTCTTCTCGGTCGTCTTCAAGCGGTCGGTCGGCGACGAGCCGTACATCGTCTTCCTGCTCTCGGGCCTCCTGCCCTGGATGTGGTTCAACGGTGCGGTGTCCGACAGCACCCGGGCGTTCATCCGTGAGGCGAAGCTCGTCCGGTCGACCAAGATCCCCCGGACGATCTGGGTGTTCCGGCTCGTCGGCTCGAAGGGCATCGAGTTCGCCCTCAGCCTTCCCGTCCTGGCCTTGTTCGCCGTCGTGGGCGGCGCGCACCTGCAGTGGCAGGTGGTGTTCTTCCCCTTAGCCATGGTCATGCAGACCGTGCTCGTCGCCGGGGTGGGGCTGATCGTCGCGCCGCTCGTCGTGTTCTTCCGCGACCTGGAGCGCGCCACGAAGCTCGCCCTCCGGTTCGCCTTCTACGCCTCGCCCATCATCTACGGCACCCAGGACCTTCCCGAGAGCCTCCACCTGCTGGCGGCGTTCAACCCGCTGAGCGGCATCTTCGGCCTCTACCGGTCGGCGTTCTTCCCGGAGCAGTTCGACCTCACCGAGGTGCTCGTCGGCGGAGGCGTGTGCTTCGTGGTCCTGGCGGTCGGGCTGCTCGTCTTCCGAGCCAGCGAACGTGCCGTCCTGAAGGAGATCTGATGACCGTCGCCGGACCTCGCCCCGTGATCCGCGTCGACGGGGTCGGCATCCGCTTCCGCCGCAACCGACGTGGCCGACGGTCGTTCAAGGACCTCTTCGCCGACAGCGGCAGACGGTCCCGGCCGGGCGAGTTCTGGGCCCTGCGCGACATCAGCTTCGAGGTGCAGCCGGGCGAGGCCATCGGCGTCGTGGGACGCAACGGCCAGGGCAAATCGACGTTGCTGAAGCTGGTGGCCGAGGTGATCCTGCCCGACACCGGCACCGTCGAGGTGACGGGCGGCGTCGCGCCGCTCATCGAGATCACCGGTGGCTTCGTCGCCGACCTCACCGTCCGGGAGAACGTGTACCTGACCGCCGGCCTCCACGGCATGTCCCGCCCCGAGATCGACCGGCGCTTCGACGAGATCATCGAGTTCGCCGAGATCGGCGACTTCGTCGACACGCCCTACAAACACCTCTCGAGCGGAATGAAGGTCCGCATCGCGTTCGCCGTCATCTCGCGGCTCGAGGAGCCCGTCGTGCTGGTCGACGAGGTGCTCGCCGTGGGCGACAAGGCGTTCCGTGAGAAGTGCTACGCCCGGATCGGCGAGATGCTCGCCGACGGTCGCACGCTCTTCCTCGTGTCGCACAACGAACGCGACCTCAAACGGTTCTGCCGACGGGGCCTCTACCTCGACAAGGGCGCCCTGGTGTTCGACGGCCCACTCGACGACGCCCTGGCCCGGTACGCCACCGATCACCCTCCCCGCCCCTCGGCGTAGGGTCGAGGAGTGCCCGAACGCAGTCAGCCCCACAGCCCCGACCACGACGCCTCGACGGCGGACGGACGACTCGTCGCCCGTGATGCCGGGAACTCGACCGAGTACCACTATCAGACGTCCGCGCCCGACAGGTCCGAGGACACCGCCTGGGTGCGCCGTCTCGACAAGCTGCTGGCCGTCCAACGTCCGGTGGTCGTCAAGCACGTCGCCACGCTGCGCCGTCGGCACAAGAAGGCGACGCCACAGAAGCTGATCACCATCCTCGAACGCGAGTACCTCGCCGCGGTGACGACCGGCGGGGCCGCCGTCGGGGCCAGCGCCGTGATCCCCGGTGTCGGCTGGGGCGTGTCGTTGGCCCTCTCGGGTGTCGAGACCGCGGGCTTCCTCGAGGCGAGCGCCCTCTTCGCGCAGTCCGTGACCGAGGTCCACGGCATCGCCGTCTCGGACCCCGACCGGGCCCGGGCCCTCGTCATGGCGATGCTTCTCGGCGGCCCGGGTGCCAGCCTCGTCCGTCAGTTCGCGGGCGAGGCCATGGGGACGGCCCCGGCCAGGACCGCGTTCTGGGGCGAGCTCGTGACCTCCAAGCTGCCCAAGGCGGCGATGAGTGGCCTGACCGACACGATCCGCAAGCAGTTCATCCGACGGTTCGCCGCGTCGCAGGGGGCTTCCGTCCTCGGCAGGGCCCTCCCGTTCGGCATCGGTGCCGTCGTCGGAGGGACGGGCAACCACCTCCTCGGACGGAAGGTCGTCACGACGGCCCGCACGGCGTTCGGTGCGGCCCCTGCCGACTTCCCCCTCGACCTGTCGCTCTGACCTTTCCCCTCGCCAGGGCGACCCGGCGTCCGCGAGGCGGCCACGCGGGCCTCGCGCGAGGCGGCGATCCGGCCCCTGACGGGTCCTCCCCAGTCAGCCGTCGTCCACAAGAACGCGCGTCGACCCGCGTCGGTCGCTCCTAGGGTCGACGACATGACGACGTCGACCCTTGCCTACACCGTCCCCTTCAGCCTCGACCGCTCCCGCGCACCCCGCGTCTACCGGCTGGTCAACGACTCCCCCGAGACCGTGACGGGCGTCAGGGTCACCCTCGTGGGCACCGGGCTCCTCGTCCCCGTCGCGACCACCCGACTCGACCCCGCCCAGTCCGTCGACCTCTGCGTGCTGGGCGTCGAACTGAGCCGGAGTGCGATCGCCGTCGTGCGATGGTTCCGGCCCGGCGGCGACGAGTACCTCTGGCGGTTCAGTTTCTGAGCCTGGTCGTCGGAACCCTGGCCGACGAGCCCTCCCGGCGAGGTGGCGGGTCAGCTGCTGAGCCGAGCGCGTCTCTCGGCGACGTAGTCCGCGGCCGTGAAGGCCTCCAGGACGGGCGGCAGGTGATCGGCCCCGAGGTCGGTGACCAGCACGCCCGGGTCGACACCGAGCACGACGGCGAGACGGACGATCGTGTGCAGCACGGGGTTGCCGATGCCGCGCTCGATCTTTCCGTAGTTGGACACGTTCATGCCCGCGAGGTGCGCCACCTCGTCCTGGCTCAGCCCGAGCCGCAGACGCTCGTCACGGATGCGTTCTCCGAAGAGGCGGGCGGCGGCGGACGTCGGTTCAGGCATGCCTCATGGATACGCTGCTCAGCGTCTGACATCCAGAGTCCACGGCACCGAGACATGAAAGCCCTGGTGCCTCAGACCCCTCAAGTGTGGTGCCGGGGGTCAGAGGTCGGACGCCTCCGCGTCGCCGGCCTCCTGGTCGGCGTCGCCCGCCGAACCGGTCGAACGTGGGTCGTCGGTCGACGGTCGGCGCGCCGCGTAGTCGTCACGCAGCTGCACGAGGCGCGCCACCGCGTTCTCGAATCGATGCGTGGCCGCTCCGGGCGACGTGTCACCGAAGTGACGCCGGACCCAGTGCTCGAGGCGACCCCGCGCCTCCGGATCGTCGACGACCCGATCGACGAGGGCGACGATGTCGCCCGCACCATCGGCCGTCAACCACTCGGCGTCACCGAGGTAGCCGGACTCGTCGACGTCGGCCTCGACGGCGACCGGACGGGTCACGACGAGGGGACGGCCCGTGGCGAGGCGGTCGTAGACCATCGCCGAGATGTCGGTCACGGCGACGTCGGCTGCCGCCAGTTGCCAGCCGAGCTCGGGCCCCACGTCGTGGACGTGGTGGGCGTCCGGATCACGCGCGTTCGCCTCGCCGAGGGCCCGGATGATCGCCTCGTGCGCTCGCCGATACTCGGGATCGAGCACGCCGCTTCGTGGATGCGCCCGGTAGACGACCCGGTGACGCCCCGAGGCCAGCAGGGCCCTGACGAGGGCGAGGCCGTGCGTCGCGATCGACCCGTACGCGGCCGCGGGACGGTCACCCTCCCAGGTCGGGGCGTAGAGCACGACGAGGCGGTCGTCGTCGGGGTAGGGCACCTCGCCCGAGAAGTGGTCGGCCTGCGGGCGTCCGATGGGCACGGCGCGCTTCTCGAGGTCGTAGTCCCAGAGCTTGGCGGCGAGGCGGTCCTTGGCGGCGTCGCCCGCGACGAAGGCGTAGTCGTAGGCCTTGAACTGGTTCGTCGTCATGTACATCTTGTCGCTCTCGCCGTGGTTGACGAAGACGTGCCACATGCGGCCGTACCGCATCATCTGGAAGTTCTTGGCGTTCTGGTTGACGTACAGGGTCAGGGCCAGCGGCTGAGCAGCGACGAAGTCCTCGAGGTCGGCCACCTTGCGGGCGTAGACCAGCGGCACCGGACTCTCGTCGAGCATGGTCACCATGGTGCCCGGCGAACGGACGACGATGGCGACGGGGAAGGTCTCGGCCAGGTGGGCGAGAGGCGCGTACCACTGGCGGATCTGGTACATGTTGACGGCCGTGTCGGCGAAGTAGACGGCGACGCGCACGGTGCCCGGAGCCGGCGTCACCGCGACCCGCGGGTCGCGCTCGAGCCGACGTCGACTGCTGCGTGAACGGACGGCCCGGCGGGCGAGGCTCCAGGCGAGCCCCAGGTCTCGGGTCAGCGGCACATGCCCTCCTCGGGTCGGTCCGTCACCCGATCGGCGCCGGACCCCGGAAAGCCTAGAGGACCGGAGGTCGACCGGCCCTGGACATGCGGAGGACCGTTACCCAACCGATGGACCGTCGACCGCCCGGCGCCTCTCGCCACCCCTCCACCCAGCCCGCGAACCAGGGCCGCAGGCGTTGCGGGGTGCGTGCCCAGCGCAGCAGCTGGACCCCCGTCCAGGACGCGACGTAGACGGGGACCAACGGCCAGGGCAGGTTGCGCTTGGCGAGCCAGACCCGGTTCCGGGCGTTCAGACGGTAGTAGTCCGCGTGCCGCGCCGGGTCGATGGCCGGGTGGTTCGCCACGAGCGAGCCCTCGTACCAGGTGCGCCTGCCCTGGGCCCAGACCCGCCACGCCAGCTCGATGCCCTCGTGCGCGTAGAAGTACGGCTCCCCCCAGCCGGCGCAGGCGTCGAAGACGTCGCGCGGCAGCAGGGTGGCCCCCTCCCAGACGGAGAACACATCGCTCGAGCGGCGAGGGTCGCCCTTGCGCAGTCGAGGCGTCCAGCGGCGGGGGTTCGCGGCGCCGTCGGGGTCCACGACCCGCGGCTGCAGGAGCCCGATCTCGGGTCGGGCCCGCATCAACGCGACGGCGTCGGCGAGGAACCGCTCGGAGGGCAGGCTCGCGTCGTCGTCGAGGAAGAAGATCCACTCGCCCGAGACCGCTTCGGCTCCCCGGTTGCGGCCGGCCGGGATGCCCACGTTCTCGGCGAGTTCGAGCAGGCGGACCCCGGTCGGGACCTCGACCTCGGCGGTCGCGGCATCTCGTCCGTTCACCACGCAGACGACGTCGAGCTCGACGTCGCGCTGGGCCAGCATCGTGGCCAACCCCCGAGCCAGGTCGCGCGGACGTCGCCCCTGGGTCAGGCTCACGACTCCGACCCGGGGCCGGACCTCGCTCAGGAGCGCACCCGCTTCGACGCCATGATGGCGACGAAGTGGCCGACCAACGCCAGCACCGACAGCGGGAGCAGGGCGACGAGCAGGACGCGGTCGGCGGTGACACCGCCCACGACGAGGCCGACGATCGCGGCCAGGAAGACGAGCACGGTCAGCTCGACCGAGTGGTACAGCCGATGGAACGGCACGAAGCGCGCGGCGCTGCGCAGTCGGGACAGGAGGCGCCCGCTCGGTTGGGTCGCGCCTCCTCGTTTGTCTTCGAGCCGCGCGAGGCCCGCGTTCGCCCGGGCGACGTGGACCATGTCGTTGAGGGCCTTGTTGAGCACGATCACGAGGGCCAGGGCGAAGCCGGCGGTCGTCCAGAGGAAGTCCTCCGGGGTCTCGAAGGGGAACCCGGCGGCACGGACGCCCAGCACGATCGGGATGAGCGCCTCGGTCGAGTAGTGGCCGACCTTGTCGAGGAAGACCCCGGCCGGCGAACTCGTTCCGCGCCAGCGGGCCACTTCGCCGTCGCAGCAGTCGACGAGCATCTGCAGCTGGCCCAGCACGAGGGCGAGCAGGGCACCGGTGATGCCCGGCACGAGCAGCGACAGGGCGGTGCACCAGCCGACGAGGATCATCAACCCGGTCACGCCGTTCGCCGAGACGCTGGTCTTGAGCAACCACCAGGTCAGGTAGGGCGAGACGTCGCGCAGGTACAGGGAGGCCGTCCAGTGCTCGGCGTTCGCGCGGCTGCGCACCTCGGGCGGCTGGGCGACGCGTCGCAGCTCGGCGATCGAGCTCGGTCTGGTGGGCAGCGCGGTCATCGGCGGCTACCTTCCGGTCTGGGCGGTGATGTTCTTCGTGAGGTCGAGGAAGCCGAGCACGAAGCCGACGCCCCACCCGAAGTGGATGGAAGGCAAGACTACGAGAAACCAGAGCCGGGTGCGGAGGTCGTCGCCGCGGGCGGCGAGCAGAGCGGCCGCGAGCACGAAGACGACGTAGACACCGGGTACGACGAGGGCGAGCGTGGCCCACCCGAGGGCGGTGCCGAGGGCGAGGCCGACCAGGCCGGTCAGGCCGACCACCAAGCCGAGCGCCACGCCGAGCACCATGGCGGGAGGGACCAGGTACCGCACGGTGTTCGCCTTGGGGAAGCGTCGGGCCAGTTCGCCCCGCCAGAGCCCGGTGGCGACGAACTGGCGCGCCAGCTTGCGCAGGCTCGGTCGCGGACGGTAGGTCACCACGAGCCGAGGGGTGAACCAGACCGTGCCGCCCGTGGCCCGGAGCCGGCGGTTGAGCTCCCAGTCCTGACCGCGCTTGACGCCCTCGTCGAAGAGGCCGACCTCGATCAGACGGTGCCGCAGGAACACCCCCAGGTAAGCCGTGTCGGTCGGCCCCTCGGCCCCACCGACGTGGTGCGGCGTCCCACCGAGGCCGACCCGACTGCCGTAGGCGCGGGCGACGGCCTTCTCGAAGGGGGTGCGCCCGACGGCGGCCATGATGCCGCCCACGTTGTCGGCCCCGCTGCGTTCGAGGGTCTCGACCGCGATGCGCGTGTAGTCGCGAGGCAGCACCGAGTGGGCGTCGACGCGGACCGTGACGGGGTGGACCGAAGCCCGGATGGCCACGTTGAGCCCGGCAGGCGTCGAACCGACGGGGTTGGGGATGCTGCGGACACGCGGGTCGGCCGCCGACATCTCGGCCACGACCTCGTTCGTGCGGTCGACGCTCGGACCGAGGGCCAGGATCACCTCGAACGGGCCTTCGTAGTCCTGGTCGAGCAGGCTCTCCACCGCCGCCCGGATCTCGTGCTCTTCGTTGAGGACGGGCATGACGTACGAGACACCGGGTCGGGTGGCGTCGCCTGCTTGCATGGATCGCGTTCCTCGGGCTCGTGAGCGCCGGGGAGGCGCGGGTCGGGACTGCGGACGGCCGCAGGGATCGTGGCGAGCTTAGCAACACCCCAACGGGGGCCGGGACGCCGTCGCGTCCCGACCCCCGCCGCACCGACCGGGGCGGAGCCTCAGGAGGTCAAGGTGTCGAGGGTCACCTTCGTGGTGGCGGTCTTCCCGTCCCGGACGTAGGTGAGGTCGGCCGTCGCGCCACCGGCGAGGAACCGGACCTGCGCCGTGAGGTCCGTCCGGTCGCTGATCGGCACGCCGTTGAACTCGGTCACGACGTCGCCCTGCCGCAGGCCGGCGTTCTGCGCCGCACCACCGGGGCTGAGCTGGACGATGAGCGCCCCGACCCGGGTGGCGGCCGCGTCGCTCGTGGCGTCGTTCACGCTGGCGCCGAGGAGGCCGTGGCTGGCCTTCCCGTTCGCCATGATCTCTTTGGCGACGCGCTGCACGAGGTTCGACGGCACCGAGAACCCGACGCCGATGCTGCCGGACGATTCTCCGGAACTGGCGATGGCGACGTTGAGGCCGATCAGCTCTCCTTGCGAATCGAGCAGCGCACCGCCCGAGTTGCCCGGGTTGATCGACGCGTCGGTCTGGATGACCGGCAGCGAGATGACCGAGCTGGCCTGGTTCTGCGTGCCGCCGTCGCCGTTGTTGAAGGAGAAGGGCCCCTGGCCGTTGTTGTCGTTCTGCTGGCCCTGGTCGCTGCCGTCCGTCGGGGCGGCCGAGGACTGCACGGTGATGCTGCGGTTGAGGGTCGAGACGATGCCGTCGGTCACCGTGTTCGACAGACCGAGCGGTGCACCGATGGCCACGGCGGTGTCGCCGACGTTCAGCTCCGACGAGTCGGCGAAGTCGATGGGGGTGAGCCCGGTCGCGTCGACCTTCAGCACGGCGAGGTCGACGGTGGGGTCGAGGCCCACGACCTCGGCCGGCAGGATGCTGCCGTCGCTGAGCGTGACGGTGACGGAACCCGACGCACTGGCCCCGTCGAGGGTGACGACGTGCGTGTTCGTGACGATGTAGCCGTCGTCGCTCAGGATGACGCCCGAACCGGTGCCGCCGGACTCGCCCGCCGTCACGTTGATCGTGACGACCGATTTCGTGGCCTTCGCTGCCACGGCCGTGACGACCGTCGCGTCGTCGTAGTCGTTGACCGTCAGGTCTCGCGACTGACCCGTGGCCGAGACGCCGGCCCCGGAGTCGCGGGACAGCACCGCGGCGACGCCGCCGCCCGCCGCGCCTCCGACGAGGACGCCGACCAGCAGGGCCGCCGCGACGGACCCCGCACCACGCCGGCTCTTCTTCGGTTTCTCCGCAGGCGCCTGCCAACCAGCCGCCGCATACGAGTTCGTGGTGTCGTACGCGAACGCCGACGGGTCGGAGTCCGGCTGTCGATAGGGGTCGGTCCCGGCCTGCTGGTATGAACCGGGCTGCTGGTAGGAGGACGGCTGCTGGTACGACCCGGGTTGCTGATACGAACCGGGCTGCTGGTAGGGACCGGGCTGCTGAGGGTCCCCGGACTGCTGGTACGAACCCGGCTGCTGGTAGGGACCCGCCTGCTGGTAGGACGACGGATGCGGGAACGAGCCGGGTCGAGGCTGCGTGTCGTCGTTCCGGCGCCCGTCGGGGCCGGACTCGAACTCGCCCGCTCGCGGCGTGCTGCCGGGGAGAGGCGGGGCACCGTAGGTGACGCCCTGGTCCGCCGGGTACGGCGTCGTGGGCTGGGCACCGTCGTTCGTGGCCCGGTCGTCGCCCGGGACGCCCTGCGAACCGTCGGCGGTGCCCTCGGGCGTGCGCGGTGCGCCGTCGTCGGCGTCGTCGTGGCGGGGGGTGTCGGTCATGGTGCTCCTTCCAAGCCCTGACAGCCTGGTCGCCCAAGCTGGGCGGATCATACGGCGAGCCTGTGAGCGGACTGCGCCCAGCTTATGCGGGGGCTGGACGGGACCTCCCCCGAGCCCCTCCACCGCGGCTACGGTGACGGGATCATGACTCCTCAAGCACCCTGGCAACGCGCGGCGAGCGGCGCCATGCTCCTCGACGCCGCCGGTCGACTCGCCCCGACCATCTTCGCCGAGATGTCGGCGCTCGCCACGGCGACGGACAGCATCAACCTCGGGCAGGGATACCCCGACGAGGACGGTCCGGTCGAGGTCCTCGAGGCGGCGCACGAGGCACTGCGCTCGGGCCTCAACCAGTACCCGCCGGGCCGGGGCATGCCCGTCCTCCTCGACGCCGTCGTCGCCCACCAGAGGCGGTTCTACGGCATCGACCTCGATCCGCGACGCGAGGTGCTCGTGACCGCGGGGGCGACCGAGGCGCTGGCGGCCACGATCCTGGCCTTCGTCGACCGCGGTGACGAGGTGGTGACGCTCGAGCCCTTCTACGATGCGTACGGAGCCGTCATCGGGCTCGCGGGCGGCGTCCACGTCACCGTCCCGCTCCGGGGTCCGGACTCGGTCGTCGACCCGGACGAACTGCGGCGGGCCTTCGGTCCGCGCACCCGCCTCGTCGTGCTGAACGACCCGCACAACCCCACGGGCAGCGTCCTCGACGACGCGACCAGGCGCCTCCTGCTCGAACTCGCCGTCGAGCACGACGCGCTCGTCGTCACCGACGAGGTCTACGAGCACCTGCTCTTCGACGGAGCGGCACACGTGCCGTTCGCCACCCTGCCCGGGGCGGCGGCCCGGACGATCAGCATCTCGTCGGGAGGCAAGACCTTCAACACGACGGGGTGGAAGATCGGCTGGCTGACCGGTCCGGCCGAACTCGTCGACCGCATCGTCGCCGTCAAGCAGTACCTGACCTTCGTGAACGGCTCGGTCTTCCAGCCCGCGATCGCCGTCGGACTCGGACTTCCCGACGCCTATTTCGACGGGATCGCTCGCACGCTGGCCCACAAGCGAGACGTGCTGTCGGACGGGCTGCGTCGGGCCGGCTTCGCGGTGCGCGCGAGCCGCGGCTCGTACTTCGTGGTCGCCGACGCCGCTCCGCTGGGATTCGACGACGCGGCCGAGCTCTGCCGGCGCCTCCCGGAATCGGTCGGAGTCGTCGGGTTGCCGATCAGCGCCTTCTGCCACCCGGCGCTCGCCGCCGAGCAGTCGTCCCTCGTCCGCTTCGCCTTCTGCAAGCGCGTCGAGGTGCTCGAGCAGGCCGCGGCCCGACTCGCGTCACTCTCGGTCTGAGCGCTCCGTGGAGGTCTCGCCGGCCCCCACGCGGCGCGGGACCACGTCGTACCGACGCAGGGCCAGGGACGGGTTCAGGCGCCGCACGGCGGCGATCCGGTCGGCCGAGACCCTGGCCACTGCCATGACGTCGACCTCGTCCCCGACCGAGGCGACGGCCACGCCCGTCGGGTCGACGATCGTGCTGCAGCCCACGCCGATCGGCGGTGCGTGGTCCGCGGCGGCGACGTACACGGTGTTCTCGAGCGCACGAGCGGTCAGGAGGGTCGTCCAGTGGTGCTGCTTGAGCGGCCCGCGCACCCATTCGGCCGGCATCAGGACGACGTCGGCCCCGGCGTCGACGAGCGTCCGCGTGACCTCGGGGAACCGCAGGTCGTAGCAGGTCTGCAAACCGAAGACGAGCCCGCCGACCTCGAAGGTCGCGGCGACGGCCAACGGGCCCGGCACGATCCACCGGGACTCCTGCCCACCGAACGCGTCGTAGAGGTGCTGCTTCGAGTAGCGGGCGACGACGCCCCGACCGGGCGCCACGGCCACGAGCAGGTTCTCGAACCGGGCCGGGTCGGGCGAGACGGCGACGAGGCCGGCGACGACCACGACGCCGAGCCGGTCGGCCAGCGCGGTCAGGTGGCGCACGAAGGGCCCGTCCGTGGGTTCCGCGGCCTCGAGGTACGTCGGGCCCAGGTCGGGAGAAAAATACGACGAGTACTCGGGGAAGACCACCACCTGTGCTCCGCGGCGGAGCGCCTCCTCGGTGAGGTCCGTGATGGTCCGCCGGTTGCGCGCCGGGTCGTCGCCGGGCGCGGTCTGCACGACCGCGACGACGACCTCGGGCGTCCTGCCGGCGCTCATCGCGCCCACCGCCCCGCCACCTGGGCGGCGGCCTCGCCCACCCAGTAGGAGGCGCGGGTCGTGGACTCGGCGACGCCCCCGGCCACCTGCGTGGTCGAGACGACGTCGACGAAGCCGTCCGCAGGCGCGTCGACCTCACCGGCGACGAGGACGACCGGTACTCCGACGGCGTCGGCCATCCGACGCACGAGCGACACGGTCTTCCCGGCGGCGGTCTGACCGTCGAACGATCCTTCTCCCGTGACGACGACGTCACCGTGGGCCAGGGCCTCGGCGAGACGGACCGTCTCGGCGACGGCGACCGCTCCGGGTTGCAGACGGGCACCCCAGGCGAGCAGACCGAAACCCGTTCCTCCTGCGGCCCCGGCCCCGGGCGTCGTGGGATCGACGTCGACGAGGCTCGCGAATCGCTCGAGCCCCTGCTCGAGTGCGAGGACGTCGTCGACGGAGGCACCCTTCTGCGGCCCGAACACGACCGCGGCACCGTCGGGACCGAGCAGGGGGCTGTCGACGTCGACCAACAGCGTGACGCCGTCGGGCGGGAGGGCGATGAGACCCGACAGATCGACCCGGGCGGCTGTCGTGAGGCCGTGGTTGCCCGAGGCGACGGGCTCCCCCAGGGAATCCACGATGCGGGCACCGAGGATCGTCAGAGCGCCCGCTCCCCCGTCCGTCGACGCGCTGCCTCCGAGGCCGACGACGAGTCGGGTGGCTCCGGCGTCGACGGCCGCACGGATGACGCCACCCAGGCCGCGGGTGTTCGCGTCGTGCGGCGCGGGCGAGCTCAGCAGGCCTAGCCCGCAGGACGAGGCGAGCTCGACGACGGCCGTGCCGTCGGGCAGCGTGAGCCAGGGGGCGTCGACCCGGCGGCCGTCAGGGCCCTCCACGACGCTCTCGTGGCGAACGCTCCCGGGGCACGCCCGCTCGAACGCGTCGAGGGTGCCCTCGCCACCGTCCGCCAACGGCAGGGTGACGACGACGTCGTCCGGCCGTGATCGTGACCAGCCGGCGGCGAGTGCTGCCGCCACCTCTGGTGCGCCGAGGGTTCCCTTGAACGAATCGGGCGCGATGACCACCCGGAGTCTCGACATGCCTCAACCTTGGCATGATCGGCGGCCGGGGCACAGACCCGATCACGCGCACGAGGACACGAAGAAGGCCCCGGTCATTCGACCGGGGCCTTCTTCGTTCTTGTTGCGGGGGCAGGATTTGAACCTACGACCTCTGGGTTATGAGCCCAGCGAGCTACCGAACTGCTCCACCCCGCGGCACAAGAAATGACTCTAGCACGTCGTTCGGCCCCCGTCCAATCGGGCCATCGGAAGAGGCACCCACGACGCCTGATCGACGACGAACCCCCCTCCCGGCATGCCGGAAGGGGGGTCGACGATCACCGGTCGGGCCTACTGACCGCTGGCGGCGACCGCGTCCTCGAGGGCGGTCTGGAGGCGCGTGTCGGCTTCCGCCGCCGCGACCAGGTCGTTGTCGGCGTAGGCCGCGGCACGGTCGGTCAGGGCCTGCTGAGCGTCGGCCAGGGCCTGGTCGAGCGCTGCGTTGTCGGTACCCGATCCGGTGCCGCCGGTGTCGGGGGTCGCCGTGCCACCGTCGGTCGCTCCGTCGTCGGTGCCGGTGCCCGTGCCGTCCGTCCCGTCACCCGTGGTCGGCACGCCGTTGTCTCCGGCGGTCGCACCCGAGTTGCCTCCGAACAGCGAGTCGAGGGCGCCGTCGAGCGTGTCCTCGAAGGCGATCTTGTCTCCGAACGAGACCAGGATGCGCTGCAGGACCGGGTACGACGTCTCGGAGTTCGACTTCACGTAGATCGGCTGGACGTAGAGCAGACCACCGCCGACCGGCAGGGTCAGCAGGTTGCCTCGGACGACGCTCGTGTCACCCCGGGTGAGGAGAGCGAGCTGGTTGGCCACGGCCGTGTCGGTGTTGAAGTTGTTCTGCACCTGTCCGGGACCGGGCAGTGTGTCGGTGCGCGGCAGGGCCAGCAGCGTCAGCTTGCCGTAGTCCGACGAGATCTCGCCCGGCGTCGAACCGGCATCGGCATTCGCCGCGAGATAGCCCGTCAGCACGTTCCGGGCGTTCTCACCCGACTGTTGCGGGATGTACGTCGAGTAGATCGAGAACGCAGGGTCTTGATCGGGCAGCTGCAGCGTCAGGTAGTACGGAGGCTGCAACGGCGGGTTCTGGGCGTTGCTCGTCGGCTCGTTGGGCGTGACCCACGCGTCGTCGCTCGAGTAGAACGAGTCGGCGTCCGTCACGTGGTACGTGCCGAGGATCGCCCGCTGCACCTTGAACATGTCCTGCGGATAGCGGACGTGCTGGAGCAGTTCGGCCGACATGTCGCTCAGCGGCGACAGCGTGGAGGGGAAGATCTTGTCGTAGGTCTGCAGGATCGGGTCGCTGGTGTCCCACGCGTAGAGCTTGACCGAGCCGTCGTACGCGTCGACCGTGGCCTTCACCGAGTTGCGGATGTAGTTGATGTTGTTCGAGGCGTACACCGGGCGGTCGTTGTACGTGTCGGCGATCGCGTCGGACAACGCCTGCGGCTTCGAGTACGGGTACTCGTTGGTGGTGGTGTAGCCGTCGACGATCCAGACGACCTTGCCGTCGACGACGGAGGGGTACGGCGCGCTGTCGATGGTGAGGTAGGGAGCGACCTTCTGGACGCGCTCGGTGGGGTCACGGTCGTAGAGGATCTGCGACTGGTCGTTCACCGCGTCGGACAGGAAGATCTGCTCGGACTGGAACTTGATGGCGTAGATGAGCTTCTTGAAGACGTTGTCGAGCTTGGGCCCACCGTCGCCCTCGAAGGTCGTCGTCTCGTTGGTGCCGTTGTCGTTGCTGCCCGACGGGTAGTCGAGCTCGATGTCGTTGCCGCCGTCGCCACCCACGATCGAGTAGGTGGGCGACTCCTGGCCGAAGTAGATTCGCGGTTCGTAGTCGCCGGCGTCGCCGAGGGCACCCGTCACCGGGATGCCGGACTCGAGGAAGACCGGCTGGCCGTCCGCCGACCGCTGGTTGCCGTAGGCCGCCACCACGCCGTAGCCGTGCGTGTAGACGAAGGTCGTGTTGTAGGGGGTCGCCGAGTTGCCGAGCTGGGAGGTGTTCAGCTCGCGCACGGCGATGACGGTGTCCTGCACGTTGCCGTCGATCGTGTACCGGTCGACCGCGAGCTGCTCGGGGAAGCTGTAGTACTGGCGGTACTGCTGCAGCTGGGCGAAGGCGTCGGTCACGAGTGCGGGGTCGATGATGCGGATGTTCGCGGTGGTGACGGCGTCACCGGCCAGGGCGCCGGCCTCGGCGTCGGACTTCGCATCGTAGGTCTGCTCTTCGACGTCGGCCACGCCGTACGCCTCACGCGTCGCCTGGATGTTGCGCTCGATGTACGGCGACTCGACCGTCCGCTCGCTGGGCTCGACCGTGAAGCGCTGGACGATCCAGGGGTAGATGCCTCCGACGATGATGCTGATGATGATGAGCGCGGCCGTACCGATGACCGGGAGGCGCCAGCGGCCGACGATCGCGGTCACGATGAACAGGACGGCCACGACCACCGCGATGCCGGCCAGGATCTGCTTGCCGGGGATGCCCGCGTTGACGTCGGTGTACGTGGCACCCGTGAGGAGCTTGTTCGTTCCGTCGGACAGGGTCGCGTACTGGTCGAGCCAGAGGCTCACGCCCTGGAGGAGCAGGTAGACGGCGGCCGTGACGGCCAACTGGATGCGCGCGACCTTCGAGATGCGCACCTCGCGACCGGTGAAGCGCAGGGCACCGTAGAGGTAGCTGGTCGCGACGGCGGCGATGCCGGCGATGAGCACGACGGCCGAGGCGAAGCCGACCACGGCCTGGTAGAGCGGCAGCTCGAAGACGTAGAACCCGATGTCGAGCCCGAACTGCGCGTCGGTCTGACCGAAGGGGGTGCGGTTGATCCACTCGAGGACGGTCTGCCACTGCGTCGACGTGGCGATGCCGGCGAAGAGGCCGAGGACGGCGGGGACGCCGATGACGACGGCCCGACGCAGCGGCTCGATGACCTGCTGGTAGCGGTCGAGCTGGGAGTTCAACTTGGCGTACACCGGCCGGAACCGGAAGGCCACCTCGATGCTGACGTACACCGGCACCGCCATGGCCACGAAGCCCACCGCGAACATCACGAGGCGAGAGATCCACTGTGTCGTGAGCACTCCCGTGAACCCGAGCTGCTGGTACCAGAGGTAGTCGGTGAGCAGCGACGAGAAGATGAAGAAGGCGATGACCAGGGCGGCGAGGACGGCCACCGTGACCAGGACGGGCAATCGGGGCGAGCGTCGTGCGGTTCGCGACGATGCGGGTGACGTCAAGGGTGGACTCCTGGCTGACGGGGACGTGGACGGCCATCCTACGTGTCGAGCCTGGCCGACTCAGCGTCCCCTTCTCAGCTTTGCGCGGGCTGCACGAACGCTATCGACCGGCCGTGCAGGTGGCCAGGGACGACGTGTCGCCGCCGTCCGCGACCGTCTCGAGCGCCGTGACCGCATCGTCCAACGTGGCGACCGAGTAGACGTCCAGCCCGGAGGGCACGTTCCCGACGACCTCGGAGCAGTTCGTGGACGGCGCCAGGAAGACGGTCGCCCCGGCGTCGCGAGCACCGTAGAGCTTCTGTCGGATGCCGCCGATGGCACCCACCTCGCCCGAGGCCGTGATCGTGCCCGTGCCCGCGACCTTCGCGCCGCCGGTGAGCTCGCCGGGTGTCGTCTTGTCGATGATGCCGAGCGCGAACATCATGCCGGCACTCGGTCCACCGACCTGGTCGAGCTTGAGCGTGACGTCGAAGGGATACGTGTAGTCCACGCTGACCCCGACGCCGAGGAGCGGCGTGCCGTCGACTTCTTGCGGGGTGACCTGCTCGGTCATGCTCGTCCCCGCGCGTTCGAGGACCACCTCCGCCGGCGTCGACGCCCCGTTCGCCGCCACCAGGCCGCGGAGGACGTCCACGTCCGCATCGGTGGCGAGACTGGTGCCGTTGACGCTGACCAGGACGTCTCCCTCGCGCAGGACGCCCTCGGCAGGGCTCCCCTCGGAGACCTGGCTGACGGTCACGGCGCTGGGGACGGCGTACCCCTCGTGGATCAGCGCCGCGGCGATCGCGGACTTCTGGGAGTTCTGCATGTCGACGGCGTTCTGTTCGTCGACCTGGTCGTTCGACACCCCCGACGGGTACACGGCCTCGACCGGGATGACCGAACGGCTACGGTCCGCCCACGCGCGGACGACGTCGACCCAGCCCGGCCGGACGTCCTGGTTGCCCTGCACGCTCACGGTCAGCAGGTCGAGGGTGCCCGCGGTGGGGTAGGTCTCGTGGCCCGACACGGTGATCAGGGGTTGGGACGAACCCTCGTACTCGGCACTGCCCAGGGTGTCGAACACGGGGCCGGGCTGTTCGATCAGGTAGGGCCCCGGGAGGAGGCTCAGGACCACGGCCGAGACGACGGCGACACCCAGGAGGGGCCAGCCGAACCTGCTCGCTCGGCGTGCTGACGAGGGGGCGGTGCGCGGGGGCGTGAAGAAGGCCACGGAGGGTCCTTTCGGGATCGGCCGGGGAGGCGCGGGTCGCGTTCGCCACGAGCGGAGCGACGCCCCCGGAGCGGTGGCCGAATCCCAGGATCTTCGTGCGGCCAGCAGCTAGCGTAGTCAGCATGACCGATGATTCGCCGCGCGGGCCTGAGGACGAGTTCCGTGACATGTTGCGGCAGTTCCTGTCCGGCGGTTCCGAGATCGATCCGTCGCAGCTCGCCGGGGCCGCCGGGCTGCCCGACGACCCTGCCTTCGTGGCGCGGCTCATGAGTCAGCTGCAGAACGCCGTCAACAGCAGCGGTGACGGCATCGACTGGTCGATCGCCACCGAACAGGCGACCGCCGTGGGCGCCCAGAGCGCCGTCGTGCCGACCGCGGCCGAGACCGCCGCCCTCGAGCAGGCGTTCCACGTCGCCGCGCTGTGGCTCGACGACGTCACGTTCGTGGCCGAGCTCACCGCCACGCCGCGCCTCGTGACCCGCGCCGAGTGGGCACGTCTCACCATGCCCGTGTGGAGCCAGCTCGCCGAGCCCGTGGCCACGTCGATCGCGGACTCCCTGACCGGCGTGCTCAGCGAGCAGGCTCCCGAAGAGATGCGCTCGATGCTCGCCGGGGCCAGCCAGGTCATGCGCAGCGTCGGCGGCACGCTCTTCGCCATGCAGCTCGGACAGGTCGTCGGTCAGCTCTCGACCGAGGTCGTGTCCGGCGGCGACGTCGGCATCCCGCTCCTCGACGAGCAGCAGGCGGCGCTGCTCCCCCAGAACGTCGCCGCCTTCGGTGAGGGCCTCGACATCGAGGCCGATCAGGTCCAGCTCTACCTGGCGGTCCGCGAACTCGCGCACGCCCGCCTGTTCCGGCACGCCCGATGGCTGCGCCTGCACCTCATCTCGTCCATCCGTGAGTTCGCCCAGGGCATCCGCATCGACACCTCCCGGCTCGAAGAACTCGCGGTGGACTTCGATCCCTCGAACCCCGGCGAACTCCAGGAAGCCATGAAGAGCGGGGCCCTCATCCCCCCGAAGACCGACGAGCAGCTCGCCGCCCTCGCCCGGCTCGAGACCACCCTGGCCCTGATCGAGGGCTGGGTCGACGTGGTGACCGCCCAGGCCACGGCGCGCCTCCCGAAGTCCGCGGCGATCGCCGAGACGGTCCGCCGCCGCCGGGCCGCCGGCGGGCCTGCCGAGTCGGCCTTCTCCACCCTGGTCGGCCTCGAACTGCGGCCGCGGCGCCTCCGCGAGGCGGCCGTCCTCTGGCAGACCGTGACCGACGCCGTCGGTGCCGAGAGCCGAGACGACCTCTGGTCGCACCCGGACATCGTGCCCACCAGCGCCGACGTCGACGACCCGCAGGCCCTCGTGGCCCGCCTGACGTCGGACGAGCCCACCTTCGACGACGTCGACCAGGCGATCCAGGACCTGCTCGACGACACGACCGACGACCGCCCCCGCGAGGGGGACGACGGCTCGGCGACCGAGCCCGGCGAGTCCGGGCCCGACCAGGACGCCCCCCGATCCTGACAGACACCGTCACCGGGGCCCGGGCGGGCCTGTGGACAACTCCTCATCCGCCCCGGCCCCACGACATGATCGGACGATGCCCCTCGTCCTCGATCCCCGCATCCCCGTCGTCTGGCGCGATCCGTCGACCCTCCAGGTCGGCGTCGACCGCCCCACGCTCGTCCTGAGTCCGGTCAGCAGGCTCGACGAGCGGGTGGTCGCGGCCCTCGCCGCGGGGCACGGCGCGGGGGGCCTGCCCACCCTCGTCGCCCACCTCGGCCTGGATCGCGCCGCGGTCGAAGCCTCCGTCGAGCGCCTGCGACCCGCGCTGGGCGGCGACACGCGGTCGGTCGTCCCGCCGACCGTCGTCGTCGGCGGGCCGGGCCCCGTCGCCGATGCCGTCGCGCGCCTCCTCGGCTCCTGCGGTGCCGACGTCCGACGGGCCGACGCCGACCTGGCTCCGCCGCGGCACGCCACGGGCGTCCTGGTCGGCGGGCACGTGCTCGACCCCGGGGTCGTCCGAGAGTGGGTGAGGTCCGATCTGACGCACCTCGTCGTACGCGTGGGCGATCGTCACGCGCGGATCGGCCCCGTGACGGTGCCCGGTTCGACGGCCTGCGCCCGGTGTCTCGACCTCCACGTCGGCGAGGCCGACCGTGCCTGGCCCGCGATCGCCGGTCAGCTGAGCGCCCGTCCCCTCACCGCGCCTCCGCTGCTGTCCGTCCACGAGGTCGCCACGAGAGCCGCCCGCCGGCTGTGGTCCCGTCTGACCGGCGCGGACGGCACACCCGAGGACTCCGAGGTCGAGTCGATCTCGATCGCCGACGGGCTGGTCACTCGCGCGGACGTGCCGCCGCACCCGGAGTGCGGGTGCGCAGCTCTTCCACGAACCGGCTCACCCGCCGTTCGCCGCCGCGCCCCTGCCCCGAGCGACTCCACGACAACCGGAGCCGCTCACGCGCCCTCGTGACGCCGACGTACAAGAGGCGGCGCTCCTCGTCGATCGCCGCGTCGTCCTTCGCGTAGCTGATCGGGACGAGGCCCTCGCTGAGGCCGATCAGGTAGACGCTGCGCCATTCGAGGCCCTTCGCGGAGTGCAACGTCGCCAGGGTGACCGCGGCCATGGTCGGCTCGTGCTGACCGGCCTGGCGGGCGAAGAGCTCGTCGACGAACTGGCGGAGGGTCGTCCCGGGGGGTGATGCCTCGGCCAGGCCCATGATCGTGTTCAAGGACTCCCAGCGGTCGCGGATCGCGCCTCTCTGGTCGGGTGCGTCCTGGGTCCAGCCGAGCGACCGGAGGACGTCGCTGACGGTCTTGAAGAGCGGCTCGCCCACGATGCTCACCGCCGCGCCCTTCATCATCATCAGGGCCTCTTTCACCTCACGGAGCTCGAAGAAGCGCGTCGCGCCGTGGATGCGGGTCGACACGCCGACGTCGGCGAGTGCACGCTCGATCGCCGCCGCCTGGACGTTGACCCGGTACAGCACCGCGATCTCCTCCGGCGCGACGCCCGACCGGATCTCGTCGGCGATGGTCTCGGCGATGCCCCTGGCCTCGGCCGAATCGCTGGCGTACTCGGTCACGGGCGGCACCGGGCCCGTCGTCTCGACGGCCGGGTGGAGGTGCAGGGCACCCGGACGGCCCCGCATGAGTTGGTTCGCCGTGTCGACGATCTGCCGCGACGAGCGGTAGTTCTGCTCGAGACGGACGACCGTGGCGTCGTCGTACCGTGAACCGAACCCGAGCAGGTAGTCCGAGGACGCACCCGCGAACGAGTAGATGGTCTGACTGGCGTCGCCGACCACGCAGAGGTCGTTCCGGCCGCCGAGCCACAGGTCGAGCAGGTCCTGCTGGAGGGGCGAGACGTCCTGGTACTCGTCGACGACGAAGAAGCGGTACTGCTCGTGCACCTGTTGGGCCACCCGCGGCTCGAGCTCGAGCATGCCGACCGTCGCGAGCAGGACGTCCTCGAAGTCGAGCTGTCGCCGTTCGTCCTTGACGGCCTCGTAGGCACGGTGCAGGTCGACGGCTTTCTCGACGCTGATGGCCGGCGGCAACGACCTGCTCGGCAACGCCTCGGCGTAGTCCTCGAGGGTGAGCCGAGAGACCTTCCGCCACTCGATCTCGGCCGCGAGGTCGCGCAGCGCCGCCGTGTCGATCTTGAGCCTCAGGGACTCGGCGGCGTGGGCGAGCGCCTTGGCCTTGCTGTCGAGGAGGCGCGGCATCTGACCACCCATCGTCTGCGGCCAGAAGTACGACAGCTGGGACAGGGCCGAGGCGTGGAAGGTCCGTGCAGAGACTCCCCCGGCGCCCAGGTGACGCAGACGGCCGCGCAGTTCGGCGGCCGCGCGTGAGGTGAAGGTGAGCGCCATGACGCGGTTGGGGGCGTACACGCCGGTGGCGACCCCGTAGGCGATGCGATGGGTGATGGCACGGGTCTTGCCCGTCCCGGCACCCGCGAGGAGGCACACAGGGCCGAGCAGTTTCGACGCCGCACGGCGCTGCTGTTCGTCGAGCCCCGCGATCAGGTCGGCGGCCTCGGTCACTGGTCGATCTCGCCGCCGAACCAGTCCTCGATGATCGCCCGGGCGATGGACGTCCGTCCGGGCAGGACGATCTCGCCCAGGCCGGCGACCAGGTCGTCACGACTGAACCAGCGCAGGTCGAGGATCTCGGCCCCGTCAGGCGTGAGCGTCCCCGGGTCGTCGGCGTCGACCTCGGCCCGGAAGCCGAGCATGAGGCTCGCCGGGAACGGCCACGGTTGCGAGCCCACGTATCGAGGCGACACGACGTTGATGCCGGACTCCTCGAAGATCTCGCGCTGCACCGCGTGCTCGAGGGACTCGCCGGGCTCGACGAAGCCGGCGAGCAACGAGTACCGGTTCTGCTCCCACAGGGCGTTCGAGCCGAGCAGGAGTCGGTCGTCCGCGTCGGTGACGCCGACGATGATCGCAGGGTCGGTCCGGGGGAAGACCTCGTGGCCGTCGTCCGGGTCGCGACGGACCCAGCCCGCCTTGTCGGTGACCAGGCGGCGGCCGGTGCGCGGCGAGAACCGGTGCGAGTCGTGCCAGTTCGCCACGGCGACGGCCTCGACGGCGAGGCCCGCGTCGCGGGCACTCAACGCCGTTCCCGAGACGCGCGGGCTGCCCCAGGCGGAGTCGTCGGACGAGAGCGACCGCGCGCGCTCGTCGTCGAGCAGCGCCGCGAGGACGGGTGTGCCCACCGGCTCGACGGCGGAGGGGTCCTTCGAGACACCGAGGTAGACGTAGTCGTCGGCGGCCGGCACCGCGGCAGCCGGCAGGAGCGCGAGGGAATCCGGGGAGGCCATCAACGTCCGCCCCCGCCAGACCGGGAGCACACGGGTCGCCTCCGACGCGAGCAGTTCGTCGACGACTCCGTCACGCTCACGGGTGAGGTAGTCCCGGTCGACCTGGTGTCGGGACAGCGGGAGCCGGGACGTGAGAGGCGAGGACATCGGACGACCAATCATCGCGAGTTGACAGCGTGGCGCACGGCAGGGCATCGCGTGCGGCGGCCTACCCTGAGGGCATGGCCAGATCTCATCTCACTCTAGCCGCGCTGGCCACGGCCGCCGTCGCGGACCTGGACGTCACGCGTGCGTCACGCCACGGCAGCGAGACGGGTGGCGACTTCGACTCCGCACTCGTCGACGGCCGTGGCGGAGAGCACTGCATCGTCCGCGTCCCTCGCTCGCAACGGGCCGAGGCCGAGCAGTCGGCCGACCTCGTCGCCCTCCGTGCCCTGAGCGCAGGCGTCCGAGGGCGGCTCTCGTTCGACGTGCCGGCCTACCGGGGTCAGGCCCCGATCGGCCGCACACGCGGCATCGTCTACGACGTCGTCCCCGGCGAGCACCTGTCGATCTCGCGACTGACCGCCACCAGCGACCTCCCGACGGCACTCGGCCGTGCCGTGGCGGCGATCCACTCGCTGCCGACGAGCTTCGTGACCGACGCCGGCCTGATCAGTCACACCCCGTTCGAGGCCATGCGCTCGTCGGCGGCCTTGGTCGATCGTGCGGCCTCGACCCGCCTCCTGCCGGCCGCGCTGCTCGAGCGCTGGGAAGCCGCGATCCAGGACTCGGTGCTGTGGCAGTTCCAGCCCACGGTCGTCAACGGCTCCCTCGACGCCGGTTCGGTGCTCGTCCTCGGCGACACGGTCAGCGGTGTGCTCGGCTGGCACGACCTCCAGGTCGGTGACCCCGCCCGTGACCTCGCCTGGTTGCTGGGTGCCCCGAGCCCGGCGGCGGTCGACACGGCGTTCGACGCCTACAACACCGCACGCGGCACGAGCGACCACCAGCTGCGGCACCGGGCGACCCTCTACCGCGAACTCGACCTGGCGAAGTGGCTGCTGCACGGCACCGGCACCAAGAACACGTCGGTGGTCGACGACGCCGTCGAGATGATGACGAAGCTGGTCGACTCCTTGCCCGGTGACCGACGGGCCGGCATCGGCTCGGGCTCGACCGCGGCCTTGGACGTCGACGGGGTCGAGGACCTGCTCGAGGCCACCGAGCGCCGTCACGTCTGAGTCGACGCCTCGACCCGCTGCCAGAGTTCGACGAGCTCGTCGCGGTCGGCCACGTGCCGGGGCCGAAGCACCACGTCGTCGGCGACGAAGTAGAAGACCGCGTCGATCGTGTCCGCCGGGACACCCCTGAACCGGGCGTAGGCCTCGCGGTAGAGCGCCAGCTGGAGCTGCTTGAGCTCGAGGTCGGCGTCGTCGGTGGGTGCCTTGCCCGTCTTCCAGTCGACGACCTCGAACCGGCCGTCGCGTTCGAAGACGGCATCGATCTTGCAGATGACGGTACGACTGCCGAGGGGGAGGTGGATCTCGAGCTCGACGTCCGTCGGTTCGAGAGACGCCCAGGCCGAGCGCTCGAAGGTCGTCACCAACTGCTCGAACCGCCTCGCGTCGTCGGGATCGATCGGCCCCGACCCGGGTGAGCCGACCCGCTCGTCGTCGAGATCGCTCTCGTCACCCCAGGCGTCGAGGGTCTCGGCACGACCCGTCGGCCGGAACCGCTCTTCGACCCATTCGTGGAACAGCGTGCCGAGGCGGGTCGCCCGGTAGGGCCGTTCGGGCAGGGGACGACGGAGCGCGGCGGCGACCGCGGCGGGGTCGTCGACGTAGTCCTTGAACCTCGAGGCCGGGATGCGCTGGGGAAGGGGGACCGCCCCGGCGCCCGCTCGCGCGGCGTCGCGCTCGAGCAGCAGCAGGTCGATGTCGGACGACCATCTCGACGCGGGGCCTGGCTGCTGCGTGTCGGCGGGCTCGTCTCGTGAGCGCCGGTCGACGGCCGTGGTGACCCGTGCAGCGGCGTCCTCGACCACCGCGCGGCGTTGCCCCAGGGGGTCGAGTGGCCAGCTGAGCTCTCGGGACGCGGCGGCCAGGGGGTTCTCGTCGTCGTCGGGTCGTTCGGGGAGGTCACCGGTCGGCACGAGCCCACGCTCGACCAATTCGACGACGAACCGGCTGGCAGGGCGGGGGCGGACGGCACTCGTCCAGAAGGAGCCGCTCACGAGCAGGCCGTCACGGGCCCGGGTGAGTGCGACGTAGGCCAGACGCCGCTCCTCGGCCTGGTGCCGGACGATCAACTCGTCCTTGAACGCCTTCAGCGCTTGGTCGAACTCCTTCTGGTCGGCCACGCCCCGCCAGCCGAGCACGGGCAGCTCGGCGGCATCGCCGCGGAACTCGTACGGCAGTTCGCCGAAACCGAGCCACCCCACGCCTTCGCGGGAGGTGCCGGGCAACTCGCCCTCGACGAGTCGTGGCACCGCGACGACGTCCCACTCGAGCCCCTTGGAGCCGTGGATGGTCAGGAGTTGGACGGTGCCCCGCTCGGCCTGCTCGGACCGCGGACCCATGTCGTCACGCCGCTCGGCTGCTGCCAGCCACGACAGGAAGCCCCCGAGGCCCGCGTTCTCGTCGGTCGCGACGTACCCCGCCAGTTCGTCTTCGAAGGCTTGCAGCCACGCGCCCCCCGACGGCGCGCCGGTGGCCGCCGCCACCTCGACGTCGAGCAGCATCTCGTGCTCGACCAGCGTGACCAGGTCGACGAGATCGAGACCGGTGCGTGCCCGGAGGAAGGCGAGCTGCGAGCCCAGCCGCCTCAGGCGGACGAGCCCCTCGTCACTGAACTCGGAGAGCTGCCGATGCGTGACGGGCGCCGTGGCCACGAAGTCGAGGGCGTCGACGATCGACCCGTGCTCACCCGCGGCGACCGACGCCCGGAACCCGGCGGCGACCTCGTCATCGAGGCGCTGTTGGGCGTGGTCGTGCGAGAAGAGCCACGAGGCGACGTCGCGCAACCGGGCGATGTCTCGAACGCCGATCCGCCATCGGGCACCGGCCATCAGACGGATGGCCTCGGAACCGGCCGACGGGTCGTGCAGCACCCGGAGGCAGGACACGAGGTCGACGACCTCGGGCCGCTGCAGGAGACCACCGACGCCGAGCACGTGGTACCTGACGCCGCGAGCGGCGAGGGCCTCGACGAAGACGGGCATGGTCTTCTTCGAGCGGAAGAGCAACGCCGCCGTTCGGCGGGCGGGCTCGCCGTCGACGATCGTGGGCACGGCCAGCTCGCTCTGCAGCCAGGCCGCGACCTGGTCGGCCTCGCCCGGCAGCGTCTGGTCGAAGAGCAGTTCGACGCGCCCCTCGGGCGCACCCGGCCGGGCTCGCAGCTCGCCCACGACCGCCCCGGAGGACCGCGCGAGTTCGGCCACGACGGTGTTCGCGGCGTCGAGCACTCGTGACGCGTTGCGCCAGCTGGTCGAGAGGCTGAACACCGCATCGGGCCGGGCTCCGAAGTCCACCGGGAACCGTCCGAGGTTCGCGGCGCTGGCACCCCGGAACCCGTAGATGGACTGGTGGGGGTCCCCGACCGCCATCACCCCGGTGCCCTCGAAGAGGCGGGACAACAAGGTGGTCTGCACGACGCTGGTGTCCTGGTACTCGTCGAGCAACACGACGCGGTAGCGGTCGCGCAACTCGGCCACGACGTTCGGCGCCGTGTCGCACACCTCGAGGGCCAGGGCCACCTGGTCGGAGTACTCGACGAGGCCTCGACGGGCCTTCTCGTCGGCGAAGGCCACGGCGAGGTCGAGCAGCGGCGGGAGCGCCGACACCGCGCCGACGGCGTCGACGACCGACTTGTAGGCGCTGCCCTTGGTCGACGGAAGACTCGCGAGGTCGAGGAACCGGTCGGCCAGGTGTGCCACGGGCTCGGGCCCGGTGACGTTCTCGCTGAGGGCGTGGCTCAGGCGGAGGACGGCCTCGGTGATGCCGTCGACGCTTCGACCGAGCCCGGCGAGGCGCTCGTCGTGGCTGCCCACGACGAGTGAGCGTGCCAGCTGCCAGGCGGACGCATCGCCGAGCACCTGCGACTCGCTCTCTCGACCGACCCGCAGGGCGTTGTCGCGGAAGATCGCGTTGGCGAACGCGTTGTAGGTCGAGACGGTGGGCACGTCGAAGGGATCGGCCTCGTCGCCGAGCAGTCCGACGGCGGCGAGCTGGCCGATGCGCCGCTCGATCCGCTCACCGAGTTCGCCGGCGGCCTTGCGGGTGAAGGTCAGGCCGAGCACCTGCGAGACGCCGACGAGACGGTTGGCCAGCAGCCACACCACGCGGTTGGCCATGGTCTCGGTCTTGCCGCTGCCGGCGCCCGCGACGACCAGGGCGGGTTCGAGAGGGGCCTCGATGACGGCTTGCTGCTCGGGGGTCGGCGTGGGAAGCCCGAGCGCCTCGGAGATCTCGGCTGCTCCGAGCCGGGACGAGGAGGCGCGCGTCGTGCCGTCGACGCGGCGTCCGTCGACCCCGTCACGCGTGCCCGCGGCGCCACCCCCGTCGGCGGCGCGGCCTCCGGCCGTCACGAGCCGCTCACCTCGCCCACCACGTGGATGCGGCACGATCCGCCGTGCCGCCCTTCGCAGTGGTCGTCGAGACGGGCCACGAACACCCGCCCCGCCATGTGCTCGGCGGCGTCGACGACCCGGGCACGGAAGGCCGCGAGTCGGTCGTCGTCGAACGCCCCCTGGGCGGGCTCCCGGTAGAGCTTGCCCCGGACGCCCGACGACACGATCACGAGCTTCGCCCCGCCGGGAGGTGTGCCCTCGGGCACGGCCTCGACGGCACCGTCGGCGAGGGCGACCTGGTAGCTGCCCAGCTGGGGGTGTTCGGCGACGGCCTGGGGCGACGTCGGGGCCGACCGACCCGTCTTGAGGTCGACGATCACGGCGGCGCCCTCGCGCGTGCGCTCCACCCTGTCGATGGACCCGCGCAGACGCGCCGGCCCGATGTCGAGGCTGAAGGTGGACTCGGCGCCGAGCAGGCTCCCGCCCGACGCCTCGAAGTCCCGCAGGTAGGAGGAGAGGCTCTCGGTCATGTCGCGCGCCCGGCGTTTCTCGGCCTCTGCGATCCAGGCCGACTCGAACTCGAGCTCGGGCCAGCGCCCCTCGACGGACTGCCACAGCGAGTCGACGTCGGTGCCCTCGGCGTGCTCCATCACGTCGTGCAGCACCGTGCCGAGACCCATCGCCGCGTTGGGAGGGGACCCGCCGAACCGGTCGACGAACCAGTGCAGGGGGCACTCCTCGAACGACCCGAGTTGCGACGGCGAGACCGGCACGTGGGCCTCGGGAGCCTCCAGGTCGATGAGCGGCTCGACGGTGCTCGGGTCGAGCAACCCGTACCAGTCGTCCGGCGACGCCCCCGCCACGCCTTCGCCGGCGAGTCGGGCCAACGCCTCGACCGCGTCGTCGGCCCGTGGTCCGTGAGGCGACGAGACGAGCACGTGACGGAGGTGCCCCACGAGTCCTCGAAGCGACAGGGGATGCCCGGCGGGTGCCTCGGGGCAGCCGTCGGGCAGCAGCCGGAAGAACGGCGAGGGCCCCTCGTCGTCGTTCGAGGTGCAGGAGAGCACGACCTGTCGGGTGGCCCGCGACACGGTGAGGGCGAACATGCGTAGTTCGTCGGACAGAACCGTGGCCCGCGCGTCTGAGGGGGCTGCCGGCTCGTCGTCGTGGTCGTGGTCGTGGTCGTCCATCGGACCGCCGCGGAGCAGACCGCGCTCGGCGAGGTCAACCAGCTCGTCGGGGGCGAGCAGCCCGCCCCGGACCCGGAGGTTCGGCCACACGCCGTCCTGCAGCCGAGCGGCGACGACCACGTCGACCTCGATGCCCACGGCGTTCGACGGCGAGCACACCAGCACGGTCTCGGCCGTCGCCTGCGGCGAGAGGGTGTCCTCGGGCACCTCGGCCCCGAGCAGCGAGTCGAGGAAGGCACCGGCGGGTGCCTCGGGGGTGCGTTCGACGAAGCGCTTGGCGGCCGTGAACAGGGCGACGACACCGTCGAGGTGACGGTCGGCCTCGGCGGCGACGATGCCGCGACCGTCGCTCTGGGCCGACCACTCGGCCGCGAGTCCGCTGCGCTCCCAGAGGCCCCAGAGCACCTCTTCGATGCTCGCGCCGGTCGCGGCTGCACGGCGGGCCGCGTCGAGACTGGTCGAGAAACGCCCGGCTCGGGCCGCGAACCTCGAGTCGATCGTGACGAAGCGACCGGCCCCCTCGAGCGCCTCGACGAGCAGTTCGTCGGCCGAGCGGACGCCGCCCGTGCCGAGCTCGTCGGCTCGCAGGGCGAGCCTCAGGCGTCGGAGCGACAACGCGTCGAAGCCGGCGAGCGGCCCCAGCAGCAGCTCGGTCGCGAGCTCGACGGTGAGCTCGTCGCGCCCGACGGCGACGGCGGCGGCGAGCAGCAGGTGGCGGGCCGCGTGTTCGTCGCGCACCGCGCGTCCGGCGACGGAGGTGCGGGTCGGGACCTCGGCGAGCTGCAGCCCCCGGGCGACTCCGGCCACCTGTCCACCGCTGCGGACGACCACCATCATGCGCGACCACGGCACCCTGCGGACCAGGTGGTGCTCGCGAAGCAGGCGGGCCACCGACGCCACTTCGTGGCTCGGACTGTCGGCCCGGACGGTCACGATCGGGACCGCCACGGACTCCGCCGCTCCCCCGGCCTCGGAGGTCTCGAGCGCCGGAGCCGCCACCGCGGCGTGCTGGCGCCCGGCACCGGCCGTCCCGATGCGCGACGTGACCCGCTGCACGAGATCACGCAACGGAGGCTGGTGCCGGTGGGCCGTGGAGAGGTACAGGGTCTCGACGTCGGACAGGCCGAGCCGAGGGCCGAGACGACCGAGCACGTCGGGCGTGCCCCCGCGGAACGCGCTGGTGGACAGGTCGGGGTCGCCGAACGCGACCACGGCGACACCCCGCCGCGTCAGGGCGCGGAGCAGCGCCAGGGTCGACTCGGTCGCTTCTTGCGCGTCGTCGACGAGGACGACCCGCAGCCCCTCGACGACCGGGGAGGTCTCGCCGCGGTCGAGGGCGGCGACGGCGTAGTCGACCAGGTCCGCCGAGTCGAGGTGCTGCCCCCGCGCCGCGTCGAGGACGCTCAGGTACTCGTCGCGGAAGTCGGCCACCGCCGCCCATTCGGGCCGGTCGGCCCTCTCGGCGGCTCGTCGGAGCCCCTCGGACCCGATGCGGTGCTCGGTCGACCGCATGAGGACTTCGCGCAGTTCGGTGCGGAAGCCGCGGAGTCGACGAACGGTCGGGCCGAGCCCCTCGGGCCAGGACGGGCCCGTGCCGTCGACCTCGTGCCCCTCGAGGAGGGAACGGACGATGCTGTCCTGGTCGCCGCCCGTCAGCAGGGTCGGCGTGGGCAGGCCGACGAGCCGCGCCGCATGGCCGACCACGTCGAACGCCAGGGACGAGACGGTGCGGGCCAGGGGCCCCGGGGTCGGCACGGTGAGCCTCGACGCGATGACGTCACGGAGCGTCGTCGCCGTCGAGCGCGTCGGTGCGAGCACCATGACGGCGTCCGGACCCCAACCGCGCCGTTCGACGCGGTCGACCACGAACTCGACGAGCGTGCGGGTCTTGCCCGAGCCCGGGGCACCCAGGACCGCGGCCGACCGCCCGTCGGCCAGGTCGAGCACGGCCCGCTGCGAGTCGTCGAGCACCGGCGGCACCGAGGCTCGGGCCGGACTCGAGAGGGGCGGTGAGACGGTCGAGGCCATGTCCCGACGCTACCGGCTGGCACCGACATCGAGGTCGGTCGCGTGGACCGTCGACGGCCCGACGGGCCACCCCGTGTGCGCCGACAGAGAACGTGCAGAGCCGGGACGGCGAGGTCGGATATCGTGACCTCGTGGACATTCGCATCGGCATCACCAACAGCCCCCGTGAGATCAGCTTCGAGACGGCCCAGACCGCCGACGAGGTCGAGAAGGTCGTCGGCGACGCGCTCGACGGCGGCAAGTCGTACGTCACCCTCGCCGACTCCAAGGGCAAGACCTACCTGGTCCCCACCGCATCGCTCGCCTACGTCGAGGTCGGCAGCGAAGAGAGCCGCAAGGTCGGGTTCGTCAGCTAGTCGTGGAACTCCTCTTCGTCGTCCTGGGTGGCGCCATCCTCGGGTTCGTCCTCCACTACGCGCTGCCCGACGGCGACACCCGCGGCGTCCTGCTCGCGCCCGCGTCCGGCGCCGTCGTGGCGGCGATCGTGTGGGAGGTCCTGACCTGGGCCGGATGGCCCGCCGACAGCGGATGGATCTGGGTGGCAGCACTCGTCCTCCCCGCCGTCGTCGCGTTCGTGGTCTGCCGTGTCGCGGCTGCCCGCCGCCGGGCTCACGACAGCGAGCACTTCGCCCGCCTGGTGCGCTCCGCCTCCTGACGCCGCGCCTTCGCCATGCCCTCGATGCACGGCCGGTCGCCCAGGGCGGCCACGCCAGGTCGCCGAGAACGGTCCCGCCAGCCGGAGGACTACCAGCGGTCAGCGCTCAGGCGGTGAGTCCGAGGGCGTCCATGCGGCGCGTGTGGGCGGCGATGAGTTCCGTGAAGACGGGTTCGAGACGCTCGTCGTCGGCGGACACGTGCGACGCGGACACCGCGGCGCGAGCGACCAACAGGGTGTCTCCCACCAACCTGCGCCCCCAGAGGGCCAGCCGTGACGCGAGCCGCGGGTCGGCCTCGATGGCCTTGGAGAGTTCTCGCACCACGAGCGGTGCGTCGTCGTGGGCCTCGAGCACCGCCACGATCCGCTTGTGGTGGTCCGCCGGCAGTCCGGCCGCCAACCGCACGAAGACGTCGTTGAGCAGGCCGGCTGCGACGTAGTCCGCGACGATCGCCTCGTACCAGTCCGTGCCTCCGGTCCGGGCCCGGAACTCGTCGATGGCGGCGATGTGGGGCTCCATCGACTCGGTGGCGTCGTGGCCGGACCGTTCGATCTCGGCCACCAGGCCGCGGTGTCGGGCCAAGGTCGTCTCGGCGATGCGGCCGGTGGTTTCTTTCGCGCGCACGTCGGGGGCGAAGGCCGACGAGCGGCCCAGCGTCTCGAAGAGCGCGAGTTCGAGGTAGGCCGCGTGCCCCAGGAAGACCAACAGGTCGGGGGTGAACTGGTCGAGCTCGACCCGGGCCGCGGGGGTCGGCTTCGCCGCGGGCCGCGGCCACTGCAGGGACGGGACGCCGCGTTTCGCACCTCGACCGGGCCAGGACACCACGCCCACATCTTACGGGGTCCGAGGGGCCGCCCGTCGCGACGGGCTAAACTCGACGCATCCCCCTATATGAGACAGGGCAACACTTTGACATTCACTGACCTCGCGATCGACCCCGACATGGTCGACGCTCTGGCGTCGAAGGGGATCCTCGAACCTTTCCCCATCCAGACGCAGACCATCCCCCTCGCCCTCGCCGGGCAGGACATCATCGGCCAGGCCAAGACGGGCACCGGCAAGACCTTCGGCTTCGGCCTCCCGATCATCCAGCGCATCGGCCTCGACCCGGCCCCCGGCGTCAAGGTGCTCGTCGTCGTCCCGACCCGCGAACTCTGCGTCCAGGTGGCCGACGACCTCGAGCTCGCCACCTCGAACCGGGCGACCAAGATCGTCAGCATCTACGGCGGCAAGGCCTACGAGGGCCAGGTCGAGCAACTCAAGGCCGGCGCGCAGATCGTCGTGGGCACCCCCGGGCGCCTCCTCGACCTGGCCGGCCAGCGCCTCCTGAACCTCAAAGAGGTGCAAGAGGTCGTGCTGGACGAGGCCGACAAGATGCTCGACCTGGGCTTCCTCAGCGACATCGAGAAGATCTTCCAGCAGGTGCCGGCCACCCGTCACACCATGCTGTTCTCGGCGACCATGCCCGGCCCGATCGTGGCCCTGGCACGCCGGTTCATGTCGAAGCCGATCCACATCCGCGCGACCGACCCCGACGAGGGCCTCACGCAGGCGAACATCAAGCACGTCGTCTACCGGGCCCACTCGCTCGACAAGGACGAGGTGATCGCGCGCATCCTCCAGGCCGAGGGTCGTGGCAAGACCGTCGTCTTCACCCGGACCAAGCGCGCGGCCGCCAAGCTCGTCGAAGAGCTGAACGACCGCGGCTTCAACGCGGCGGCCGTCCACGGTGACCTCAACCAGGAGCAGCGCGAGCGCGCGATGGCCGCGTTCAAGGCGGGCAAGAAAGACATCCTGATCGCGACCGACGTCGCGGCCCGAGGCATCGACGTGAACGACGTCACGCACGTGATCAACCACACCGTGCCCGACGACCACGACACCTACCTGCACCGCGCCGGCCGTACCGGCCGCGCCGGCAAGACCGGCATCGCCGTGACGTTCGTCGACTGGGACGACCTGCACAAGTGGGCCCTGATCAACCGGGCCCTCGACATGGGCCAGCCCGAGCCGGTCGAGACCTACTCGTCGAGCCCGCACCTCTTCGCCGACCTCGACATCCCCGCCGGGACGAAGGGACGCCTGCGCGCGAGCTCCCTGTCGGCGGTCAAGGCGGGTTCGGTCGGCTCGCGCGAGCGCACCGGCGGCCCCCAGGGCGATCGTGACAGGGGTCGCGGTCGCGGTCGTGGCGACGCTCCCGTGCGGGCCTCCGGTGAGCCCTCGACCACGGGCCGCGGCGCCGCACAGGCGCCCGACGCGGCGGCTCCGGCCGGCGAGGGCACGGGTGAGGCCCCACGCAAGCGCAGCCGCAACCGTCGCCGTCGTCCCGCCGGCGACTCGTCGTCACAGCCGCAGGGCTGACGACCGATCCAGCACGAGACCCCCTCGACCGTCCGCGGCGAGGGGGTCTCGTGCGTCCGGCACGTCATCGCCCGGCACGTCGCCGTCCGGAACGCCGCCGTCCGGCACGTCATCGCCCGGCACGTCGCCGTCCAACCGAGGAGGCGCGGGCCGGTTCAGCCCCGGACGGGCACCCACCCGGTCGCCGCGTCGACGATCCGGTCGAGTTGTCCGGGAGCCGTGGTGTTCTCACCCAACCGGTTGGGCTTGCCGTCGCCGTGGTAGTCGCTCGACCCGGTCACGATGAGGTCGTACCGTCGGGCGAGCTCGAGCAGTCGCGCCTTGCCGGCCGAGGTGTTCTCGCGGTGGTCGATCTCGACGCCGAGCAGGCCGGCGTCGACGAGGGCCTCGAAACCCTCGCTGGAGACGTTCGGCTCGCGACCCCGCGTCGCCGGGTGGGCGATGACGGGGACGCCCCCGGCCTCCCGGATCAGGCGGACGCCGATCAGGGGGCTGGGTGCCTCGTGCGGCTCGTAGTACCCGGACCGCCAGTGCAGGATGCCCGCGAAGGCGGCGCTGCGGTCGGGCGCGTAGCCCTTGGCGACGAGGGCGTCGGCGATGTGCGGCCGTCCCAGGGTCGCCCCCGAGCTGGCCTGGGCGAGGACGTCGCCCCAGGTGAGGTCGTAGTCGGCGGCGATGCGTTCGACGATGCGCTCGGCCCGGTGCAGACGGCTGTCGCGCAGGCGGGCCGTCTCGGCGACGAGGCCCGGGTGGGCGGGGTCGAAGAGGTAGCCGAGCATGTGGACGCTGTTCAGTCCGAGCCGGGTGCTGAGCTCCATGCCGGGGAGGAGGGTGAGACCGGTGCCGGCGACGGCGGCCGTGGCCTCGGACCACCCGGCCGTGCTGTCGTGGTCGGTCAGGGCGACGGTGTCGAGCCCCGCGCGCACGGCCGACGCGACCAGCGCGGCGGGCGCCTCGGTGCCGTCCGACACGCTCGAGTGAGTGTGCAGGTCGACCAGGCGCGTGGGCATCCCCCCATCGTAGGCGGCGCGCATCCGAGCCGTCCGTGCGGCGCCCGACGTGCGGTCGGGGGTTCCCCTAGGCTCCAGGGGCCATGATCCGTCGTCTCGTCGCCCTCGTCTTCGTCCTCGCCGTCGCCGCCGTGCTCCTGGCCGCCCTCTGGCCCCAGGCCGTCGGGCTGCAGCGCGTCTTCCCGGTCGGTCAGGTGGTGTCGTTCCGGCTCGTCGCCGGGGCCGTCGCGATCGTCCTGGTGGTGCTGCTGCTCGTGCTCGGCCTGGTCGCGCGGCCGATCCGGTCGCTCACGGCGAGCGCGGCCGTGCTGCTGCTCGTGTTCGGCGTCCTCTCGGCGGGCGTCGTGACGGCTCGCGGCCTGGGCCGCACCGACTTCGTCGAGAAGACGCCCACCGACGTCACCGTCCTGTCGTGGAACACCCTCGGCGCGGCGACCGGGGCCGACGCCGTCGTCGCCCTCGCGACCGAGGTCGGTGCCGACGTGATCGCCCTGCCCGAGACCCGCCAGGAGGTCGGCGTCGCCGTCGCCGAGGCCATGGCCGCCGCCGGCAAGCCCATGTGGGTGAACACGGTGGCCTACGACCAGATCGCGAGCGGCCGCTCGACGACGCTCCTGATCAGTGCCGCGCTGGGCGACTACCAGGTCGCGATCGGTGACGACGGCACCACCGACGCACGGACGACGCCCGTCCTCCCGACGGTCGTCGCGACACCCGTGTCGGGCGAGGGCCCCACGATCGTCGCCGCCCATCCCGTGTCGCCGACGCCCGAGCACATGGGGCAGTGGCGTGCCGGCCTGGGGTACCTCGCCGACGTCTGCCGGTCGGGGAACGTGATCATGGCGGGTGACTTCAACGCCACCCTCGACCACATGGCCGGGCTCGGCACCGACGGTGGAGCGCTCGGCGCCTGCCGCGATGCCGCCGAGGCGACCGCGAACGCCGGCGTCGGGACCTGGCCGACCGACGTCCCTCCCCTCCTCGGTGCGCCGATCGACCACGTCATGGCCACCGAGCAGTGGCTGCCGACCGGCTTCCGGGTCGTGACCGAGCTCGACGACGCCGGCAGCGACCACCGGGCGGTCGTCGCCCAGCTCAGTCGCACGGGAGCCTGAGCCCACCGACTGGGCGTCCGGCCCGTTTGGCGGGACAATGGTGGGCATGGCAGATCAGAAGGCGCCGCGCGCGACCACCAACCGCTCCACCACCCCCGGGTCGGACACGTTCAAGGACTACATCTCGTCGCAGTGGGCCGACCGCCCCGACGTCCTCCCCGAGCCGCGTGAGCAGGCGCCGTTCGCCGCCGACCGTCGCGCGCGGCTGTCCGCGCTGCACCCGGGCACCCGCCTGGTCGTGCCGGCCGGCTCCGCCAAGGTCCGGTCCAACGACTGCGACTACCCCTTCCGTGCGCACTCGGCGTTCTCGCACCTGACGGGCTGGGGTTCCGACACCGTGCCCGGTTCGGTGCTCGTGCTCGAGCCCACGGCCGAGGGCCACGACGCCACCCTGTACCTGAGGGCGAGCGCCGGGCGTGACTCGGACGAGTTCTACGCCAACCCCGAGATCGGCGAGTTCTGGATCGGCCCGCGCCCGTCGTTGACGCAGGTCGCCGCCGACCTGGGTCTCGCCACGCGTGACCTGGCCGACTTCGAGGCCGTGGTCGGCACCATCGACGCCGGCACCCTCGTCGTCCGCGAAGCCGACCCCGACCTGACCCGCCGTCTCGACGCCGTCGTCGAGGCCGCCGCCGAGCAGTCCCCCGTCTCGGCGGGGACGACGGCCGTCGTGATCTCCGACGACGACCGCCCCGGCGAGCGGGCGACCTCCGCCGACCTGGCCCGTGACCTGAGCGAGCTGCGTCTCGTCAAGGACGCGTACGAGGTCGCGCAGATGCGTCAGGCCGTGACGGTGACGGGCAAGGGGTTCACCGACGTGATCGCCGACTTCGACGACATCGTCGCGCACCCGCGCGGCGAGCGGCTCGTCGAGGGCACCTTCAACCGTCGGGCCCGCGCCGACGGCAACACGGTCGGCTACGACACGATCGCCGCGTCGGGCGACCACGCCTGCGTCCTGCACTGGACCCGCAACGACGGCGTCGTCCGCGACGGCGACCTCATCCTCATCGATGCGGGCATCGAACTCGACAGCCTCTACACGGCCGACATCACCCGCACGCTGCCCGTCTCGGGCCGGTTCACCGACGTGCAACGTCTCGTGTACGAAGCCGTGCTCGAGGCGGCCGACGCGGCGTTCGCGATCGTGCGTCCGGGCATCGCGTTCCGCGAGATCCACGCGACGGCCATGAAGGTCATCGCCGAACGGACGGCCGAATGGGGCTTCCTGCCGGTGTCCGCCGAGGAGTCGCTGAAGCCCGACCACCAGTACCACCGTCGCTACATGGTGCACGGCACGAGCCACCACCTCGGCATCGACGTGCACGACTGCGCCGCCGCCCGCCGCGACCTCTACCTCGACGGCGTGCTCGAGCCCGGCATGGTGTTCACCATCGAACCCGGCCTGTACTTCCAGCCCGACGACCTCACCGTGCCCGAGGAGTTCCGCGGCATCGGCGTGCGCATCGAGGACGACATCCTCGTGACCGCCGACGGGGCCGAGAACCTCTCGGTGGCCATCCCCCGCACGGTCGCCGACGTCGAGGCGTGGATCTCCCGCGACTGAGGTCCGACACGAGGGGCCCCGGGTGCGACGCACCCGGGGCCCTTCGCCCGTTCACACCCCGATCAGCGAGGCAGGATCATCGACCGTCGGACGACGAGTCGCCGTCCGGGGCCGACGTGTCGTCGGCCTCGGACGGTGTCCCGTCACGTCGCCGGCCGGTGACGATGGCCACGACCACACCGGCGGCGGCCAGCACGACGATCGCGACCGCGATGCCGATGACGAGTCCGGCGTTCACCGATCCCGACTCGGGCGCAGCCGACGGCGTCGCCACGGTGTCGTCACCCGGGGTCGCCATGGTCGTCATCTCGGGCTCGGACGAGGCCGAGGGCGAGGCCGCACCGGTCTCGTCACCGGTGGGGGCGCCGGCACCGCCAGCCGCGCCTCCTGCGCTGCCGCAGCTCGGACGGGTCGGCGAGCCCGCCCCCTCCGCGGTGCCCGCGGCGGGGGCGTAGGTGAACGGGACGGCGTCCGAGACGGTGTGGCCGTCGGCCGAGACGGCCTGGTAGGTCATCGTGTAGGCGCCGGGCGACCCGAGCGCGACACCGGTCGTCAGCGTCGGTCCCGAGGTCGTCGAGCAGCCGTCCTCGTAGTGCAGACCGGCGGCGTCGGTCACCTCGAGCACGTTCGAGCTGCCGGTGCCCGAGAGGTCGAGGATCACGTCGTTGAAGGTGATCGACACGGTCGCCGGGGACGAGTCGACGGTCGAGCCCGCGGCCGGCGTGCTGCTCACGACGTAGTCGTGCGCCGCGGCCGATCCCGCCGGTACGAGGGCGAGGGCGCCGACCGCGGCACCCAGCCCGGCCGTCACGAGGACGCCGAGGAGGCGCGGTGTCCGCGAGCGCGCGGCCGTCACGCGTCCACCCCGCCGTTCGTCGAGGTGCGGGACGCGGTCGCCCGGGGCCGACGGGTCAGCGCGACGACCGAGACGACGAGCGCCAGCGCACCCAGGGCGAGGCCGCCGATGCCGAGGCCGATCGAGAGCGGTCCGACCGCGCCGTCGCCGGAGCCCGACGCCGAGTCGCCGGAGGTGCCGACACCCGCGGTCGTCGCGTCGTCGTCCGTCGCGTGGCCGGCGTGCTCGTCGGCCGGCGGCGCGTCGTTGACGTAGAGGGTCGGTGCGGGGTGCTCGGGCTCTTCTCCCGAGGCGGGAGTCGCGTCGGCCCAGTCGACGACCGTGCCGTCCGAGTAGCGCTGGTGGGCCGGCAGCGCGATCGACCCGGTGTCGGGCACCGCACCGGCCGAGATGACGAACTGCTGGAACTGTCCGGGTGCGATCTGCGTGTCGCCCTCGGCCGTCCAGGTCACCTGCGTCGGCGCCTCGGTGATCGTCGTGCCGTCGAGCTCGACCGGCTCGGGCAACGTGCTGGTGGTGACCTCGGTGGTCCACCCCGGGAGGGGCTCGTACGACACCGAGGTGAACGGGGTGTCGGTGGGCAGGTCGACGACGAGCCCGACGGTGCCCGCGGTCGCCGACTCGTTCGGCACCTTGAAGGTCAACGTCTCGTACGACCCGGCCTCGGCCTGACCGGGCTCGACGTGGACGTGGGCCGAGGCCGCGAGGGGCGCGGCCAACGCGAGCAGGGCGGCGGCGCCGAGGGCCGCTGCCGAACGGGCGACGACGGCGGACGACCGGGGACGGCGGGACGCGACGGAAATGGGGTCGGTGCTGTGGTTCATGGATCTGGTCCTCTCGATCGCGAGTGCGATCGGTCTGCGGTGCATGACGATGGGGCCCGACGGCGCGACGGGCGCGTCCGACGGGGTCACCGGCGACGGAGGTCGGCGGTGTGCGGGGTCAGGCAGGGCAGGGCGGACCGCGACGGGGTCGGGCCGTGAGGTGTCGTCGGCCGGGCGGGCGCGGACGGACGCCGACCGGAGTCGGCGGGCGCCGGACGACGGGCGCCTCGGGCCGATGTCCGGCGGTCAAGAGGCGCGCGACGGCCAGACCGCGGACGGCCAGTCGGACGAGGGCCCACGCGGCGCCCTCGCCACGCCGGAGGGCGACGATCGTGACCACGGCCGCGAGCGCGTGGGCCAGCCACATGGCGGGGCCCCCCATGACCATGGCCTGGCCGACGCCGCCACCGGACGCGGCGCCGTCGGCGATCGTCGAGATCACGAGTGCGGAGTGGTGCCCGCCCGTCGCCGAGGCACCCCCGCCGTCCGAGGCTCCGAGGGAGAACAACACGTGGAACGCGACCTGGCTGAGCGCGACCGCGACGGCGAGCCTCACGGTCGAGAGGTGCACGCCCGCCAGGGCGATCGAGACGGGCACGGCCACGGCCAGGGCGAGGACGACGCCGAGCAGTCCGGGCTCCATGCCACCGCCGGCCACGTGGGAGAAGGCCGCGACCAGGGTCGACGCACCGGCGGTCAGCCAACCACGCGCGAAGCGCTCGGCCCGGGTGGCCGTCGTGGAGGGGTCGCGGAGTGCCATGTCGACACCAGGGTACGTCAGCGGCGCGGGGCCTCGGGACGCGCGAGGATCTCGTGCGCCCGCCCGGACACCTCGGGGTCGACCACGATCTGGTAGTTCGACGCGAGCACCTGGTGCGTCGAGGTGAAGTCACGGCGGCGACGGGTGATCGCGAAGCTGACGATGCCGTAGAGCATGCCGAAACCGGCTCCGAGCAGAGCCGCCGCCCCGACGGTGGCCGCGGTGGCGGTCTCGGTCGCGAAGACGAGCATGACGAGCCCGAAGAAGACGCCGAGCCAGAGTCCGGTCACGGCCCCGGCCAGGGCGGCACGCCCGTAGCTCAGGCGACCGGTGACGCGTTCGACGGTCTTCAGGTCGTTGCCGATGATCGCCAGCCGCTTGATCGGGAACTCGGCCTGTGACAGCCGGTCGACCGCGCGCTGCGCCTCGGGATACGTGTCGTAGGTGCCGAGGACGTCGCCCCGCGGCAGGGTGGGCACCATCGGCGGGCGGCGGCCCACGGGGCCCGGGTTCGTCATCCCAGCATTAAACACGGTGCCCCTGCCGGGCACCCGTCGGCGGCGACCCCGCGAGCGACTAAATTGGACGCGTGAGTGCAACCAGAGTCTTCGTCGCCCGGCTGGCCGGTTGCTCCGTCTTCGACCCTGCGGGCGACAAGGTCGGCAAGGTGCGCGACGTGCTGGTGGTCTACCGCCGCACCGGGGCGCCGCGCGTGGTGGGCCTCGTGGTCGAGGTCCCCGGCAAGCGCCGGGTCTTCGTGGGGATCGGACGCGTCACGAGCATCGGCTCGGGCCAGATCATCACGAACGGCGTCATCACGCTCCGCCGCTTCGAGCAGCGTGGCGGCGAGACCCGGGTCATCGCCGACCTGCTCGGTCGTCGCGTGTCGTTCCGGCACGGTGGCGGCCACGCCACCATCGAGGACGTGGCGATCGACGAGGTGAGCGAGGGCGACTGGGAGGTCGGCCAGCTCTTCCTGCGCAAGCCCAAGACGTCGCCGTCGCCGTTCGTCAAGGCGCCGACGGCGTTCGCGGCGTGGGACGACGTCGTCGAGGAGGCCGGACCGGGCGAGGCGCAGAGCGCCGAGCACCTGATCGCCGCGTACTCCGACCTCGTGCCCGCGGACCTCGCGAACACCCTGCTCGACCTCACGCCCGAGCGGCGGCTCGAGGTCGCCGGCGAACTGTCCGACGACCGCCTCGCGGACGTGCTCGAAGAGCTGCCCGAGGCCGAGCAGGTCGAGATCTTCACGGGCCTCGACGACCACCGTGCGGCGAGCGTCCTCGACCAGATGCAGCCCGACGACGCGGCCGACCTCATCGCCCAGCTGCCCGACGAACGCACCGAGCAGCTGCTCACGCTGATGGAGCCCGACGAGGCCGACGACGTGCGCATGCTGCTCAGCTACGACTCCGACACCGCAGGCGGACTGATGACGACCGAGCCCGTCATCGTCTCGGCCGACGCCACGGTCGCCGAGGGCCTCGCCCTGATCCGTCGTCACGAACTGGCCCCGGCGCTCGGCGCGGCGGTCTGCGTCGTCCTGCCACCCTACGAACCGCCCACCGGCCGGTTCCTCGGCATGGTGCACTTCCAGCGGATGCTCCGTTACCCGCCGAACGAGCGCCTGGGGACGATCCTCGACCAGACCACCGAACCGGTCCGCGTCGACGCCACGGCCCTCGAGGTCACGCGGGTCATGGCGACCTACAACCTCGTCTCGGTGCCCGTCGTCGACTCGGCGCACCGCCTCGTCGGCGTCGTCACCATCGACGACGTCCTCGACCACGTCCTGCCCGACGACTGGCGCAGTCAGGACCCCGACCAACCGCTGACCCCGAGCCGACCGCGTGGCCGCGCCCGTCGCCCCGCGATCGGCCAGAGCACGAGGAGCGACGATGGCCCGCGATAACCGCAACGACGTCCGCCTCGACGCCCCCAAGGGTCTGCGCCCCCGCGTGCTGCCCGGGCGCAAGCGGGTCAGCAGCGACCGCTTCGGTCGGGCGACCGAGTCCATCGCCCGGGGCATGGGCACGCCCTACTTCCTGATCGCCCTCACCCTGTTCTGCGTCGTCTGGATGATCTACAACACGGTCGCCCCGATCGACATCCGCTTCGACAGCGCTGCCATCGGCTTCACGGCGCTGACGCTGATCCTGTCGCTGCAGGCGTCGTACGCCGCTCCCCTCATCCTGCTCGCGCAGAACCGGCAGGACGACCGCGACCGCGTGCAGTTCGAACAGGACCGTCAGCGCGCCGAACGCAACCTGGCCGACACCGAGTACCTGGCCCGCGAGGTCGTCGCGCTCCGGATCGCGATCCGCGACATGGCCAGCAAGGACTTCATCCGGGCCGAGCTCCGTTCGCTGCTCGACGAGCTCGACCGGCGCGACGACGACGAGAGCCCCGCGGTCGAGCCGACCCGCACCTCCTCGTCGTCACGACGCGACGCCCGACGTGACGGCCACCACCGTGGCTGAGCCGGTCGCCGCCACCCGCCCCGCGACGCCGGACGACGTCCGTCGCGCGCTCGCGCGGGTGCTCGACCCCGAGATCCGCAAGCCCGTCACCGAACTCGACATGATCGGTGACGTCGTCGTCGACGCAGGAGGCGCGGCGACGGTGGCCGTCAAGCTCACGATCGTGGGGTGCCCGGCAGCCGACACGATCGAACGCGACGTCCGCGAGGCCACGGCCTCGGTGACCGGCGTCACGGACGTCACGGTCGACGTGACCGTCATGACCAAGGACGAGCGACACGCCCTCACCGAGAAGCTGCGGGCGGGCCGGGCGGCGCGCGGCATGCAGTTCGGGCCCGACACGCTGACCCGGGTCTACGCCGTCACGAGCGGCAAGGGCGGGGTGGGGAAGTCCACCGTGACCGCCAACCTCGCGGTCGCCCTCGCGGCCCGTGGTCTGGCCGTCGGCATCGTCGACGCCGACGTCTACGGCTTCAGCATCCCCGGACTCCTCGGCCTCGTCGGCCCCGACGGCGCCTCGGTGAAGCCGACCCGCGTCGACGACATGATCCTGCCGCCCGTGGCCCACGGCGTGAAGGTCATCTCGATCGGCATGTTCGTCGACGACGCCTCGACCGCCGTCGCCTGGCGCGGGCCGATGCTGCACCGGACGATCCAGCAGTTCCTGACCGACGTGTACTTCGGCGACCTCGACGTGTTGTTGCTCGACCTGCCGCCCGGGACGGGCGACGTCGCCATCTCGGTGGGGCAGTTGCTGCCGCACGCCGAGGTGCTGGTCGTCACGACCCCTCAACCGGCCGCCGCCGACGTCGCCGAGCGCAGCGGGCTCGTGGCACGCCAGACGGGTCAGCGGTTGCTCGGGGTCGTCGAGAACATGGCGGGTCTGCCCCAGGCCGACGGCAGCGTCCTCGAGCTCTTCGGCTCCGGTGGTGGCGTCGAGACGGCCCGCCGACTGTCGTCCGGTCAAGAAGCCGAGGTGCCGTTGCTCGCCAGCGTCCCGCTCAGTCTGGGCCTGCGCCAGGGGGGCGACGACGGCGTACCGGTCGTGCTCGCCGCTCCCGACGATCCTGCGGCCACGGCCATCGACGAGCTGGCGGGCCGACTGGCGGTGCGGGCCCGGGGATTGGCCGGCCGGAAGCTCGGACTCAGCGTCACCTGACCGGGGTCGAGCACCCCGGACGTGCAGAAAGGGCACCTCGCGTGGCGAGGTGCCCTTTCGTCACAGCGTCTCGCCCGAGGGGCGGCGACGTGCTCGTGCCGCACCCCAGCACGAAGGCGGCACACGCGGTGACGGCACGCTCAGGAGGGAGACGCGCCGACCACCGCGAAGCGGACTAGGACCAGCGGTTGTAGGTCTTGGTCGGGATGGCGCGGAAACCGTCTCGGGCGACCGAGACGAGCGAGCCGGCGATTCCGACGACTGCGGCGATGGCGAGGACGATGATTCCGGTGAGCATGGGGGACTCTTTTCTGGCGCGGTTCGACGCGCGATTCTGCATGGTGGGATGGATTCGCCACCGAGCCCGGGACCAGGTCGACCGGAGCTCGGGAGCGCTACGACGCGCTCCGGGGACTCTTCAATGATGCGCCCGGAGAAGCGGTAGATCAATCTCACGTTTCTACCGAAACAGCGTAGATTTGCTACATGGATGTCAAGCGTCTCGAACTGCTCCGCGAACTCGCCGAACGAGGCAGCGTGGCCGCCGTCGCCCGGGCCACCCACCGCACCCCGAGTGCCGTCTCGCAGCAACTCAAGGTGCTCGAGCGCGAGGCCGGCGTGGCGTTGACCGAGCGGGTGGGACGCGGCATCGTGCTCACCGGCTCCGGGCGCGTGCTGGCCCAGACGGCCACCGACGTCGCCGTGGCACTGGAACGAGCCCAGGCGGTCTGGGACGACTTCGTCGCCACCCCCCAGGGCGAGGTCACGCTGGCCACCTTCCCCACGGGCGGGCAGATGTTGCTGCCGGGGCTGCTGCGCACGGTGGCCGAGACCCCCGGCCTGGTGGTCGTCGCGAGCGACCACGACCCGTCGATCCGCGAGTTCCCCGAGCTGGCCGCCGACCACGACGTCGTCGTCGCGCACTCGTCCGACGACAAGCCGTGGCCCGGTCGCGGACTCGTCACCGTCCCCCTGCTGACCGAGCCCCTCGACATCGCCCTGCCCGCCGACCACCGTCTCGCCGGTCGCGCCTCGCTCGCACCCGGCGACCTCGAGGGCGAGAACTGGATCGGCGTCCCGCACGACTTCCCGTTCGAGTGGGTCTACCGCGAGATCGAGCGCGTGACCGGCAGCCCCGTCCGCGTCGCTCAGCGCTTCAGCGACACCAAGGTGACCGAGTCGCTCGTCGGGGCCGGCCTCGGCATCGCCGTGCTGCCGCGCTTCACCGCCAAGGACGCCCGGGACGACATGGTGCTCGTGCCCCTCGAGAGCATCCGGGCCGTGCGCTGGGTGTCCGCCGTGATGCGGCGCGACCGGGCCGAGCGCCCCTCGGTGCGACGGGTCGTCGACGCGCTCAGGGCCGAGGCCTCACGCGTGGCGGCACTGCACGGAGGCGTCTGAGCACCACGCCGCCCACGGGCGGCGTGGAGACCGAGTGAGGGGCTCGAGGCGAGAGGCCACGAGGCGGCAGACCACGAGGCGGGCGACGAGGTCAGGAGGCGCGGTGCCGCAGGCGGGTCAGGTCGCCTCGGAGTCGTACGGCGGCACCTCGCCCGTCGCGAGCGGCACCACCTGTGCGGAGGAACGACCCCCCGGCAACCCCGCGGACACAGCCGCGGCGGCGGCACCGGCCGTCGCCATGCTCGGCGCCGAGGGCTTGGGGGCGCCATCCGTGCCGTCGAGCAAGGCGTCGCGGATGATGCGCCGCGGGTCGTACTGACGGGGGTCGAGCTTCTGCCACTCCACGTCGTCGAACTCGGGGCCCATCTCGTCGCGCATGCGCGTCTTCGCACCGTTGGCCATGTCGCGCACCGTCCGGACGAGCTGGGCGAGCTTCGCCGCGTAGCCGGGCAGTCGTTCGGGACCGAGCAGGAAGACCGCGAGCACACCGATGATGAGCAGCTTGTCGAACGTCAGACCGAACATGGACACGCAAGCAGACTAACCGGTGACGACTCGGGGAACCCCCTAGAGTTGGCCTTTCGAGGAGTGGGTGTGTCGCAGATAGAGTCAAGTTGGAAGTTCGCGGAAGAACTCGTCACCGAGAGCGACGCGATCGCCGAGGCTCGACAGCATTCGCTGGAGGTCGGGGTCGAGGCCGTCTCGCCGGCGGTCGGCGCCCAGCTCGCGGTCGTCGCCGCCGCCTCGAACGCGTCGTCGATCATCGAGGTCGGGACGGGCCTGGGCGTCAGCGGGCTCTGGTTGCTCTCGGGCGCCCCCGCGGCCGTCCTGACGACCATCGACCGCGAGATCGAGCACCAGCAGGCCGCCCGGGACGCCTACCTGCAGGCGGGGATGCCTGCCAGCCGCTTCCGCATGATCGCCGGCCGTGCCGCCGACGTGTTGCCGCGGATGAACGAGAACTCGTACGACATCGTCTTCGTCGACGCCGACCCCGGCTCGGTCATCGAGTACGTCGAGCACGGCCTGCGCCTCGCCCGCCCGGGCGGACTCGTCCTCGTCGCGCACGCACTCTGGCACGGACGGGTGGCCAATCCCGCCGTCCGCGACAGCACGACCACGGGCTTCCGCACCTTGCTGACCGAGGTGTCCACCTCACCGGCCGTGATCAGCTCGCTCTCGACGGCGGGCGACGGGCTGCTCTCGCTGATCAAGCGGTGACGCACCCCCGCCGGGCTCCCCGCCCGTGCAGCAGGCAACCGGCGCGGTAGCCCGCGCGGAGGCGGGCACGCGCACGGACGCCCCGCGCGCCGCAGGTGCGGCGGGCGGGGCGTCCGGGGCTATTAAGGAGGCGGCCGACTAGGCGCTGACGACGCCGGCGAGGGCGTCGTGCAACTCTTTGGCTTCGTCGTCGTTGACCGACACCACGAGGCGTCCCCCACCCTCGAGCGGAACACGCACGATGATGAGACGGCCCTCCTTAACGGCTTCCATAGGCCCGTCGCCGGTCCTCGGCTTCATGGCTGCCATCAGATAGTCCCCTTTCGCAAGTTGCTGGTCCCATTATCCGTGATTTCGGGCCCCCGACCTAAACGACGCCGTTCCCCGACCGATCAGGGCGGCGTCCAGTCGTACCCGTTCACCCACCAGCAGTAGTAGAGCCACACCCACTGAGCCGCCACGAACACGGCGACGAGCAGCGCCCGGTAGACCTTCGAGCGCGGCACCGCGAGGACGCCCAGCAGGGGGAAGAGCGGCATCAGGAGCCGGAAGGTGCTGGACTGCGGGAAGAACACCGCCAGCAGGTAGAGCCCGTAGGCGACGCCCCACAGCCTCAGGTCGGTGCTCGTCCGGCGTGCCCACGGCGACAGCAGCAGGGCTCCGAACGCCACGAGCGCGACCACGAGGAGGGCGATGCCGGAACCACCCGGAAACCACCAGTTCGCCCCGTCGACCCACGGGGTGAACGGCACGAGCGGTCCGTAGCCGATGTAGGGCGCCCGCCAGGCGAGTTCGGTCTCGGTGTACGCCCCCGGCACCCCCGTGACCGCGCCGGCGACGCCGAGCCAGGCGACGCCGAACACGCCCGTGGCCGCCGCCGACACCGCCACCCGGACGCGCTCGCGCACCGGGAAGGGATCGTCGTGCCGGCGCCACCAGCGCAGCAACCCGTGCAGACCGATCGCCAGGGCGAGCGGAAGGGCTCCGGGCCGCGTGAAGGACATGATCAGCACGACCGGCAGCATCGCCAGGTACTGCCGCCGCACCAGCATGAGCAGGCTCGCGCAGAGCAGCAGCAGGAACATCGACTCGGCGTAGGCCACCTGCAGCAGCGGCGACAGGGGCGCCACGCAGAACAGAACGACCGCGAACAACGAGGTCGACTCGGGCAGCGCGTGCCGCATGAGGCGGTAGAACAACAGGGCCGTCCCCGCGGCGCAGGCGACCGACACGACGACGGCCAGCGCCGCGAACGACAGGCCCGTCAGGCCCATCAGCCCACGGACGACGAACGGGTAGGCGGGCATGAACGCCCAGGCGTTCTCTCCGACGTGGCCGTCGCCGGTGATGGGGAGGTCGCGCGGGTACCCCACCACGGCGATGATGTTGTACCAGTGACCGTCCCAGATCGTGGCGAAGCTGCCGTAGTCCGGGCTCGCGAGCGTCCAGGCGTTGGCCTGCTGGGCACCGGCGAAGGTGAGCAGCGCGATCGTGCTGACGACGCGCGACAGGACGAACACCACGAGCACCCGGGCCCACCACGGCGTGAGCCGGTAGCGCAGCAAGAGGGGCCTCGACGCCGAGGTCGGTCGTCGGGGATCGTGCCGCGTCGACGGGGACGAGGAGGCGCGACTCGCGTCGTCGACGGTCAGGCCGTCAGCCACGCCCGCAGTCCGCGCTCGTTGTCGAGGATCTGCTGCACGGGCACCCGCTCGTCGTCGTGGTGGGCCAGCATCGGGTCACCGGGACCGTAGTTGACCGCGGGGACGCCGAGCGCGGAGAACCGCGCGACGTCCGTCCACCCGTACTTGGGCTTGGCCTCGCCGCCCACGGCACGCAGGAACTGCTGTGCCAGCGGGGCGTCCAGACCGGGCCGGGCCCCGGGGGCGAGGTCGACGATCGTGACGTCGAAGCCCTCGAAGAGCTCGCGGACGTGGGCGACGGCCTCGTCGCCGCTGCGGCTCGGGGCGAACCGGTAGTTGACGTGCACCATGCACTCGTCGGGGATGACGTTGCCGGCCACGCCGCCCGTGATGCCCACGGCGTTGAGGCCCTCGCGATAGACGAGCCCGTCGACCTCGACCTCTCGCGCCTCGTAGGCCGCCAGCACGTCGAGGATCGGCGCGGCCTTGTGGATGGCGTTGTCGCCGACCCACGAGCGGGCGCTGTGCGAGCGGGCGCCGAAGGTGCGGATCTCGGCGCGCAGGTTGCCGTTGCAGCCCCCCTCGACCCCGCTGTTGCTCGGTTCGCCCAGGACGGCGAAGTCGCCGGCCAACAGGTCGGGTCGGACGCGCGCGAGGCGGCCCAGGCCGTTCAGGGCGTCGGAGACCTCTTCGTGGTCGTACCAGACCCAGGTGACGTCGACGCCGGGCTCGGTCAACTCGACCGCGAGCCTCAGGTGGACGGCACAGCCGGCCTTCATGTCGACGGTGCCGCGACCCCAGAGGTAGTCGACCCCGTCCTCGGTCTCGTAGCGCGTGGGCACGTTGTCGTTGATCGGCACCGTGTCGATGTGACCGGCGATGACGACCCGCGAGGCCCGGCCGAGCCGGGTCCGGGCGACGATCGCGTCGCCGTCGCGGAACAACTCGAGGTGGTCGCAACCGTCGAGCGTGGCCCAGATCTCGTCGGCGACGAGCCGTTCGTCACCCGACTCCGACCGGATGTCGCAGAGCTGCCTGGTGACGTCGACGGGCGAGACGGAGAGGTCGATCGGTGCCATGCGGGCGAGTTTACGGGGCCAGGGCACGGGTCACCTCCGAAGCGGTCCGTCGGCGGCTGCCGATACGCTCGGGTCCATGACTTCCGACGCCACCGCCACCGCCCCGACCCACGCCTACGGGTACGGCCTCGCGACCGTCTCGCACGACGGCACCACGCTCGACACCTGGTTCCCCTCCCCCCGGCTCGGCACCCTCCCGGCCGACCGTGACCCCGAGATCGTCCCGGCCGAGCTGGCCGACGCGGCCGGACCCGACGAGCGCCGCGCGGTCGACCTCGTCCCGGTGACCGTCGAGATCGACCTGAGCGCGCCTCCTGCGTCCACGCCCGACGCGTACCTGCGACTGCACCTGCTGAGCCACCTCCTCGTCGAGCCCAACACGGTCAACCTCGACGGCGTGTTCGCGCACCTGCCCATCGTCACCTGGACGAACGCGGGGCCGGTCCATCCCGACGACTTCGCACGGCTCCGTCCGAGGCTGCAGCGTGCCGGCATCGTCGCGACCGGCATCGACAAGTTCCCCCGCATGCTCGACTACGTCTCGCCCGACCGCGTCCGCATCGCCGACGCGTCGCGGGTGAGGCTCGGTGCCCACCTGGCCCCCGGCACCACGGTCATGCACGAGGGGTTCGTGAACTTCAACGCGGGCACGCTCGGGTCGTCCATGGTCGAGGGCCGCATCTCCCAGGGCGTCGTCGTGGGTGACGGGTCCGACATCGGCGGCGGAGCCTCGATCATGGGCACGCTGTCGGGCGGCGGCACCCAGCGGGTGACGATCGGCGCCCGCGCCCTGCTCGGCGCCAACGCCGGCATCGGCATCGCGATCGGCGACGACACCGTCGTCGAGGCCGGGCTCTACGTGACGGCGGGCACCAAGGTCGTCGTCGTGGGCGGCACCCCGACCAACGACGGTTCGCCGCAGACGGTCAAGGCCGTCGAGCTCTCGGGCCAGCCGGGCTTGCTCTTCCGCCGCAACTCGCTGACCGGCGCCGTCGAGGTGCTGCCCCGCAAGGGCCACGGCATCACGCTGAACTCGCAGCTGCACGCGTAGGTCTTCGAGGAGCACCACGACCGAAAGGGGTGGGCACGACCCCAGGTCTGAACCCGGCGTCGTGCCCACCCCCTCGCGTCGTGCCGATCGTTCCTGCGGACTAGCGCTGCGGCCAATCGCGTTCGGTCGCGCCCAGGTACAACTGCTGGGGGCGGCCGATCTTGGTCGTCGGGTCGGTGTTCATCTCGCGCCAGTGGGCGATCCAGCCGGGGAGGCGACCGATGGCGAAGAGCACCGTGAACATGCGGGGCGGGAACCCCATCGCCTTGTAGATGACGCCCGTGTAGAAGTCGACGTTCGGGTAGAGCTTGCGCTCGACGAAGTAGTCGTCGGCCAGGGCGATGCCCTCGAGCTCCATCGCGATGTCGAGCAGGTCGTCCTTCACGCCGAGCGACTCGAGCACCTCGGTGGCGCTCTCCTTGACGAGCTTGGCGCGCGGGTCGTAGTTCTTGTAGACCCGGTGGCCGAAGCCCATCAACTTGACGCCGGCCTCTTTGTTCTTGACCCGCTCGACGAAGCGCTCGACACCCTGGCCGCTGTCGCGGATCTCGGCGAGCATCTTGAGGACGGCCTCGTTGGCCCCGCCGTGCAGCGGCCCGTAGAGGGCGCTGATGCCGGCCGAGATCGACGAGAACATGTTGGCCTGCGTCGAGCCGACGAGACGCACGGTCGAGGTCGACGCGTTCTGTTCGTGGTCCTCGTGGAGGATGAGCAGGCGTTCGAGCGCCTTCGACAGGACGGGGTTCACCTCGTACGGCTCGGCCATCGTGCCGAAGTTCAGCTTGAGGAAGTTGTCGACGAAGCTGAGGGAGTTGTCGGGGTAGAGGAACGCCTGGCCGAGGCTCTTCTTGTGCGCGTACGCCGCGATGACCGGCAGCTTCGCCAGCAGTCGGACGGTCTGGAGCTCGACCTGCTCGGGATCGTGCACGCTCATGCTGTCTTCGTAGAACGTCGACAGTGCACCGACCGCGCTCGACAGCACCGACATCGGGTGGGCGTTGTGCGGCAGGGCGTCGAAGAAGCGGCGCAGGTCTTCGTGCAGCAGCGTGTGCCGCCGGATGCGCGCGTCGAAGTCGGCGAGCTGGTCGGGGGTGGGCAGTTCGCCGTAGATCAACAGCCAGGCCGTCTCGAGGTAGGTCGAGTTCTCGGCGACTTGTTCGATCGGATAGCCCCGGTAGCGCAGGATGCCCTGATCACCGTCGATGTAGGTGATCGTGCTTCGGGCGTTGGAGGTGTTCACGAAACCCGTGTCGAGGGTCGTGTAACCGGTCTGCTTGGTGAACGTCGAGATGTCGATCGCCGAGGCACCCTCGGTGCTCGCGACGATCGGGAACTCGGCTGTTCCCCCCGGGAACTGCAGCGTGGCCTTCTGGGCGTCGTTGGCAGTGTCAGTCACCCGGTCAGCCTAGCGGTCAGCCGCCGAGTCGCCCCACGGCGGCGTCGATGCGCTCGTCGGTCGTCGTGAGCGCCACTCGGACGTGGCGATCACCGGCGGGCCCGTAGAACGACCCCGGGGCGACGAGCACGCCACGCTCGGCGAGCCAGGACACCGAGGCCCAGGCGTCCTCGTCCCGCGTGGCCCAGAGGTACAGGCCGGCCTCGCTGCGATCGATGCGGAACCCCGCTGCCTCGAGAGCGGGCAGGAGGCGCGCTCTGCGGGCCGCGTACCGCGCCTTCTGCTCGACCACGTGGGCCTCGTCGGCCAAGGCGACGACCATGGCCTGCTGCACCGGGGCCGGCGGCATGAGGCCCGCGTGCTTGCGCACGGCGAGGAGCTGCCCGAGCACGTGGTCGCAGCCCGCGACGAAGCCCGCGCGGTACCCGGCGAGGTTCGACTGCTTGCTGAGCGAGTAGACCGAGACGACGCCGCGGAGGTCGTCGCCGACCACGCGTGGGTCGAGGATGCAGGGCGTGGGGCGGTCGGCCCACTCGCCCGTCCACCCGAGTTCGGCGTAGCACTCGTCGCCGGCGATCACGGCACCGAGTTCGCGCGCACGGGCCACGGCGGCGCGGAGGGCTTCGAAGCCGAGCACGGCCCCGTCGGGGTTGCCCGGGCTGTTCAACCAGACCAGCTTCGTCGAGACGGGCCACTCGGCGGGGTCGTCGGAGGCGAGGGCCGTCGCGCCGACGAGGGCGGCGCCGAGCGCGTAGGTCGGGTAGGCGTTCGTCGGGTAGACCACCGTGTCGCCCGGGCCGATGCCCAGCCAGAGGGCCATGCCGGCGATGAGTTCTTTCGAGCCGATGGTCGGCAGGACGTTCGCGTCGCCGAGTCCGGCCACCCCTCGGCGACGCGCGTACCACTCCGAGATGGCCGACCGCAGGGCCGGGGTGCCGGCGACCTGCGGGTACGAGTGGGCGTCGGTCGCGACCGCGAGGGCCTCACGGACGACCTCGGGCGTCGGATCGACGGGCGAACCGACGCTGAGGTCGACGATGCCTCCGGGGTGGCGCCGGGCGGTGGCCGCGTACGGCACCAGGGCGTCCCAGGGGAACTCGGGCAGGTCGAGCGCCACGGGGGCCGTCCTAGGCGCCGGCGCCCTGAGGGGGCAACGCCGAGATCACGGGGTGGTCCTTGGCGATGACGCCGACCTTGGCCGCGCCGCCGGGGGAACCGATCTCGTCGAAGAACTCGACGTTGGCCTTGTAGTACTCGGCCCACTTGTCGGGCAGGTCGTCTTCGTAGTAGATGGCCTCGACCGGGCAGACGGGCTCGCACGCACCGCAGTCGACGCATTCGTCGGGGTGGATGTAGAGCGAGCGTTCGCCCTCGTAGATGCAGTCGACGGGGCACTCGTCGATGCAGGCACGGTCTTTGACATCGACACAGGGAAGTGCGATCACGTACGTCACGTCTGGGGGGTTCCCTTCGCGTCGGGCAGGGCGTCCAGCTTATCGTCTGCCGGCTGTGCCTCGACCGAGGAGGCGCGGGCCGCGTCGCGGGGCGGCGTCGCTCCCCCGGCGGCCGGGCCCCGCAATCGCGGCCACCCCAGCACCACGAGGCAGATCAGGAACACTCCGCCGAGCCAGACCAGGGCGGGCGTGTTGTCGGGCACGAGGATCGACCCCCCGGGACTCGCCTGCCACAGGACGACGAGCGCCCCGATGAGACCGACGGCGGCAGCCCCGGCCATCGCCCGCGAGCCGAAGACCGAGCGGAGACCGGCGAGGAGCGTGAGGCTCATGAGCAACGCGAGCACGAGCCCGGACCAGAACGGCGAGCCGGCGACGGTGATCGTCGACTGGTGCATGACGGTGCCGATGGTGCCGAACACGGCCCCGGCGGCGAGCGCCAGGACGAGCGCGACGACGCGTCCGCCCGTCGTCATCCGGGCCATCTCGGAATCGCCCTCGTCCACCGTCGGCTCGGGCACGAAGCGGAACGACTCGCGGACCGTCACGGGCTCGACGGCGCCGTGCGGGAACCGGATGCCGGCCTGGCCACCCGGGAGGTCGACGACCTCGACCTGACTGCGGTGGTCGCGGAGTGCGGCGAGCTTGCGAGGAGCCACGTGACGCGTGTCGGTCGTCAGCACGGTGTCGTCGGTGGCGAGGGCCTCGGCCTCCGCCCCCACGGCCGACTCGGCACCGGCCACGATCGCGAAGAACGGCACGCCGACGAGGCGGGCGGCACGCACGGCGACCCGGTTGGCCCGGACGTGGTCGGGGTGGTGGTACCCGCCGTCCTCGTCGTAGCTGATGATCGCGGTCGGGCGCACGGACTGGACGACGGCCGACAGGTCGCTCACGACCTCGCCGAACTCGGCGGCGCAGAACGCCGCGGGGTGCAGGTCGGGCGTCGGCCCGGCCACGCCGTCCGACCGCCAGACCATGCCGCTGTCGCGATAGACCCGTTCGGGGAGCCCCGGCGTGCGGGCACCGGCCGAACCGAGGAACCGGTGGTCGTCGACGCCGAGGTCTCGCATGGCGGCGGCGATCTCGCCCTCGCGGTGGACGGCGAGGGCGGCCTGGTCGGCCCGGAGGGCGGCGAGGTCGTCGGGGATCACCTCGCCCAGTTCGCCCCGGGTGCAGGTCACGACGGTGACCGCGGCACCGGCCTCGACCATCGCGGCGATGGTGCCACCCGTGGTGATGGTCTCGTCGTCGGGGTGGGCGTGGACGAAGAGCACGCGCTCGAGCCGAGGGTCGCCGGCGGTCGAGGGCGACGCGGGCGTCGGCGAGGCGGAGGAGTTCATCACTGGACAGGATATGCCGCGCCGCACTACTGTCGGTCTGGCTCAGGGTGCCCTTAGTGAGGTTAGCCTAACCATACCAGCCCGTTCGGTCCCTCTGCGGTCCGACCGGTCGACCGCGTCCCTGATCCTCATCCTGCTCGACGACGAGCTCCACTCCCCCGAGAAAGCCGTCCCCGTGCTCGCCAACTACCTCATCGGACTCCGAGAGGGCCTCGAGGCCGCTCTCGTGGTCGGCATCCTCATCGCCTACGTGGTCAAGGTCGCCCGACGCGACGTCCTCCCCCGCCTCTGGCTGGGCGTGGGCGCCGCGGTCGTCCTCTCGCTCGGCCTCGGCGCCGTGCTCACCTTCGGCACCTACGGGCTGACCTTCCGAGCCCAGGAGATCATCGGCGGCGGTCTCTCGATCGTGGCCGTGGGCTTCGTGACCTGGATGGTCTTCTGGATGGCCCGCACCGCGCGCGGCCTGCGCGGCGAACTCGAGTCGGGCCTCGAGCGAGCCCTCGGGGGCGGCGCCTGGGCGGTCGTCGCGCTGGCCTTCCTCTCGGTCGGTCGCGAGGGCATCGAGACCGCTCTCTTCGTCTGGGCCACCGTGCAGTCGACCGGCGGCGGCGCGACGCCGCTGGTGGGTGCGCTCCTCGGCATCGTCACGGCGGTCGCCGTCCAGGTGGCGATCTACCGTGGCGTGGTCCGCCTCGACGTCGCCCGGTTCTTCCGGGTGACCGGCTACTTCCTCGTCGTCGTCGCGGCGGGCGTCCTCGCCTACGGGGTGGGCGACCTGCAGGAGGCGTCCGTGCTGCCGGGCCGCGCCTCCCTGGCCTTCGACGTGAGCGCTGCCGTTCCGCCGACCAGCTGGTACGGCACCCTGCTCCAGGGGCTCGTGAACTTCACCCCGACGCCGAGCTGGCTGCAGGTCGTCGTCTGGCTCGCCTACCTCGCCGTCGTCGTCCCCCTCTTCGTGCGGGCGACCCGCCGACGTCGACCCGGTACCACGACCCCGTCCGGCTCGTCCGCGACCCTCGGCACGTCCGTCCCCTCGACCACCCCGTCACCCCGCACCGCAGGAGCATCACGATGATCGCCAGCCCCCTCCGCCCCCTCGCCGTCGCCTCGGGCGTCGCCGCCCTCGCGCTGGCCCTGACCGGCTGCGTCGCGAACGCTCCCGCCGGCTCCTCCGCGGCCACCGCCGTGACCGTCGACGGCTCCGACGACACGTGTTCGCTCTCGACCACCTCGGTCCCGAGCGGCCCCGTCACGTTCACCATGACGAACACCGGCAGCGACAACAGCGAGTTCGAACTGCTCGCCGACGACGGTCTCCGCATCATCAGTGAGAAGGAGAACATCGGCCCCGGCACGACGGGCTCGATGACGGTCTCGGTGCCGGCCGGCGACTACTACACCGCCTGCGTCCCGGGACTCGTCGGAGAAGGCGTCCGCGCCTCCTTCACGGTGACCGACTCGGGCACGGCCGTCGAGGCGACGGGCAGCGAGAAGCAGCAGATCGACGCCGCGGCGACGGCGTACGTGGGCTACGTGAAGGACCAGACCGGGCAGCTCGTCACGGCGACCGACGAGTTCCTCGCCGCGTACACCGCCGGCGACGACGAGAAGGCCCGGTCGCTCTACCCGTCGGCGCGGGCGCACTACGAGCGCATCGAGCCGGTGGCCGAGTCGTTCGGCGACCTCGACCCGAAGATCGACTTCCGCGAGGCCGACGTCGAAGCCGGCACCGAGTGGACCGGATGGCACCGCATCGAGAAGGACCTCTGGCAGCCCGCGGCGTCCGAGAACGGAGGCGCGGCGTACGTCCCCCTGACGGCCGACGAACGTGCCCACTACGCCGGCCTGCTGACGAGCGACGCGAAGGACCTCTACGACGAGGTCACCGCGGACGACTTCACGGTCGGGATCGACGCGATCGCCAACGGCGCGGTCGGCCTGATGGACGAGGTGGCCACCGGCAAGATCACCGGCGAGGAAGAGATCTGGTCGCACACCGACCTCTACGACTTCCAGGGAAACCTCGAGGGCGCCCGGGTGGCGTTCGACGGCGTGCGCGACATCGTCGACCAGAAGGACCCCGAGCTGGCGACCTCCATCGACGCCCGGCTGACGAAGGTCGAGACGCTGCTCGCGGGATACGGCAGCCTCGACACGGGGTACCCGTCGTACACCGACCTGACCGACGCCGACAAGAAGAAGCTGTCGGATGCCGTCAGCGCCCTCAGCGAGCCGCTCAGCGAGCTGACCTCCGCGCTGGTCGCCTGACGGTGACGGAGGGAGGCGGCCTCTCGCGCCGCGGTCTGCTGGGGCTCGTCGGGACGGGCGTCGGAGCCGGCGTCCTCGGCCTCGGGGTCGGAATCGGCACGGACCGAGCCGTGCAGGCCCACGCCGACGGGTCCTCCGGGGCCTCGCCGTCGTACCCGTTCTTCGGTCGGCACCAGTCGGGCATCGTCACCGCCGCGCAGGACCGCCTGCACTTCGCCTCGTTCGACGTCGCCGACGGGGTCTCCCGCGCCGAACTCGTCGAGCTGCTGAAGGACTGGAGCTACGCCGCGTCGAGGCTGACGGCCGGCCTCGACGTCAGCCCGACGGGCGCCACGGGCGGCAGCCCCCTGGCACCTCCGGACGACACGGGCGAGGCCACGGGTCTGCCCGCGGCCGGGCTGACCGTGACGATCGGGTTCGGTCCGTCGCTGTTCACCACGAGCGACGGCACCGACCGTTTCGGGCTCGCCTCGAAGCGGCCTCCAGCCCTCGTCGACCTGCCCCACTTCTCGGGCGACCAGCTCGTGGCGGCCGCGAGCGGCGGCGACCTGTGCGTACAGGCCTGCAGCGACGACCCGCAGGTCGCGGTGCACGCGATTCGCAACCTCTCGCGGATCGCCTTCGGCCGCGCCTCCCTGCGGTGGTCGCAGCTGGGATTCGGTCGGACCTCGTCGACGACCCGTGGCCAGACGACGCCCCGCAACCTCTTCGGCTTCAAGGACGGCACGGCCAACGTCAAGGCCGAGGACGTCACCGCGGTGGAGGACGGCGTCTGGGCGACCGCGTCCGACGGCGCCGGGTGGATGAGCGGCGGCTCGTACCTCGTCGCGCGCAAGATCCGCATGACGATCGAGACGTGGGACCACGCCTCGCTGGCCGAGCAGCAGACGGTCGTGGGTCGGGACAAGGGCGAGGGGGCTCCGCTCTCGGGCGGCACCGAGTTCACGGCCCCCGACTTCGCCGTCGCCGGCCCGACCGGTGACGGGCCGGCCATCGCACCCGACTCGCACGTCGCCCTGGCGCACCCCCAGAACAACGACGGGGCCACGCTGCTGCGCCGCGGCTACAACTTCGTCGACGGCAACGACGAACTCGGCCGCCTCAACGCCGGGCTGTTCTTCATCGCCTTCAACCGGGACCCGCGGCGGCAGTACGTGCCCATCCAGCAGGCGCTGTCGCGGAACGACCGGATGAACGAGTACGTGAAGCACGTCGGATCGGGCATCTTCGCCGTTCCACCGGGGGCGTCCCAGGACGGCTGGGTGGGCGAGACCCTCTTCGCCTGACGCGACCGTCGGGCCCCGGGACTCGCCGAGACCCGCGGGACCCGCGCAGTCCGTCGGGATGCGCCGCGGTCGCTCAGACGGACGTGACGACGTAGGTGGCGATCGCCTTGCCCTCGCTGTCGGTCGAGACGGTGAGCACGACGCGGTAGGCGGTACCCGTGAACGTGCCGAAGCCGCTCTCCGCGTCGGTGTCGACCCCGGAGGCCGTGAACCCGGCGGCCTCGAGCTGCTGCTGGGCGACGGTGAACTGGTCGGCACCCGAGACGGCGATCTGGGCGACCCAGCCGGTGCCGTCGGGACCGGCTCCCCCACCGCGGGTCGTCCCGGGGACGAGCGGGACCTCGGTCGGGAAACTCGCGGGCAGGGTGCCGTCGGTCGTGATGCCGGCACCGTTCAGCGCCTCCCCGGCGGCGTCCTCGACGGCCTTCTGCGCGGTGCCCTTGAGGCTCTCGATGCCGCTGTCGACCGCGCCACCCACGATGTTGTCGACGGGCGAGCCCGCGCCGCAGGCCGTGAGGCCGGTCACGAGGCCGGCCGCCAGCGCGAGCGTGGCGGCGGAGCGGGCAAGGGGCGTCTTCTGGATCAGCACCTCGCGAGGCTAACCGCGGTCGCTGAGGGCGGGCGTGGAACGTGCCGACGATGCACGAAGGAGGCGGCCCGCAGTGGTGCGGACCGCCTCCTCGATGGGTGGTGCTGTGGAGCGGTGCTGCTTACGCGTTCTGCTTCTTCAGGCGAGCGGTGCTGCGCTGGCGGGCGCTCGCGTCGAGCTCGACCTTGCGGATGCGGATCGCGTCGGGGGTGACCTCGACGCACTCGTCGTCACCGGCGAACTCGAGGGCCTCTTCGAGCGAGAGCACCTTGGAGGGCGTCATCGACTCGAAGTTGTCGGCCGTCGACTGACGCATGTTGGTCAGCTTCTTCTCTTTGGTGATGTTGACGTCCATGTCGTCGGCGCGCGAGTTCTCGCCCACGACCATGCCCTCGTAGACCTCTTCGGTCGGCTGCACGAAGAACGACATGCGCTCCTGCAGGTTGATGATCGCGAAGGGGGTGACGACGCCGGAGCGGTCGGCGATGATCGAGCCGTTGGTGCGGGTCGAGATCTCGCCGGCCCAGGGGCCGTAGCCGTGGCTGATGCCGTTGGCGATGCCGGTGCCGCGCGTGTCGGTGAGGAACTGCGTGCGGAAGCCGATCAGGCCGCGCGAGGGGACGATGAACTCCATGCGGACCCAGCCCGAGCCGTGGTTCGCCATGTTCTCCATGCGGCCCTTGCGGGCGGCCATGAGCTGCGTCACGGCGCCGAGGTACTCGTCGGGCACGTCGATGGTCATGTGCTCGAACGGCTCCTGGAGCTTGCCGTTCTCGTCACGACGCGTGACGACCTGCGGCTTGCCGACGGTGAGCTCGAAGCCCTCACGGCGCATCTGCTCGACGAGGATGGCCAGTGCGAGCTCGCCGCGACCCTGGACCTCCCACGCGTCGGGACGACCGACGTCGAGGACCTTGAGCGAGACGTTGCCGACCAGTTCGCGGTCGAGGCGGTCCTTCACCATGCGGGCGGTCAGCTTGTGGCCCTTGACCTTGCCGATGATCGGCGAGGTGTTCGTGCCGATGGTCATCGAGATGGCCGGGTCGTCGACCGTGATGGTCGGCAGCGGGCGCACGTCGTCGGGGTCGGACAGCGTCTCGCCGATGGTGATGGTGTCGAAGCCGGCGACGGCGACGATGTCGCCGGGGCCCGCGCTCTCGGCGGGGTAGCGGCTGAGGGCCTTCGTGATCAGCAGCTCGGTGATGCGTGCGTTCTGGACGGAACCGTCGGACTTGACCCAGGCGACCGTCTGGCCCTTCTGCAGGGTGCCGTGGAAGACGCGGAGGAGCGCGAGACGACCGAGGAACGGCGAGGCGTCGAGGTTGGTGACGTGCGCCTGAAGGGGGTGCTCGTCGTCGTAGCGCGGTGCCGGCACGTGCGTGAGGATCGCCTCGAAGAGGGGCTCGAGGTCGGGGTTGTCGGGGAGCGAGCCGTCGTCGGGCTTGTTCGTCGACGCGGCGCCGTTGCGACCCGAGGCGTAGACCACGGGGACGTTGAGGATGGCGTCGAGGTCGAGGTCGTCGACCTCTTCGCTCAGGTCGCTGGCGAGACCGAGGAGGAGGTCCTGGCTCTCGGCGACGACCTCGTCGATGCGCGCATCGGGGCGGTCGGTCTTGTTGACCAGCAGGATGACGGGCAGCTTGGCCGCGAGGGCCTTGCGCAGCACGAAGCGCGTCTGGGGCAGAGGGCCCTCGGACGCGTCGACGAGCAGCACGACGCCGTCGACCATCGACAGGCCGCGCTCGACCTCACCGCCGAAGTCGGCGTGGCCGGGGGTGTCGATGACGTTGATGGTGATGGGGCCGTCGGTCGCGTGGGCACCGTTGTAGAGCACCGAGGTGTTCTTCGCGAGGATCGTGATGCCCTTCTCGCGCTCGAGCTCGTTGCCGTCCATCATGCGGTCTTCGGTGTCGAAGTGCGCGTCGAACGAGTTGGTCTGCTTGAGCATGGCGTCGACGAGGGTCGTCTTGCCGTGGTCGACGTGGGCCACGATCGCCACGTTGCGCAGGTCGCTGCGGATGGCAGTCGCCATGGATGTATTCCTTACGAGAAGAGAGAGGGGGAAGTGGTCGGGTCGGAGCCCGGCGAGAACAGTCTACGGCACGTGGTAAAGGGGCCCCTCCGCCGTGCTCTCGGCACGGCGGAGGGGCCCCTTCGACACCAGGAGGCGCGGGTCGACTACCGGCCGAACTCGAAGTTCGCGCCGGGGATCGCCTCGAGCAGTTCGCGGGTGTACTGCTGCGCCGGGTTCGCGAAGATGTCGTCCGTGGTGCCGGCCTCGACGACGCGACCCTTCTGCATGACGCTGACGTTGTCCGCGATGAGGCGGACGACGGCGAGGTCGTGCGTGATGAAGAGGTAGGTCAGCCCGAGTTCGGTCTGCAGGTCGGTGAGCAGGTCGAGGATCTGCCCCTGGACGAGGACGTCCAGTGCCGAGACCGCCTCGTCGAGGACGATGACGTCGGGCTTGAGGGCGAGCGCCCGAGCGACGGCGATGCGCTGGCGCTGACCACCGGAGAGCTCGTTCGGGTACCGGTTGACCGTCGACGCGGGCAGGGACACCTGGTCGAGCAACTCGCGGACGCGGGCTTGACGGCTGGCCCGGTCGCCGATGCCGTGCGTGACGAGCGGTTCGGCGATGGTGTTGCCCACGCTGTACATCGGGTCGAGAGAGCCGTAGGGGTCCTGGAAGACCGGCTGGACGCGACGACGGAAGTCGAAGAGCTCGCGGCCCTTCAGCGCCCCGACGCTCTGGCCGCCGACCGCGACGGTGCCCGAGGTGATCGACTCGAGCTGGAGCACGAGCTTGGCCACGGTCGACTTGCCCGAACCGGACTCGCCCACGAGCGCCATCGTCGTGCCCCGCGGGATCGAGAAGGACACGTCGTCGACGGCCCGGAGGTCGGTCGTCTTGAAGCCGCCCTGGCGGATCTTGTAGACCTTGGACAGGTTCGTCACCGAGATGTACTCGGAGTCCTTCTTGCCGGCCTCCTCGCGCTGACGGGCGCGAGCGATGAGCTCGGCGTCGTCGGCGCCTTCGTCGGAGATCGCGAGCCCGTGGGAGTGCGTGGGTGCGATGCTCGACTGGATGCGCTGGCTGGCCAGCGAAGGAGCGGCGGCGACGAGTCGCTGCGTGTAGGGGTGCTGAGGATTGGCGAGGATCTCTTTGGACGGCCCCGACTCGACGACGCGACCCTTGTACATGACGACGAGCTTCTCGGCCCGTTCGGCGGCGAGGCCGAGGTCGTGCGTGATGAAGAGCACCGAGGTGCCGTAGTCGCGGGTCAGGGTCTCGAGGTGGTCGAGGATGCGGCGCTGGACGGTCACGTCGAGGGCCGAGGTGGGCTCGTCGGCGATCAGGAGCTTGGGCCGCGACGACAGGCCGATGCCGATCAGAACACGCTGGCGCATGCCGCCCGAGAACTGGTGGGGGAACTGCTTGAGGCGGTCGCCCGCGTCGTTGAGCCCGGCCTCCTTCAGGACGTCGATGGCTCGCTGGCGCACGGCCTGCTTGCCGGTCGCGACGCCGTTCGCCCGGATGGCCTCCTCGACCTGGAAGCCGATGCTCCAGACGGGGTTGAGGTTCGACATGGGGTCCTGCGGCACGTAGCCGATGTCGCGACCACGGATGGCCTGCATCTCGGACGCGCTGACCTTCGTGAGGTCCTTGCCCTCGAAGAGGATCTGGCCGCCGGTGACCTCTCCCGTTCCGGGCAGCAGGTCGATGATCGACGTGGCGGTCGTCGACTTGCCCGAGCCGGACTCGCCCACGATCGCGAGGCTCTCGCCCTGGCGGATCGTCAGGTCGACCCCGCGCACGGCGTCGACGTACCCGGCCTGCGTCTTGAAGCCGATCTTCAGGCCCTTGATCTCGAGCAGGGGCGTCGAGGACGACGCGGTGCCCGCCGTCTCGGGTCGGGTTGAGGTGTCGGTCATCGACGTGCCCTCGCCTTCGGGTCGAGGGCGTCGCGCACGACGTCGCCCATGAGGAGGAACGACAGCACCGTCACGGACAACGCCGCGGCGGGCCAGAAGAGGGGCATCGGCGCGACGCGGAGCGAGTTGCGTGCGGCGTTGATGTCGTTGCCCCAGGACATGGTGCTCGGCGGCAGCCCGATGCCGAGGAACGACAGCGTCGCCTCGGCCACGATGAACGTGCCGAGTGAGACGGTCGCCACGACGATGACCGGGGTGATGGCGTTCGGCACGACGTGTCGGACCAGGATGCGGAAGCGGGACACGCCGAGCGCCGCGGAGGCCGTGACGTAGTCGGCGGCCCGGGCGCTGAGGACCGAGCCACGCATGACGCGCGCGATCTGGGGCCAGGCGAACACCGACAGCACGAGGGCCACGGTGAGGGGCGTCCTGGTCGGCAGGATGGACATCAACACGATGGCACCGAGGACGGTGGGGATCGCGAAGAAGATGTCGCCCAGGCGCGAGACGATCGCGTCGAGCCATCCGCCGTAGAACCCGGCGAGCGACCCGATGACGATGCCGACGATCGTGACGATGATCGTCGCCAGCAGTCCGACGGTCAACGAGGCACGGGTGCCCCAGACGATGCGGGCGAACACGTCGGTTCCCTGGAAGGTGAAACCGAGCAGGTGCCCGGCCGACGGGCCCTCGTTGCTGCGGGGCAGGTCGGCGGCCGTCGGCGAGACGCTGGTGAACAGCCCGGGGAAGAGCGCCACCGTGATGACGACGACGATGAGGAACGCCGCGATCCAGAACGTCGGGCGACGCTTCATGGCGTCCCACGCGTCGTTCCAGCTGCTGCGGGGTTTCTCGGACTCGTCGATCGCGTCGACGGCCTTGACGGGCGTCTCGTCGAGATCGGCGACGAAGTGGTCGGCGGACAACGCCGACGAGTCGTTACTTGGCATAGCGGATCCTCGGGTCGAGAAGGGCGTACAGCAGGTCGACGAGGAGGTTGGCGATCATGAAGATGATCACCATCACGGCGACGAACGAGACGACGGTGGGGCCCTCGCCGAGCGTGATCGCCCGGTAGACGGTTCCGCCGACGCCCTGGATGTTGAAGATTCCCTCGGTGACGATGGCACCGACCATCAGCGAACCGATGTCGACGCCGAGGTAGGTGACCACGGGGACGAGCGAGTTGCGCAGGATGTGCACCGTGACGACGCGGCCACGGGTGAGGCCCTTCGCCGACGCGGTACGCACGAAGTCCGCGCTCGAGTTCTCGGACACGGAGGCGCGGGTCAGGCGGACGATGTAAGCGAACGACACCGAGGCGAGCACGATGGCCGGCAGGACGAGTTCGTCCCAGGGCGCCTGCGAGCTGACCGTCGTGCGGAACAGGCCGAGCTGGATGCCGAAGACGTACTGCAGCAGGAAGCCGATGACGAACGTCGGCACCGAGATGAGCAGCAGGCTGACGACGAGGGCGCTCGTGTCGAAGAGCTTGCCCTTGCGGAGCCCGGCGATCAGGCCCACGACGATGCCGGCGACGGCCTCGAAGAGCAGGGCGAGCATCGCGAGCCGGAACGTGATCGGGAACGCGCGGATCAGCTCGTCGACCACGGGGCGCCCGGAGAAGGTCGTGCCGAGGTCGCCGGTGAACAGGCCGCCGATGTACAGCAGGTACTGCACGATGAACGGTTGGTCGAGGTTGTACTCGGCGCGGATGGCCTCGATGACGGCCGGCGACGGGGTCTTGTCGCCGAACAGCGCCGCCACGGGGTCACCGGGCAGCGCGAAGACCATGAAGTAGATGAGGAACGTCGCCCCGAAGAAGACGGGGATCAGTTGGAGGAGCCGGCGTCCGGTGTACCAGAGCATCAGGCTTCCTCGGACGTCTGCGCGTGCATCGTTATCGCAATCGTGTGGAGGGAGAGGTGGGTGGGCCCGCCGAAGGGGTCCGAACAGTGCGAACACTGCCCGGACCCCGTCGAGCGTCGGTCGAGCGCGTGAGCGACGACCTTACTTGGTTACTTGGTGATGTTCTCGTAGATCGGCACGGAGTCCCAGCCGTACTCGACGTTGCTCACCGTGTCGGCCCAGACGCCGTTGACGTTCGCGTACCACAGCGGGATGATCGGCAGGTCCTTGAGCAGGACCTCCTGGGCCTTCTGGTACGAGGCGTTCGCGTCGTCCACGTCGCTCGCGGCGCTGCCCTCGGCGAGCAGGTCGTCGAACTCGGGGTTCGAGTACTTGCCGTCGTTCGAGCTGCCGTCGGTGGCCATCGTCGGGTACAGGAAGTTGTAGAGCGACGGGTAGTCGGCCTGCCAACCCGAACGGAAGGCGCCGGTCATGGCACCACCCGAGGCGTCGGTGCGGAACTCGGCGAAGGTCGGGTACGGCTTGCCCTCGGCCTTGATGCCCAGCGTCTTCGAGATGTTCGCGGTGACCGCGTCCACCCACTCCTGGTGTCCACCGTCGGAGTTGTAGCCGATGGTGAACGTGGTGTCGCCGTAGGGCGAGATCGCGTCGGCCTGGTCCCAGAGGTCCTTGGCTTTGTCGGCGTCGAACGAGAGGACGCTCTCACCCTCGAGCTCGTCGGTGTAACCGGGGATGACGGGCGAGGTGAAGTCCTTGGCCGGCGTCCGCGTGCCCTGGAAGATGACCTTCGTGACGTCGTCGCGGTTGATGGACATCGAGATGGCCTGACGACGCAGGTCGCCCTCTTCGTCGTCACCGAAGTGAGCGAGGTACTGCGGGATCGTCATGCCCTGGAAGACCGCGGCGGGCTGGTTGACGTTCGTGTCGGGGAAGTCGCTCTGGTACGTCTGGAACGCCGCCGGGCCGATCTGGTCGAGCACGTCGAGGTTGCCACCCTGCACGTCGGCGTAGGCCGAGTCGAGCGAGGTGTAGAAGTTGATGTCGAGCCCGCCGTTCTTCGGCTTGCGGTTGCCGTCGTAGTCGGGGTTCGTCTTGAGCTTGATGCCCTGGTTGTGCGTCCAGGCGCCTTCACCGTCGAGCATGTACGGGCCGTTGCCGACCGGGTTCTCGCCGAACGCGGCGGGGTCGGCGTAGAACGACTCGGGCAGCGGCGAGTAGGCCGAGTAGCCGAGGCGCAGCGGGAAGTCGGCCTCGGGGGTGTTGAGCGTCACCGTGAACTCGGTCGGGCTCTCGACGGTGAGGTCGAGGTCGCTCTGCTCGGTGTCGCTGTAGCCCTTGAAGTTCTCGAAGAACGAGCTGCCGGACGAGTTCGCGACGTTGTCGAAGCTCGCCGCCCAGTTCCAGGCCTTCGTGAACGACTCGCTCGTGACGTCGGTGCCGTCGGTGAACTTCCAGCCGTCCTTGAGCGTGACGGTCCACACGGTGGCGTCGTCGCTCTCGATGCTGTCGGCCACCTCGTTCTTGGTGGTGCCGTCGGCGTTGTAGCTGACGAGACCGGCGAAGATCGAGGTGACGATGCGGCCACCACCGGTCTCGGTGGTGTTCGACGGGACGAGCGGGTTCTCGGGCTCGGTGCCGTTCGTCTTGATGATCGCGGTAGCGTCACCGGACGACGTGTCGTCGTCCCCGCTGCCGCTGGCGCAACCGGTGAGGACGAGTGCTGCCGTCCCCACGACGGCGACGGCCGACAGGCCCATGCGCGTCTTCTTCAATGTTCCTCCTGATGCGGGAAAGGACGCAGCACTGTGCCCAGGGGCCGTGCCGCGTTGGATGGTGTGAGCCTAGGCACCCCGTTCGGGCATCACCAAACCCCGGCGTCAACGGTTACACGACGGAAACCAACTCGCCGAATCGTTGCGTCGGCACCCGGTTCGTTGCGCGTGGGGCTTGAAGTTCGCATGAATCGGCTGCGAGAAATCCGCCACCTGGCAGGTATTGTTCTCCGCCACGGCAGGAGGCGCGGGTCGGCCCACCCACGCCGGTCCCGTACGATCGCCCCCGTGAGCCGCCCCCAGGACCCCGCCTCCGCCGTGACACCACGCGATGCCCTCGCACCGCGCCCGGCCCCGATGACCCGAGCGCGCCTCCGGGTCGAGATCGCGATCGTCCTCGGCCTCTCGCTCGGCGCGTCGGCCGTGTACTCGGTGCTCTCGATCGTCAACCGGCTCACCCAGCAGACCGCCCTCTCGCAGCAGACCGCCACGCTGAACTCACCACTGAGCAGTCGGGAGTTCTTCGACCTCGCCTACCAGGTGCTCGGCGTCGCGGTGGACCTCGTGCCGGTGGCGCTCGTGGCTTTCCTGCTGTGGCGCGAGGAGCGACCCCACCTGGGACGTCTCGGCGTCGACTTCTCGCGTGCCGGACGGGACACCCTCGGCGGCGTCGGGCTGGCCCTCGCCATCGGCATCCCCGGCATCGGCCTCTACCTCGTGGGCAAGGCGCTCGACCTGACGGTCACCGTCGTGCCGACGAACCTCGGCGAGCACTGGTGGACCGTCCCCGTGCTGCTGCTGTCGGCGGTGCGCGCGGGGGTGACCGAGGAGGTGATCGTCGTCGCGTACCTCTTCGCGCGCCTCCGCGACCTCGGTTGGCGCACGTGGTCGATCATCGTGACGGCGGCCCTGCTCCGCGGCAGCTACCACCTCTACCAGGGGTTCGGCGCCTTCGTCGGCAACGTGGTCATGGGCGTCGCCTTCGGCTGGCTCTACGTACGGTTCGGCCGGGTGCTGCCGCTCGTCGTCGCGCACGTCCTGATGGACGCGGCCGTCTTCGTGGGCTACCCGTGGGCCGCGACGACCTTCCCCACCCTCTTCGGGCTGCCGTCCTGACGCACCGGGACGGATCGTCCGGGGACGCTCGCGGGCGGAACTGGGTCTTGACACTCGTTCGGGGGGCGAGTCTGATGGACCCACGGGTCGGAGCACCCCGAGCTAGCCACACAGCGTGAGCTGTCCCCCGGGCGTCGATCGGGACGGTCGCCGCTACGTGAACGCCCTCCGCGACACTCGGCGGCCGACGCCCGAGGGACCCAGAGGGAACCGCCAGCACTCGACGGGATCGGGTGCTGGCGGTTTCCCGTCCGAGGCGCGGTCGGCGCCGGACGCGATCTAGGCGAACGCCTCGGCCGGCGGGCAGTTGCAGAACAGGTTGCGGTCACCGTAGGCCTGGTCGATGCGACGCACCGGCGGCCAGTACTTGCTGCGCACGAGCGAGCGGACCGGGTACACGGCCTCTTCGCGGCCGTACTCGGCGGTCCACTCGCCCACGACGACCGACTCGGCCGTGTGGGGCGCACCGCGCAACGGGCTCGACTCGGCGGTGTACCGACCGGCTGCCACGGCGTCGGCTTCGCCCTTGATCGCGATCATCGCGTCGACGAAGCGGTCGATCTCGGCGAGGTCTTCGCTCTCGGTCGGCTCGACCATGAGGGTGCCCGCGACGGGGAACGACATGGTCGGGGCGTGGAAGCCGTAGTCGATGAGGCGCTTGGCCACGTCGTCGACGGTGACCCCGGTCGCGTCGCGCAACGGCCGCAGGTCGAGGATGCACTCGTGCGCGACGAGGCCGTTCTCGCCCGCGTACAGCACGGGGAAGTGCTCGCGGAGGCGGGCGGCGACGTAGTTGGCCGCCAGGACGGCCGCCCCGGTCGCCCGGGTGAGGCCCTCGGTGCCCATCATGCGCACGTAGGCCCAGCTGATCGGCAGGATGCTCGGCGACCCGTACGGAGCACTCGAGACGGGCACGCCGGCGTGGGCGAGACGGTCCCCCTCGGCCGCGGGGGCCGAACCCGTGCGACGGTCGGCCTGCTGGGCCATCGGGTGACCGGGCAGGAAGGGCGCGAGGTGGGCCTTGGCCGCGACCGGACCCACGCCCGGACCGCCCCCACCGTGCGGGATGCAGAAGGTCTTGTGCAGGTTGAGGTGCGAGACGTCGCCGCCGAAGTCGCCGAAGCGCGCCACCCCGAGCAGGGCGTTGAGGTTCGCCCCGTCGACGTAGACCTGGCCTCCGGCCGCGTGCACGGCGTCGGTGAGGGCGACGATGTCGTGCTCGTACACGCCGTGCGTCGACGGGTAGGTGATCATGAGCGCCGCGAGCTGGGCCGCGTGCTGCTCGACCTTGGCGCGCAGGTCGTCGAGGTCGACGTTGCCGCCCTCGTCACAGGCCACCACGACGACGCGCATGCCCGCGAGCACCGCGCTGGCCGCGTTCGTGCCGTGCGCGCTCTGCGGGATCAGGCACACCGTCCGCTCGCCGTCGCCGTTCGACAGGTGGTAACCGCGGATCGCGAGGAGACCCGCGAGTTCGCCCTGGCTGCCGGCGTTGGGCTGCAGCGAGACCGTGTCGTAGCCCGTGACCTCGGCCAGCCATCCCTCGAGCTGACCGATCAGGTCGAGGTACCCCGCCACGTCGTCGGCCGGGGCGAACGGATGCACGCCGGCGAACTCGGGCCAGGTGACCGCGGCCATCTCGGTCGCCGCGTTGAGCTTCATCGTGCAGCTGCCGAGCGGGATCATCCCGCGGTCGAGCGCGTAGTCCTTGTCGGCCAGGTGCTTGAGGTAGCGCATCATGCTGGTCTCGCTGCGGTGGGTGCGGAAGACCGGGTGCGTGAGGTAGTCGCTCGTCCGCAGCAGCGCCTCCTGCAGGCCCGAGGGTGCGGCATCGTCGAGCAGCTCGACGCCGAGCACCTCGGCGACGACCCGGACGTCGTCCCGCGTCGTGGTCTCGTCGAACGAGAGACGGACGCAGTCGTCGTCGACGGCGTGCAGCAGGTAGCCCCGAGCGTGTGCCGCGGCGACGATCTCGGCCGCCCGACCCGGGACGAAGACCTGGAGGGTGTCGAAGAACGAATCCCGCTCGAGCTCGAGCTCGCTCGCCCCGATGGCGGCCGCCAGGTCGGAGGCGTGGCCGTGCACGCGCGTCGCGATGTGCCGCAGCCCCCAGGGGCCGTGGTAGACCGCGTACATCGACGCCATCACGGCGAGCAGCACCTGTGCGGTGCAGATGTTCGACGTGGCCTTCTCGCGACGGATGTGCTGCTCGCGGGTCTGCAGGCTGAGGCGGTAGGCGGGCTGCCCGACGGCGTCCTGCGAGACCCCGACCAGGCGCCCGGGCAGCTGACGCTCGAGCCCCGTGCGGACGGCCATGTAGCCCGCGTGCGGACCGCCGAAGCCCATCGGCACGCCGAAGCGCTGGCTGGTGCCCACGGCGACGTCGGCCCCGAACTCGCCGGGTGCCTCGATCAGCGTGAGCGCGAGCAGGTCGGCGGCGACGACGGCCAGACCGCCCTGGGCGTGGGCCGCCTCGACGACGGCACGCGGGCTCCAGACGGACCCGGACGCCGCGGGGTACTGGACGAAGAGGCCGAACGACTCGGGCAGCTCGGCGGGGTCGAGCACCGAGAGGTCGAGCTCGACGAGTTCGATCCCGACGGCCTCGGCGCGGCCGGCGAGCAGGGCCTTGGTCTGCGGGAAGGTGTCGCTGTCGACGACGAAGACGTCGGTCTTCGCCTTGGACGCACGGCGGGCCAGCAGCATGCCCTCGACGACGGCCGTGCCCTCGTCGAGCATCGACGCGTTGGCGGTCGAGAGCCCGGTCAGCTCGGCCACCATCGTCTGGAAGTTGATGAGGGCCTCGAGTCGACCCTGCGAGATCTCGGGCTGGTACGGCGTGTAGGCGGTGTACCAGCTGGGGTTCTCGAGCACGTTGCGCTGGATGACGGCCGGGGTGACGGTGTCGTAGTACCCGAGACCGAGGAGGCTGCGCGAGACGCGGTTGCGCCCCGCGAGGGCCCGCAGCTCGGCGAGCGCCTCTTCTTCGCCGATCGGCTCGGGCAGCACGCTGCCCTCGACGGGCGCGGCGTGGATCGCGTCGGGCACGGCGGCCGCGACGAGCGACTCGAGGCTGTCGTGCCCGACAGCGGCGAGCATGGTCGCCTGGTCGTCCGGGGTGGTGCCGACGTGGCGGTCGACGAAGCCGGTGGCGACCTGGTCGGACCAGCCGCCGAAGACGGACCCGCCCGTCTGCTCGGCGCTCATTCGGCGGTCAGCGCGACGTACTCGTCGCGCGAGAGCAGGCCCTGGCCGTCGGTCGACGACAGGGTGATCTTGATGAGCCAGCCGTCGCCGAACGGGTCGCTGTTGACGAGGTCGGGGCTGTCGACGACGGCCTGGTTGGCCTCGAGGACCGTGCCGAGCGCGGGGGCGAACAGCTCGCCGACCGACTTGGTCGACTCGATCTCGCCGACGACCGTGCCGGTCTCGACCTCGGTGCCCTCGGCGGGCAGGTCGACGTAGACGACGTCGCCCAGCTTGTCGGCGGCGTAGTCGGTGATGCCCACGGTGGCGGTGTCGCCGTCGATCAGGAGCCACTCGTGCTCGGCGGTGTACTTCAGTGCGGTGAGATCGGTCATGGCCGGTCCTTTCGAGGGAGGGGGTGCCTAGGAGCGCTTGTAGAAGGGCAGCGGGACGACGGTGGCGGCGACGGCGGTGCCGCGGACGTCGACGGCCAGGGCGGGACCGCGGTCGACGACGTCGGGGTCGACGTAGGCCATGGCCACCGGGTGGCCGAGGGTGGGCGACAGCGCGCCGCTCGTGACCTCGCCGACGACGGTGCCGTCGTCGGTGACGACCGGGTAGCCCGCCCGGGCGGCCCGGCGCCCGGTGAGCGTCAGTCCGACGAGGACGCGGGCGCCGGCGGCGGGCTCGACGTTCGAGCGCCCGACGAAGTCCTTCGAGGTGTCGACGACCCGGCCGAGCCCGGCCTGGTCGGGGCGGACGTCGAGGCCGAGTTCGTGGCCGTAGAGCGGCATGCCGGCCTCGAGACGGAGCGTGTCGCGGCTGGCCAGCCCCGCGGGGACGATCCCCCGGGGTCCGCCGGCCTCGGCGATCGCGGCCCACAGCGACGGGGCGGTCTCGGGGTCGACGTAGAGCTCGAAGCCGTCCTCGCCGGTGTACCCGGTGCGCGCGATCAGCACGGGGGCGTCGTCGAAGGTGGCCTGCAGCACGCGGTAGTACCGCAGCGTGGACAGCGGGGCGTCGGGCTGGAGGCGGTCGGCCGTGACGAGTTCGTCGAGCACGCCCTCGCTCTCGGGCCCCTGGACCGCGATCAGTGCAGTGTCGTCGCTCTCGTCGTCCACGGTGACGTCGAACCCGGAGGCGCGGGTCGCCAACGCCGCGAACGCCGCCTCGCGATTGCCCGCGTTGGCCACGACCAGGAAGTCGTGCTCGTCGAGGCGGTAGACGACCAGGTCGTCGACGATCCCGCCCTCGGCGGCGAGCAGGAGCGAGTACTTCGCCCGCCCGACGGCGATGGTCGAGAGGGTGCCGGCCAGGGCGTGGTCGAGGAACGCGCCGGCGTCGGGCCCCACCACGGCGATCTCGGCCATGTGCGAGAGGTCGAAGAGCCCCGCGGCGGTGCGGACGGCGTGGTGCTCGGCGAGGTCGGAGTCGTAGCGGACCGGCATCTGCCACCCCGCGAAGTCGGTGAAGACGGCGCCGGCGGCGACGTGGACCCCGTGCAACGGACTGTAGCGCTCGTCGGGCTCGTCGGTACCGGTCAGGTCGTGGGCGTCGCCCGGCCCGGTGGCGATGCCCTCGGTGCCGTCGTCGGAGAGGACGACGTCGCCGTCGAGCGCGGCGGACGCCTCGGCACCGCCGAGGTCGTCGTCGTCGGGCCCGGGGGCGGCGGGAAGGTTCGAGGCTGCGTCGGACATCGTGCTCCTGAGAGGGACGGACCGGCCGCCTGGTGTCTCGGCCGGGAACGGTGTCGTGCGGATGGGGCACGACGGGGCAGCCCCGTCCGGCGGTCCGCCGGTCGGGGCTCCCCCTCTGTCATGGGCCTGAGAGCTTCACCGGCCGAGGCCGGTTTTCACCGTGGGCGAGGACCGGCGAGGGGGTCTGTCGACCGCCTCGCGCCTCCTGCTTTTCAGAGTGGCCAGTCCGTCGCGGTACGCGTACCTGAGAGATTGGCGGGGAGCTTGCTCCTTCGGTGCCCGGTCGGCGCAGTCTCTGCGCACCGGGGCTCTCCCGCGACGTGTTCGTGGCCCGATGTTCGATTGTGGCGCCAGCCTAGCGTCGTCGTGTGACACGCAGGTTTCGGGATCTCACGCGATCCGGGCCACCCGGACGACGACGGACGCCCCGACCGGGTGCGGTCGGGGCGTCGTGGGGTCGTGCGGGTGCGTCAGACGGCGCGGGAGGGCTGCCCGGGCTCGGGCGAACCGGCCGCCTCGTGCTCGGCGACGAGCTTGCGCACGTCGTCCGCCAGTTGGGCGACGCCCTCGGGCAGCATCTCGAAGCCCTCGCGATTGCCCGGGTTGACGACGAGGCCGGTCTCGGCCGGGATGGCCTGGACGAGTTCGGCCGCCGGGAGGGTCGCCGAGAACTCGGCGACGCCCCTGACCTGCTCGCCGATCATGTCGACGTGGGTGAAGGCGGCCAGCATGGGCACGCCCTCGCGGTCGAAGAGCACGGGCTGCAGGTCGTTCAGCGACTCCTGCGCGTCGGTGGCCGTGGCGACGACGACCTGGGCGTTGACGAACTCGGCGAGCACGCTGTTCATGTCGCCCTCACCCGCCTGGCCCTTGCTGATGGCCTGTTCGAGTGCGGTCTTTTCGCGGTTGTCCGTGTCGGTCATCCGACCAGCCTGCCGGGCGAACCTCCGTGTCGGCTCAGCGTCGCGCGTGGTGGGCGGCCCGGCCACTCGCTACCCTGTGCAACACCCCGCCGTGTCGCACCCACCTCGAGGAGCCCTCGTGCCCCGCAGCCTCCGCCCGTCCCCCCGAACCACCGCCCCGGCCCTCGCCGTCACGGGTCTGGCCCTCGTGCTGCTCGTGTCCGGGTGCGCCGGGAGCGCCGGGGGCGCGCCGGCCTCGTCGCCGAGCCCGACGGCCGCGGCGTCGCGGACGCCCACGCCCACGGCCTCGGACGACGCGACGGCCCTGCCCGACGCCACCGCGCTCCCGACGACCGAGCCGCCCGCCCCCGCCACGGCCCAGGCCCAGGAGGCGCCCCCCGCCTGGCACGCGTGCGTCACGGCGATCGGTCAGCAGTACCCCGACCTGCCGTACCTCGGCGACGTGTGGGCCTACGAGGCCGACGACGTCCGCGACAGCGCCACGGGCGCCGTGGCCACCGTCACGATGGGCCACCTCGCCGACGGCCGCCCCGCGACGGAGTGGACCTGCCAGATCTCGGGCACCCCCGACGCTCCGGTCGTCGACTCCGTCACCCCGGCCGACGTCTGAGCCCGGTCACGGACCACCACGCCGGGGGCCGACCGCCTCACCGCGCGACGGCGACGACGACCGTGCCGTCGATCTCGTCGTCGCGCACGACCCGGGCCCGCAGGCCCGCGGCGACCAGCGCCTCCTGCGTGTCGGGAGCCTGACGCTCGCTCGTCTCGAGGACGAGGGTGCCGCCCGGTGCCAGCCACTCGCCGACCTCGTCGGCGATCCGTCGGTGGAGGTCGAGCCCGTCGGCCCCGCCGTCGAGGGCGAGCGACGACTCGTGGAGGCGCGCCTCGGGCGGCAGGGACGAGATCGCCCCGGTCGGCACGTAGGGCGCATTCGCCGCGATCACCCGGAACCGGCCGCGCAGCGACGGGGGCAGCCCGTCGAACAGGTCTCCCCGGACGACGGTCCCCCTCCCGTCGAGGTTGCGACGGGCGCAGTGCACGGCGGCCGGGTCGAGGTCGGTGGCCCAGAGGTCGAGACCGGGGTGCTCGGCGGCGAGCACGGTCGCGACGGCGGCGGCGCCGCAGCAGAGCTCGAGCACGGTGGGGGAACGGGTCGCCGGACCGTCGCCCTCGTCCACGGGTGCCGCATCGTCCACGAGCGCCGCGGAGGCCTGCCCCAGGACCAACTCGGTCCGGCGGCGGGGCACGAAGACGCCCGGCTCGACGACGATCCGCCGCCCCGCGAACTCCGCCCAGCCGAGGATCTGCTCGAGCGGTCGTCCGGCGACGCGGTCGGCGACCATCGACTCGAGCGCGTCGGCGTCGGCGTCGGCGTCGGCCTCGGTTCCGGCGTCGGCGTCGGGCCGGGTTCCGGCGTCGGCGGCGGCCACCAGCAGGCGCGCCTCGTCCTCGGCGAAGACGCAGCCCGCGGCTCGGAGGCGACGCGCGACGATCAGCTCGCGGTCGGCCTCCGGGATCGTCACGCGCCCACGCTAGACCGACGCGTAGGCTGACGAGACCCGACGGCACGAGGGAGAACATGAAGCCGCTGACCGAGACCGACATCCGCGAGTCGTTCGTCAACGCCCTGCCGGGCGACCTCGACCGCCTGCCGATCCCCGGACTGCACGAGATGCTCTGGGAGGAACGCGAGTTCCTCGGCTGGCGCGATCCGCAGGCCCATCACCGCGGCTACATCGTCCACTGGATGGACGGCCGACCCGTCGGACTCGTCGTCCGGTCGTCGAGCAGTTCGCTGCGCCCCGGCATCGCCGCCATGTGCTCGCTCTGCCACTCACCCCAGCCGGCCACGCAGGTACGCCTCTTCACCGCCCCCAAGGCCGGCGAGGCCGGGCTCAACGGCAACACGCTCGGCACCTACATCTGTGAGGACCTCGCCTGCTCGCTGCTGATCCGGGTCGCTCCCCCGCACCTCAACCCGCCCGAGCAGATCGCCCGCCGCTCGGCCGGACTCGCCGAACGGGTGCAGGGCTTCACGGCCAACGTCATGAAGACCGCCTGACGCGCGGCCGTCCCGCCGACCGCACCGCGCCTCCCGTCGTCCCCCACCCGTCCCCACCGAAAGGCACCGTCGTGTCCGTCGTCAAGATCAACGCCATCCACGTTCCCGAGGGCTCCGGCTCCGAGCTCGAGAAGCGCTTCGCCGCCCGCAAGCACTCGGTCGACGGGGCGGAGGGGTTCGAGGGGTTCCAGCTGCTGCGTCCCGTCAAGGGCGAGGACCGCTACTTCGTCGTGACGACCTGGCGCAGCGAAGAGGACTTCGCGGCCTGGTCGGCCGACGGCGCCAAGGCCGCCCACGCCCGCCCCGCCGGATCCGGTGACGCCCCGCGCGGGCCCGTCGCGACGGGTGCCGACCTGCTCGAGTTCGAGGTCGTCGACCTCTGACCGGGACGGTCGCGCCGGGGCGTCCGGCCGGCGTCGGCACGGCTCGTTCGACGTCGAGCGACCGGGGGCGAGGATGACAGCGATCTCCAGGCTTCGCGCGTAGTCTCCTGCCCAATCGCCGACCCGCTCGGGGCCCGGCGTGAGAGGTCGCGATCGTCATGAAGAAGTCCACCCGCTGGGCCACCGCCGCCGCCGTCCCCGTGGCCGTCATCGCCGCGAGCATCGTGGTCCCCGCCGTCTCGGCCACGGCGGACGTCGACCTGCCCGACAAGACGCCGCAGCAGGTGCTGGCCCTCGCCGCCTCGAGTTCGGGCGCGTCCTACTCGGGCACGGTCGAGCAGACCTCCGACCTCGGGCTGCCCGACGTGTCGGCCCAGGCCACGGGCGGTGGATCGTCGTCCGACGCCGCCGGTGCCCTCGAACTGCTGAGCGGCAGCCACACGGCCAAGGTCTACGCCGACGGCGCCACGAAGCAGCGAGTCCAGGTGATCGACCAGCTCGCCGAGCGCGACGTCATCCGTGACGGGTCGAGCGTGTGGGCCTACGACTCGAAGACGAAGGAAGCGACGCACGCGACTCTGCCCGACCAGGGGAGCACCCCGATGCCGAGCGCCCTCCCCGACGGCACCGCCGTGCCGCAGACGCCCGCCGAACTGGCCGACCTCGTCCTGTCGTCGGTCGAGCCCACGACGACCGTCACGGCCGACTCCGACGTGAGGGTGGCCGGACGCGACGCGTACCAGGTGGTCCTGACCCCGAAGGACTCCTCGACGCTCGTCGCGAGCGCGACCCTCGCCGTCGACGCCGAGACCGGCGTCCCGCTCAAGGTGGTCGTCGCCGCGAAGGGGCAGAGCGATCCGGCGCTGTCGGCCGGCTTCACCTCGGTCGACTTCGGCGCCCCCGCGGCGTCCGTCTTCGCGTTCACTCCCCCGGCGGACGCGACCGTGACCGACGTGACCGTGCCGACCGGCGCCTCCGGACGGTCGCACGGTGACGCGGCGCACGCCGAGAAGACCGTCATCGGCTCCGGCTGGAGCACGATCGTCGGGGTCACCCCGGCTGCCGGATCGAGCGACGGCACCTCGTCGACCGATGCCGACGCCCAGGGCCTGCTCGACCAGCTGACCACGAAGGTCGACGGCGGACGGGTGCTCGAGACCTCGCTGGTGTCCGTCCTGCTCACCGACGACGGTCGGGTGTTCGCCGGGGCGGTCGACGCCTCGACCCTGCAGGCCGCCGTGGCCGGGCAGTGACCTCAGGCCGGTGAGCCTCGACACCCCCGCCGTCCGGGCGCCCGCCGTCGGCGACGCACCCCGAGGGGCGTTCGCCGTCGAGACGACGGGCCTGACGAAGCAGTTCGGACGCCAGCGCGCCGTCGACGGAGTCGACCTCGCGGTGCCGCACGGCAGCGTCTACGGGTTCCTCGGACCGAACGGCTCGGGCAAGACCAGCACGATCCGCATGCTGCTGGGGCTCACCTCGGCATCGAGCGGCGACATCAGGGTGCTCGGCGGGTCGATGCCCGACGACCTGCGCCGCGTGCTGCCCCGCGTCGGCGCCCTGGTCGAGGGTCCCGCGTTCTACCCGTTCCTCTCGGGCCGCGCGAACCTGCACCGCCTCGACTCGGGCGACCGCTCGGCCCCGGCCTCGACGCGACGCGCCCGGGTCGACGCCGCCCTCGACCGCGTCGGCCTCGGTCACGCGGCGTCGAAGAAGGCCCACGCCTACTCGCTCGGCATGAAGCAGCGCCTCGGCATCGCGAACGCCCTGCTGATGCCGCGGGACCTGCTGGTGCTCGACGAGCCCAGCAACGGCCTCGACCCGCAGGGCACGCGCGAGGTCCGCACCCTCATCCGTTCCCTGGCCGACGAGGGCACGACCGTCTTCGTCTCGAGCCACCTGCTCAGCGAGGTCGAGCAGATGTGCACGCACATCGGCGTGATGAGCGCCGGGCGGCTGCTGACCCAGGGCACGCTCGACGACCTGCGCGCGCTCGGCACGCACCGGGTCCGCCTGCTCACGCCCGATCCGGACGCCGCCCGCGACGTGCTCGTCCGCCTGGGGCTCTCCCCGGAGGCACGAGCACGGCCCGACGCGACGCCCGCGACCGCGGGTGGTGCGGTCGGCGTCGAGGCGGAGCTCGCGGTCGACGGGCTCTCGCCCGAGTCGATCGTCGCGGCGCTCGTCGCCGCGGACGTGCGCGTCCGCGGGTTCGAGGTGGCCGGCGCCAGCCTCGAGGACCGGTTCGTCGACCTGACCGGGGAGGGCTTCGATGTCGCCGGCTGAGTCCGCGGGCGCGCGTCCCGACGCCGCCCCCACCGTCGACCGCCCCCGGAGCGCGCTCGGCCTCGGCCTGCTGGGCAGCGAGCTGGCGGTGCTCTTCCGCCGCGTCCGCACGATCGCGCTGCTCGCCGCGCTGGCCCTCATCCCGGTGCTGCTCGCGGTCGCCGTGCGCGTCACGTCGTCCGACGGCGGCGGTGGTCGCGGGCCCGCCTTCCTCGGCGACATCACCCAGAACGGCCTCTTCGTCTCGCTCACCGCCCTCACGGTGGCGATCCCGCTCTTCCTCCCGCTGACCGTCGGCGTCGTCGCCGGCGACACGATCGCGGGCGAGGCGAGCCTCGGCACCCTGCGGTACCTGCTGGTGACGCCGGTGGGCCGGGTGCGCCTCCTGCTCGTCAAGTTTGCGGTGGCCGCGGCGTTCTGTCTCGCCGCCACGCTCGTGGTGGTCGTGTTCGGGGCGATCGCCGGGGCCGCGCTGTTCCCGGTCGGGCCGGTCACCCTGCTCTCCGGGCAGACGATCGGCCTGGGCGAGTACGCCCTGAGGCTGCTGCTGATGGCGCTCTACGTCACGATGTCGTTGCTCGGCCTGAGCGCCATCGGCCTGTTCGCCTCGACGCTGACGAGCGTGCCCGTCGGGGCCATGGCGGCCACGATCGTGCTCTCGACCGTCGCCCAGATCGTCGATGCGCTGCCGCAACTGGACGTCCTGGACCCCTGGCTGTTCACGCACCACTGGCTGGGATTCGCCGACCTCATGCGCGACCCGGTCTCGTGGGACTCGTTCGGCGCCAACGCCCTGCTGCAGGCCGGCTACGTCGTGGTCTTCGGCGCCCTGGCGCTCGGCCGGTTCACCACGAAGGACGTCCTGAGCTGAGCCGTCGGCGCACCCGTGTCGGCGGTCGCGGTTACCGTGGATCGGTGCTTTCCCCTACCCGCCGATCCCGCGTCCCCTCCCGCCCCGTCCGCCTGACCGTGGCGGCGTCGCTCGCCACCGTGGCCCTGCTCGCCGCGACCGGCTGCACGTCCACGTCGACCGACGACGCCGACGGGCGCACGGCCCTCGTCACCCACCAGCAGGAGGCGCGGGTCACGGTCGTCGGCGGCGCCACCGCCCCCGAGAGGGCCGTCGAGGCCAGCCGGGCGCTCTTCGCCTCCAGTCCGGTCGCGGTCGTCGCCGCGGACGGGAACGCGGCGGGCCAGGCGGAGGCGGCCGACGAGGCGGAGCGACTGGGCGTGCCCCTGCTGCTCGCCCCGGCGGGGGCGCCGGCGGCGTCGCCGTCCGCCGGCCCGTCGAGCGACAGCCCCACGACCGGGCCGTCCGTCCTGGCGGCCGAGCTCGACCGGCTCGGCGTCGAGACCGTGCTGGCGGTCGGTGACGTGGGGACGATCGACGGGGCGGGCGTCGAGATCGCGACCCGCGCCTCCTCGGTCGACGTGCCCGACCCGGCGACGCCCCTGGACGACGTCCTCGCCGTCGTGGCCGGAGCCGAGGACGTCGCCGCCACGGCCACCGCCCGGGCCGCGGGGGCCGAGGTCCGGGCCCTGCCCGACGGGGTCGTCGACCTGCAGGTCTCCGGTGACGCGATCGACGCGCTGCACGCCTCGACGACGACCGACACCGTCCTGATCGGCTCCTCCTTCTCGACCGTGCGCGACCCCGCGTGGTCGGTCGCGGCGGCCCGGTCCGGGGCACAGCTGCCCGGCTGCGGCCAGCGGTTCTTCCCGGACCGGCGGTTCGTGGCGCTCTACGGCGCGCCCGGCACCGGGGCGCTCGGCGTCCTCGGCGAGCAGGACGTCGCCGAGACCGTGCAGCGCGCCGCCGACGTCGCGGCGAGCTACGACGCGGCGAGCGACCGTCCCGTGGTGCCGATGCTCGAGGTCATCGCGACGGTGGCCGCCGGTGCCGCGGGGGACGACGGCGACTACTCGAACGAGCTGTCGGTCGAGAGCATCGAGCCCTACGTGGACGCGGCCGCCGCCGCGGGGCAGTACGTGGTGATCGACCTGCAGCCGGGTCGGGCGGACTTCCTCAGCCAGGCGAAGCGCTACGAGTCGCTCCTGTCGCGGCCGAACGTCGGCTTGGCCCTCGACCCCGAATGGCGCCTCGAGGCCGACCAGGTGCCGCTGCGCCAGATCGGCGGGGTCGAGGCGGGCGAGGTGAACGCCGTGTCGACCTGGCTGGCCGACCTCGTGGCCTCGAAGGGTCTGCCGCCGAAGATGTTCGTGCTGCACCAGTTCCGACTCGACATGCTGCGCGACCGGGCGTCCATCGACACGTCGCGGCCCGAGCTGGCCACGCTGATCCACGCCGACGGTCAGGGCTCGCAGCCCGACAAGCAGGCCACCTGGCGCGCGCTGCACGACGGCGCTCCGGCCGGGGTCGCCTGGGGCTGGAAGAACTTCTACGACGAGGACGTGCCCGTGCTGAGCCCCGAGCAGACCATGGCCGACGTGTCGCCGACGCCCGACCTGGTGACGTACCAGTAGCACGCCACCCGGGTCGCCCCGGCGACCCGTGCGGACGATTCACCGGCAGGTGGACGAAGATGAGGAGTCCGAAACCGACCGATGGGAACGCAGCACCGTGGCCACGAACGACGAAGTCGACCTGATCATCGACGCCTGGGCCCGCGAGCGCCCCGACATCGACTTCGCACCCCTCGACGTCTTCTCGCGCCTCCGCCGCCTGTCGCGGCGCCTCGACCGCATCCGCAGCGAGGCGTTCGCCCATGCGGGCCTCGAGATCTGGGAGTTCGACGTGCTCTCGGCCCTCCGTCGGGCCGGCGACCCCTTCCAGCTCAGCCCGAAGCACCTCGTCACGGCGACCATGGTCACGAGCGGCACCATGACGAACCGACTCGACCGTCTGGTCGAGCGCGGCCTCGTCGAACGCCACGGCGACCCGAGCGACGGCCGCGGTGTGCTGGTGCGCGTGACCGAGGACGGCATCGCGCGGGTCGACGCCGCCATGCTGAGCCTGGTCGACGCCGAGAGCGCCCGGCTGCACTCTCTCTCTCCAGCCCAGCAGGCTCAGCTCGCCGACCTGTTGCGGCTCGTCGGCGACGAGTTCAGCTAGCAGCGTCGGGCCGGTCGGGAGTCAGCTCGAGAACGCCGAGCTCGGCAGGTCCTTCTCGCCGTCGACGATCGCCCGCACGATCCGCTCGGCCACCGCGTCGGGGTCGAGGGCCGCACCGAACGCCGGCGCCTTCCCGGCGACCGCTCGCGTGGCGAGGCCGGTGTCGGTGTGCCCCGGGCGCGCGTCGAGCACGCGGATGCCGTCTCGCCGGTACTCGCGTCCGGCGGCCGACGCGAAGGACGCCAGGGCCGCCTTGGACGCCGAGTAGGCGGCCATCCCCACGGTCGCGGCCTCGGACACGACGCCGCTGATCGTCACGACGAAGGGTTCGCGACCGGCCGCCGCGGACTCCGCGAGGGCGGCGTGCGCGGCACGCACCAGACGGATGGGTCCGAGAGCGTTCGTCTCGACGAGTTCGTCGAGCGTGTCGTCGTCGAGGTCCTTCGCCGCTCCGAACGCGACGACGCCCGCGGCGACCACGACGCCGTCGAGGCGTCCGTGCTCGTCGAGCGCCGACCGGACCAGCGCCGCGCCTCCCGACCGGTCACGCAGGTCGGCGAGGTAGGCGCCGGGGCCCGAGAGCGACTCGGGTCGTCGGGCCGCGCGGACGACGACGGCCCCCTCGTCTTCGAGCATCGCCGCGAGACGCTGCCCCAGTCCGCCGGACGCACCGGCCACGAGCACCACGGCTCCGTCGAGATCGGTCATGCCGCCGACCCTACGCGCGCGTCCCGGTGGGACGCCGGGGCGAGGGACCGCAGGAGGCGCGGGTCGCGTCAGGCGGACGCGCGTACCACCAGCTCGGTCGGCAACGTCATGGCGGCCGGCTTCTCGCCGTCGATGACCTGCAGGAGCAGGCGCACCATCTCGCTGCTGATGCGGTCGAACGGCTGACGCATGGTCGTGAGGGCCGGCGAGGTCGCGGTCGCGACGCTCGAGTCGTCGAAGCCCGCGACCGCGACGTCGTCGGGCACGAGCCGCCCCGCGGCCGTCAGGGCGTCGATCGCCCCGGCGGCCATGCGGTCGTTGGCGGCGAAGACGGCGTCGAGGTCCGGCCGTTCGGCGAGCAGGGACTCCATTGCGACGCGGCCGCTCTCACGCCCGTAGTCGCCGTGGCGCACGAGCGCGTCGTCGGCGTCGTCGCCCAGCTCGGCCCGGTAGCCCTCGAGGCGGGTGATGCCGCCGGGGGTGTCGGCGGGGCCGGCGATCGTGGCGATGTGCCTGCGCCCCAGGCCGCGGAGGTACGCGACCATCTCGCGCGCGCCCTCGCGGTCGTCGGCGGCCACCCACCCCATCTTCTTCTCGTGGCCGATCGGGATGCCGCAGGCGATCGCGGGGACCCCCGACTCGACCACGTCGGCGAGCAGCCTGCCGCCGCTGTGCGCCGAGACGAGCAGGACGCCGTCGACGTGCCCGGCCCCGATGTAGGCCAACGCCCGCTGCTGTTCGGCAGGCGACCCGGCCATGATCAGCACGAGCGAGACGTCGCGCTCGGCGAGCGCCGAGGCCGCCCCCCTCAGCAGGATGGAGAAGTTCGGGTCCTCGAAGAGCTGTTCGTGGTCCTCGGTGAGCAGGAAGGCGACCGAGCCGGTGCGGTTCGTCGCGAGGCTGCGCGCGTGCGGGTTGACGCGGTACCCGGTGGCCTTGATGGCGGCGTCGACCGCGGTCTTGGCCTCGGGACTGACCCACCGGCCGCCGTTGAGGGCCCGCGACACCGTGCCCCGCGAGACGCCGGCGGCGGTCGCGACGTCGTCGATGGTCGGTCGGCCGCGGCCGGTCGTGCTGCTCACGCGGCCAGCATAGGGTGCGGCGACCGCCGGGCCGGCGGCGCGCTCCGCCCCGCCGGCACGTCCGGTCGTCGAGGCCGCACTACTTGACCGCGCCGGCCGCGAGGTCGACCTTCCAGAACCGTTGCAGCACGAGGAAGATCGCGATCAGCGGGATCACCGAGAGCAGGGCACCCGTGATGACGAGCGTGTACAACGCCGGCGCCGAGGCCCCCTGGTTGAGCAGCCCGTTGAGTCCCACCGTGAGCGGGAACAGCGAGTCGTCGCCGAGCATGATGTACGGCAGCATGAAGTTGTTCCAGATGGCGACGAACTGGAACAGGAAGATCGTCACGAGCCCGGGCAGCAGCATCGGCACGGCGATCCTCGAGAAGATGCCCATCTCGCGGGCCCCCTCGGTGCGCGCGGCCTCGATCACGTCGGTGGGCACGGCGGCCGCGGCGTAGATGCGGGCGAGGTAGATGCCGTAGGGGCTGATGATCTGCGGCAGCAGCACGCCCCAGAAGGTGTTGGTCAGGCCGACGTTCGCGAGCAGGAAGTACTGCGGGATCGCCAGGATGACGCCGGGCACGAGCACGCCCATCAGCAGCACGTTGAAGACGACCTTCTTGCCCGGGAACTCGAACTTCGCGAGCACGTAGCCCGAGAGCGCCGAGACGAAGGTCGAGGCGATCGCGCCGATGCCGGCGTAGAGGGCCGTGTTGAGCATCCATCGCCAGAACAGCCCGTCGCGGTACTGCGTCAGGGCGACGACGTTGTCGAGCAGGTGACCGCTCGGCGCCAGGGTGAAGGTGGAGAAGAGCTCGCCGCCGTCCTTGGTCGAGGCCATGACGACCCAGAGCACCGGGAACAGGCAGTAGACGGCGCCGATCAGCAGCAGCACCGTCGAGACGACGCTCGGCCGTTCGGCGTGCAGGCGCGGGGCGGCCGGGTCGCGCGGCACCCTGCCCGAGGGGCGGCGGCCCGTCGAGGAGGCGCGGGTCGGGTCGGGCACCGGGGCCGTGGCGTCTCGGGAGCCGTCGAGGTCGATGGTGGTCATGGTCAGTCCTCCTGGCCGAATGCGCGCTTCTGGACGACCCGGAGGAAGAAGAAGCTGACGATGAAGGTGGCGAGCGCGATGACGACCGAGGTCGCCGCCGCCGAGTAGATGTCGTCGCGGGTGAAGGCGTCGCGGTAGACGAGCATGAGCGGCGACCAGCTGGTCGACAGGCTGTTCGTGAGCGGACGGAGGGTGGTCGGCTCGGCGAACACCTGCAGGGTGGCCACCATCGAGAACAGCGCGGTCATGACGAGCGCCGGCGCGACCATGGGGATCTTGATGCGCAGGGCGATCTGCACCTCGCTGGCACCGTCGAGGCGGGCGGCCTCGTAGACGTCGGTCGGCACGGCCTTGAGCGAGGTGTAGATGACGATCATGTTGAAGCCGACACCACCCCAGAGGGCGATGTTGGCGATCGCGAACAGCACGGTTCCCGAGCCGAGCACCCCGTCGACGTCCCAGCCGAGCCGGTCGAACACGTAGTAGAAGGGGCTCACGGCCGGGAGGTAGAGGAAGCCCCAGAGCAGCGAGCTGATCACGGCGGGCACCGCGTAGGGCAGGAAGATGGAGACCCGCGAGAAGGCGGTGGCCCGCGTGCGCTTCGAGTCGAGCAGCAGGGCGAAGAGCAGTGCGAGGCCGAGCATGCACGGGATCAACACGACGCCGTAGAGCAGGACGCGACCGACGCTGGAGGCGAACTCGGGGTCGGTGAGCGAACCGACGTAGTTCTCGAACCCGGCGAACACCTGGCTCTCGCCGCCCGAGCCGAGCCCCAGGCCGACGACCTGTTTTTTCTGGAAGCTGAGGAACAGCGTGTAGACGATGGGCGCCGCCATGAACAGCACGAACAGCACGATGCCGGGGGCCAGCATGGCGTAGGGGGTCAGCACCCGCGTGCGGAAGCTGCCGTTGCCCTTGCGGGTCGCCGGGCGGGGCGCCTCGCGGCCGGCCGACGACGGCGGAGGGCCAGCCCCGTCGGTTCGCGGGCTGAGGGGGGTGAGGGTGTCGGCCATGCCGTGTCCTTGGGTCGAGACGGGTGTGACGGAGGGGTGACGGGGCGGGCGGGGCGACCCCGGCCGCCCCGCCCGATGTCGCTACTTGACCGAGAAGCCGCTCTTGGTCAGGTCGTCGACGGTGATCTTCTGCATGGCCGCGACCGCGTCCTCGAAGGCCGCCTGCGTCTTGGCGTCGGCCGCCTTGGCGAACTCGTCGTTGTAGGCGCTGAAGGCCACGTTGACGTTCGGGCCGTAGGTGAACGGCTGCACCGACTCGGACGCCTCGGCGGCGATGTCGTAGAAGTCGTCCTGCTGGCTGAAGAACTCGGGGCTGGTGGTCAGCGCGTCCGACGCCGCGTCGGTGGCCGCCGGGTAGACGCCGGCGATGTCGGCGAGCGCCGCCACGGCCGTGGGGTCGGTGTTGAGCCACGTCGCGAACTCGACCGCCGCCTCCTTGTGCTCGGACTGGGTCGTGACGGCCGTGGTCGAGCCGCCCCAGTTCCCGTCCGCCGGCTTCGAGGCGTCCCACTGCGGCATCGGGGCCGCGGTCCACTTGCCGGCGGTGTCCGGGGCGTTGCCGCCCAGCACGCCGGGCGCCCAGACCGAGCTGATCCAGCCGACCTGGCTGCCGTCGTTCAGACCGGCGTTCCACTCGGGCGTGTACATCGGCTTGTTGTCGATCGCTCCGCTCTCGACGAGCCCGCCCCAGTACGAGGCGACCTTCTCCGTCGGGCCGCCGTCGATGTCGACGCCCCAGCTGTCGCCGTCGATCGACCACCACGAGGCCCCGGCCTGCTGCGTGAGGCCGGCGAACCAGCCGGCGTCGTTGGCCGAGAAGGTGCCGAGGTACTTCGTCGGGTCCGCGGCGTGGAGCTTGGTGGCGACGTCGGCGTACTCGTCCCACGTGATCGGGACGCTGAGGCCGTACTGGTCGAGGACGTCGGCGCGGTAGTACGCCATCATCGGGCCGGAGTCCTGCGGGATGGCGTAGACGCCGTCACCGCCGAGGGTCACCGACGACCAGGTGCCCTCCGAGAAGTCCCCTTCGAGGTCGGCGGCACCCTGGTCGGAGATGTCGGCGAGCGCGTCCGAGGACACGAGCGTCGGGATCTTCTGGTACTCGGCCTGGATCAGGTCCGGTGCGCCGCTCCCGGCCTTGATGGCGGTGAGCAGCTTGGTGATGGCCGGGTCTCCGCCGTCCTGTTTGTTGACGGTGACCTGGATGTCGGGGTTGTCCTGGTTCCAGAGGTCGACGACCTTGTCGAGGTTCGGGGCCCAGGCCCAGTAGCTGAGCTCGACGGGACCGTCGTCGGCCGCGCCTCCCCCGGCGCCGGAGCACCCGGCGGTGAGCAGTAGGGCGGCGGTCGCGACCGTGGCGACACCGAGACGGCGGAATGAGCTGCGCATTCGTCCTCCTTGAGGAAAGCAAGAGCTGTGGTGGGGGCGGGACAGCGCGTGCTTCGGAGAACCACGTCGCTGTGCCTGTGAGCGGTTACAGTTACGCACAGCGGTTTTCGCTTGTCAACACCGTTACGGGCCCTTTCGCCGCTCGATACCGGTGTGTTACAACTGGGAGCGCACACAGTCAAAGGAGATCACCGCATGTCACTCGAGCTCGACGCCCGACCCACGCCCCAGGCCACCACGACCTGGCTGCCCGGCCGAGCCGACCTGCGCTACGGCGGCGACTACAACCCCGAACAGTGGCCGCGCGAGGTCTGGCTCGAGGACATCGCCCTGATGAAGCAGGCGGGCGTCAACCTGGTCAGCGTCGGCATCTTCTCGTGGGCCCTGCTCGAACCCCGCGAGGGCGAGTACGACTTCGGTTTCCTCGACGACATCCTGGGCCTGCTGCACGACGCCGACATCGACGTCGACCTGGCCACCCCGACGACGGTCCCGCCGGCCTGGTTCTGGAAGGCCTACCCCGATTCCCACCCGGTCACGCGGGACGGCGTCACCCTGGGCCGCGGCTCCCGCGGCATGGTCAGCCCGAGCAGCCCGGACTACCGCCGGGCGGCCCTCGCGATCACCGAGCGACTGGCCGAGCGCTACGCGAACCACCCCGCGGTCGTGCTCTGGCACGTCCACAACGAGTACGGCGCCCCGATCAGCGAGGACTACGGCCCCCACTCGGTGCTCGCCTTCCGCACCTGGCTCGAGGAGAAGTACGTCACCCTCGACGCGCTCAACGAGGCTTGGGGCACCCGCTTCTGGGGCCAGACCTACGGCGAGTGGGACGAGATCGACGCCCCACGCACCTCGGCCACTGTCGTGAACCAGACCTCGCGCCTCGACTTCGCCCGCTTCACCTCCGACGCCCTGCTGGCCTGCTTCACCGCCGAACGCGACGCGATCAAACGACACGCGCCGCACCTCCCGGTCACCACGAACTTCATGGCCACGAACTGCCCCTCCATCGACTACTGGAAGTGGGCCCGCGAGGTCGACGTCGTCGCGAACGACCACTACCTCGTGGCGGAGCGCCGCGACAACCACGTGCTGCTCGCCATGGACGCCGACCTCACCCGTTCGCTCGCCGGCGGTGCCCCGTGGATGCTGATGGAGCACTCGACCTCGGCCGTCAACTGGCAACCCCGCAACATCGCCAAGCGCCCCGGCGAGCTCGCCCGGAACGCCGCGAGCCACCTGGCCCGGGGCGCCGACGCGATCCTGTTCTTCCAGTTCCGGGCGTCGCGGTACGGCGCCGAGAAGTTCCACTCCGCGATGCTGCCGCACGCCGGCACCTCGACCCGCACCTGGCGCGAGGTCGTCGACTTCGGCGCCGACCTGGGTCGGCTCTCGGCCGTCCGCGGCAGCCGGGTGGAGGCGCGGGTCGCGATCCTCTGGGACGTCGAGTCCTTCTGGGCCCACGACCTCGAATGGCGGCCGTCGGTCGAACTCCAGCACCGCGAGCGCGTCGTCGCCTGGTACTCCGCCCTGTGGCAGCTCGGCGTGACGGTGGACTTCCGCCACCCGCACGACGACCTGTCGGGCTACGACCTCGTGCTCGCCCCCTCGCTGTACCTGGCCGACCGGCGGACGACCGACGGCCTCGGCGCGTTCGTCCGCGAGGGCGGCACCTTCGTCGCGTCGTACTTCTCGGGCGTCGTCGACGAGAACGACACCGTCCACGCCGGTGGCGCACCCGGCGCCCTGCGCGAGGTGCTCGGCCTCTCGGTGCCCGAGTTCCTGCCCCTGTACGCCGACCAGGTCGTCACCCTCGACGACGGCACGACGGGCACGGGCTGGTCCGACGACATCGTGCTCGAGGGCGCCGTGGCGGTCGCGAGCTACGTCGACGGCCCGGCGGCGGGAGGTCCGGCGGTCACCCGCCACGCCCACGGCGACGGCTCGGCCTGGTACGTCTCGACGCGCACGACCGGGGCCGACCTCGAGGGTCTCGTCCGGTCGGTGCTCGACGACGCCGGGGTGCCGCTGCCGGTGGACCACCCCGAGGGGCTCGAGGTCGTCGTGCGCCACGGGGACGACGTCGACTTCACCTTCCTGGTCAACCACGCCGAGACCGCGACCGACGTCGTGGTCGGTCAGGGCACCGAGCTGATCACCGGCGACGCCGTCGACGGCCGCGTGGGCGTCCCCGCCGGTGCGGTCCGCGTCGTGAGCCGCCCGCGCGGCTGAGCCGCGACGCGAGGCGACCGCAGGAGGCGCGGTGCCGGCGTCGAGACCGGCACCGCGCCTCCTGCGCCCCACCGTCCCGAACCCCGTACCGCCCCCGCAGCACCCCGCCACACCGATCGTCAAGGAGGACGACGCGATGACACGACCCACCACCACACCCCGGCCCCCCGTCGACCGGAGGGGCCGGCGCGGTCTCGCCGTCGGCGCCGCCCTCGCCACGGCGGCCCTGGGAGCCGGCCTGCTGTCGGGCGCCCCCGCGACCGCGGTGCCCGGCGGCCCGGCTCCTCGCCCCGTCGTCGTGCAGGACCCCGGTTTCGAGCACGGCGCGACGGGCTGGGTCTCGAAGGGGTCGGGCACCACGACGCTCGAGGCGGGTGGGCACGACTCGGCCACGCGCCTGACGCACGTGCTGCCGACGGCCGGCACGGCCACGACCAGCCAGAAGCTCAAGAAGGTGACGCCCGGGTGGTGGACCTTCTCGGCCTGGGTGAAGAGCGGTGGCGGCCTGGCCTCGAGCACGCTGTCGCTGACCGGGTGCGGCACCGGCTCGAGCAAGGACGCCGCGGCGACGACGGTGATCCCCTCGACCGAGTCCGACGACGGGTGGCTGCGCCTCTCGGTCTCGGCCGAGGTGACGCACAGCCAGTGCACTCCGACGTTCACCACGAGTGGTGCGGCCGGTGCCTGGGCGAGCATCGACGACGTCACCGTCACGCCCGGGCGGGTGACGCGCGACGTGCGGGGTGCCGACCTGTCGGGTCTGCCCCGCAACGAGGATCGCGGAGCCGTCTACCTCGACGCCGCCGGCCGCCCCACCGACCCGGTGACGCAGCTGGCGGACCACGGGGCGAACATGGTGCGGCTGAAGGTCTGGGTCGACCCGACCGACGGCTACAACGACCAGGACGACGTCGTCGCGATGGCGGCGCGGGTGAAGGCGGCGGGCATGCAGCTGCTCGTGGACTTCCACTACAGCGACCGGTGGACCGACCCGGGCGCCCAGACCATGCCGAGGGCCTGGCTCGGGCTGAGCGCCCCCGAGGTCGCCACGAGGATCCACGACCACACCCGCAGCGTGCTCGACGCCCTCGCCGCCGAGGGGATCACGGCGGACGCCGTGCAGGTCGGCAACGAGATCAACCCCGGCATGGTCTGGCCGCTGGGCCAGACCTGGGACGTCGACCCGAGCGACGGCGTCAGCGGCGCGCAGTGGAGCAACCTGGCGATGTTCCTCACGGCCGGAGCGACGGCGGTGAAGGAGGTCTCGCCCACGACGCAGGTCGTGCTGCACCTGACCGACATCAACGCCGGCGTCGACGGCCTCACCTGGTGGTTCGACGAGGCGACCTCACGCGGCGTGCCGTTCGACCTGATCGGCCTGTCGTACTACGGCTACTGGCACGGCGGGCTGTCGGGCATGCAGCAGGCGGTCACGACGCTGTCCGAGCGCTACGACCGCGACGTGCTGATCGTCGAGACGTCGTACCCCTGGACGCTCGAGGACGACCCCGACCACCTCTGGGAGAACGTCGTCGTCGACCCGTCGCAGCTCGTCGCGGGCTACCCCGCGACGCCCGAGGGGCAGGCCGCGAACTTCCGTGCGATCCAGGACGTCGTGGCCTCGGCCCCGGGCGGCCGCGGAATCGGCGTCGTGGCGTGGGAACCCGCGTGGACCGCGGTCGACGGTGCCGGATGGGACCCGGACGACCCGACCTCGGGCAACGCGTGGGAGAACCAGGCGATGTGGGACCACGACGGTCGCCCGCTGCCCGCACTCGACGAGTACGCGGCCGACTGAACCGGGCGAACGACGGGTGATCCGGCGGGCGGTGGTCGGCGCGGCACCCGGTCTCCCCCCATAGTGGGCACATGCCCCGCACGCCCGAGCCCCTGGCACGCCTCTCCCGTCGAACGGTCCTGCTCGGCGTCGGCGGCGTCGCCGTCCTCGGGACGGCCGCCGTCGCCCTCGGGTTGCGTTCCGCGCGACTGAGCGAGGAGGCGCCGGTCACCCGAGCCGCGCCTCCTCGGCCCGTCGACGCCCTCCTGGCGGCTCGGCCCTCCACCGTCGCCCACCGCGGCGGGTCCGGCGACTGGCCCGAGATGTCGATGTTCGCCTACCGGCAGTCGGTGGCCGCCGGGGTGGACGGGCTCGAGGTGTCGCTCTCCCGCACCTCGGACGGCGTCTGGTTCGGACTGCACGACGAGACCCTCGACCGCACCTCGGGCACGACCGGGTTCGTCCCCGCCGACCACACGTGGAGCGAGGTGCAGCAGTACCGCATCTCGGCGGCCGAGACGAACGACCCCGAGCAGTCCGACCAGCCGTACGCCCGCTTCGACGACATCGTGCGCGAGTTCGGCCGCGAACACGCCCTGTTCGTCGACCCGAAGTACGTCGACGCCCGCTTCTACCCCGAGCTGTTCGAGATCGCGTGGATGCAGCTCGGGACGTCCGAGGTGGCGCAGACCCTCGTCGGCAAGGGGTACTGCACGCAGACCGAGTGGGGCGACCTCGCCGCCTCCGAGGGGTGCGCGACCTGGGGGTACTACTACGCCGACGAGCTGGCGGACGACCCCGAGCTGCTCACCCGGACCTCCGCCAGCTGGAGCATGCTGGGCCTCGACTGGTCCGCCCCGGCCGCGACCTGGGCGACGATGACGGCCACCGGCAAGCCGGTCCTCGGCCACATCGTGTCCGACCTGGACGCCGCTCGCGCCGCACTCGACGGGGGCGCGTCCGGGCTCGTCGTCTCGGGCGTCGCCGAGGTCGTCCGGCAGCTGACGACCGAGGGCTGAGCCCGGTCGCACGCCGACCCGCCCCGCGCCCCGCGGCCCGCACCCGGCGCCCGGCGGCTCAGGCGGCGGTGACGACCACGCGCTCGGGACGGTCGGCGTCCGCGCCGAAGACCAGACGCCGCGTGGCGACCTTGTCGGCGAAGAACCGGTCGTGGCTGACCACGACGACCGCCCCGGGGAAATGCTGCAGCGCCCGCTCCATGACCTGGGCGCTCGGCACGTCGAGGTGGTTGGTGGGCTCGTCGAGCAGCAGCACCGAGGCCCCCGAGAGCAGGCACTGCGCCATCGCGACGCGGGCCCGCTGACCACCGGAGAGCGCGCCGATGCGCTTCTTGAGATCGGCCTCGCTGAACTGGAACATCGCGAGGAACCGCCCGACCGACTTCCGCGTCGCGGTCAGGGCGAGGCTGTCGGGCATCGCGTTGACCGAGTGCGTGACGGTGTCGTCGTCGTCCAGTTCGGCCAGCACCTGGTCGTACGAGACCACCTTGACCCCGCCCGCCCACGCGGCCCGACCGGCGTCGGCGCGTTCTTCCCCCGTCAGCACCCGCAGCAGCGTGCTCTTGCCGCTGCCGTTCGCCCCCGTGATCACCAGGCGGTCGCCGCGCCGCAGCTCGAACGTGAGGTCGTCGAAGAGCGTCCGGTCGTCGCGGGCCTTGCCGAGACCGTCGACCCGGCACAGGACGTCCTTGACGTGCAGACCCGAGTAGATCTCGGTGATGATCTGGTCGACGGGGCGGGGTGCCCGCGACTTCTTGACCTTGGCGAGCTGCTTGAGCAGGTCGCCGCCGTCCTGGCGCTTGGCGGCCTTGGCGGCGTCGCGACGGTCCGAGATGCCCTCGGCCTCGAACGCGAGCAGCTCGGACTCGTGCACGAACTGCTGCTCGAGGCTCTTCAGCCGGAACTGCTTCTGCACGACGTACTCGGCGAAGTCGCCCGGGTAGTCGTGCAGGTGGAAGTTCTCGACCTCGACGATGCGGGTCACGACCGCGTCGAGGAAGCTGCGGTCGTGCGAGACGACCACGGCCGCGCCGTGGAAGTCGCGGAACCACGACTCGAGCCACTCGACGCCGGCCACGTCGAGGAAGTTCGTGGGCTCGTCGAGCAGCAGCACGTCGGGGTCCTCGAGGACGATCTTCGCGAGGGCCGCCCGGTTGCGCCAACCACCGCTGAGGTCGTCGATCGGGCTGGTGCGGTGCGCGTCGCTGAATCCGAGCACGCTCAGTGCCGTGTCGATGCGGCGCGGGTACTCCCAGCCGTCGACCCGGTCCATCTCGGCGAACAGTTCGGACTGTCGGTGGATCAGCTCGTCGAGGGCGTCCCCGCCGTCGGGGTCCATCGCGACCACGGCGATGTCGGCGTCGATCTGCGCCAGGTCGGCCTCGATCGCCCGCTCGTGGGCGAAGAGCCCGGTCAGCACCTCGACGATGGTCTGCGTGCCGTCGAGTTCGGAGAACTGCGAGAAGTACCCCACCCGGACGCCCTGCTCGAGCGTGACCGTGCCCTCGTCGGGCTGCACCTGGTCGAGCATCAGCTTGAGCAGCGTGGACTTGCCGCTGCCGTTGCGACCGACGATCCCCACGCGCTCCTTCTCGTCGAGGCGGAAGAACGCCTCGCGCACCACCGGGGTGCCGTCGAAGCGGACGGTCACGTCGTTCAGTCGGATAAGGCTCATGCGTCGATCCTCGCAGGCCGACGGAACACCCGGCGCCGCCCGGTTGTTGTCGTGAGAGGCATCGAGGCGACCGCGGGCACCCGACCCATCCGATCGCACCGACGCCGACGAACAGGAGGCATCATGTCGGACCACTACAGGAAAGACCCCGAGGCGGTCGCCCGCCTCACCTCGACCCAGCGCCGCGTGACCCAGGGCGGTGGCACCGAACCCGCCTTCCGCAACGAGTTCTGGGACTCGAAGGACGCGGGCATCTACGTCGACGTCGTCTCGGGCGAGCCCCTGTTCGCCTCGGTCGACAAGTTCGACAGCCGCACCGGCTGGCCGAGCTTCACGCGTCCCATCGACGCCGAACACGTCGTCGAGAAGCGCGAAGGCTTGTTCTTCAAGCGCACCGAGGTGCGCTCCACCGCCGGGGACAGCCACCTCGGCCACGTCTTCCGCGACGGACCCACCGCGACCGGCGGGCTGCGGTACTGCATCAACTCGGCGGCTCTCCGCTTCGTCCCCTACGCCTCACTCGAAACCGAAGGATACGGTGCCTACATGACGCTCTTCTCCCCCGAATCCACCCCCGCCCCCAGCGGCACGACCGAGACCGCGATCCTCGCGGGCGGCTGCTTCTGGGGCGCCCAGCAGCTGCTCCGCCGCCGACCGGGCATCGTCTCGACCCGCGTCGGCTACTCGGGCGGCAGCGTGCCGAACGCGACGTACCGCAACCACCGCGGCCACGCCGAGGCCGTCGAGATCGTGTTCGACCCGGGTCTGACCTCGTACCGCGAGATCCTCGAGTTCTTCTTCCAGATCCACGACCCGTCGACGAAGGACCGCCAGGGCAACGACGTCGGCGACAGCTACCGCTCGGCGATCTTCTACGCGGACGACGAGCAGCGCGCCACGGCCCTCGACACCATCGCCGACGTCGACGCGTCCGGCCTCTGGCCCGGCAAGGTGGTCACCGAGGTCACCCCGGCCGGCGACTTCTGGGAGGCCGAGGAAGAGCACCAGGACTACCTCGAGAAGGACCCCTACGGCTACACCTGCCACTTCGTCCGTCCGGGCTGGGTGCTGCCGAAGCGCGACCAGCAGGTCGCCGCGGGCTGACGCCCGTCATGCCCCGAGGAGGCGCGGTGCCGGTTCGACCGGCACCGCGCCTCCTGGCGTCCGGTCGCTCCTCAGCCCCAGAGCCGCGTGACGATCGATCCCATGAGGTCGTCGGTCGGGAAATTCCGTTGCGACACCGTGACGACGACGTCGTCGCGCACCAGCACGGTGTCCGCCATGTCGACGCCGTACATCGGGTGGGTCGTGACGTACTGGCAGAGCGAGCCGCCGTACGCCTCGGAGCAGTCGTAGACCACGCCGTCGAGCCAGAAGACCGAGGTGGGTTCGCGTCCCTCGGCGAGCCAGGCGGGATACGCCGCGGCCGTCGCGGCGTCCACCGTGCTGACGTCGGCGAAGAGGCCCGTGACGTCGGCCCGCACGTCGGCCCAGCCACAGCGGAGCACCTGGGCGGACGCCACGACGTCCCTCAGGTCGGCGTCGGCGCCGGGTGCCGTGGGAGCGACCTGTCCCATCGGCTGACCGAAGTAGGCGGGGTCGTTGAGGGGGGCGTCGCCCATCGTGGCGGCGTAGGTCGCGGCGTCCACCAGGTCGGTGCAGTCCGTCGGGATCGACACGGGCCGCGTCGTCGGGGTCTCCGTCGGAGTCGCCGTCGGGGTCTCCGACGGGGTCGCGGTGGCCTCGGGCGAAGCGGCGACGTCGGTCGCCGGGGCGGTCGGACCGGACGTCGACGCGCCCGCTCCACCCGTCGCCGGCGTGCAACCGGCCAGCAGTCCGGCCAGCGCCAGACCGACGAGGGCGGTGTTCACGGAACGCTTCATGGTCGTCTCCCCCTAGGAGGCCGATGCCGGACCGGTCTGTCGGCTGATGTCTCCAGCCTAACGACGACGACGCGAGGAAGCCTCGGCTCCGAGGACGACATCGGATCATCCTCCGGGATGGGCCTCGCCCCGAGGACGCCGGTCGAGGGCAGGTCTAGGCTCGCGGCGTGGACGCGGGAGGCAGGGCATGACCGGGGACGCCGGGTTCGACGCCGTCCTGCTCGCCGGGGGTCGCGCCTCCCGGGTGCACGGTGCCGACAAGACCGGCTTCACGAGTGGCGACGCGACGCTCCTCGACCGGGCCGTCCAGGCGGCGACCGGAGCCCGGACCCTCGTCGTGGTCGGCCTGCGCGACGGTCGGGTGCCGCCCGCCCGAGCCCTGCTGACCCGTGAGGAGCCCGCCTGGTCCGGGCCGGTCGCCGCCCTCGCGGCCGGTCTCGCCGTCGTCGTCGACCCGGCACCGTGGGCACTCGTGCTGGCCTGCGACCTGCCGCGGGCGCCCGAGGCCGTGGCGGCCCTCCTCGCCGGCGGCGCCGAGGACGACGAACACCGGGACGGTCGGCTCGCCGTCGACTCGGGCGGGCGACGTCAGCCGCTGCTCGCTCTCTACCGGACCGACGCCCTGCGGACGCGACTCGGAGGACTGCGGGCCGACGGCCCCCTCGAGGGCCTGTCGCTCCGCCGCCTGCTCGACGGGCTCGACCTGCTCGAGGTCCCCGTGCCCGACGCGCTCTGCGCCGACGTCGACACCGTCGCCGACGCCGACCGCCTGGGTGTCGTCCGGCGCGAGGCCGACGCGACTGGTTGAGTGTCGACCATGACCGACACACCTGCCGAACTCGACGCCTGGGCCGCACGACTCGTCCGGGCCCTGGGCCTGCCCGACGACTTCGTGGTCGACGTCCCCGTGGTGCTCGACCTCGCCCGCGACGCGGCGCACGGCGTCGCCCGCCCGGCCGCCCCACTGACGACGTTCCTCGTCGGCTACGCCGCGGGGCTCGCCGGCGGCTCGCAGGCCGAGCTGGACCGGGCGACCGCGACCGCCACCGCGCTGGCCACGGCCACGGCCGACCCGGCGTGACGGTCCGGCGGGCCGACTGGCGGGTGGCCCGCGCCGAGGCGTCCGACGCCGCCCGGGCCCTGCCCCGCGACCTCGAGACCGTCGTGCTCGCCGACGCGGTCGGTCGCACGCTGGCCCGGGACGCCACGAGCCTCGCGCGCGTGCCCGGCTCCGACGTCTCGGCGATGGACGGCTGGGCGGTCGCCGGCGAGGGCCCCTGGCGACTCGGCCCGTCGATCGTCGCGGGCCGGGTCGCCGACGACGACGGGTCGCTGCCGCCCGGGGTCGCGCGACCGGTCACCACGGGCGCCGTCGTCCCGGACGGGACGGACCGGGTGCTGCGCTCGGAGTCCGGGCACGTGGCCGACGGCGTCCTGACGGCCGACGACGACCCCCGCCGCCCGCCGCACGTCCGGCGGGCCGGAGAAGAGATCGACCGCGGCGACGCCCTGATCACCGCGGGCACGCTCCTCACCCCGCCCCGCGTCGCCGTGCTGGCCCTCGGCGGACACGACGCCGTGCCCGTGGTGACCCGCCCGACGGTGGCCCTGGCCGTGCTCGGCGACGAGGTCGTGGCCGAGGGCGTGCCCGAGCGCGGCACGGTCCGCGACGTGTTCTCGGTGCCGGTGCCGCGCCTCCTCGGCTCCCTCGGCACGGCGTCCGCGACCACGACGCGGGTGGCCGACGACCTCGACGCGACGACCGCCGCCCTCGACCGCCCGGACCGTCGCCTCGTGGTGACGACCGGCGGCACCGCGCACGGCCCGACCGACCACGTCCGCGCCGCCCTCGACCGGCTGGGCGCCGAGCTCGTCGTCGACGGTCTCGCGATGCGTCCGGGGCAGCCCCTGGTCGTGGCGCGCCGCGGCGACACGGTCTACCTGTGCCTGCCCGGCAACCCGATGGCCGCCTACGTGGGGCTCGTGGTCGTGGGTACCGCGGTGGTGGACGGCCTCCTCGGGAGGCGACCCGCGCCTCCCGGGTCCGTCACGCTCGCCGTCGACGTGGCCCACCCCCGACCCGGCGCGCTCGTGCAGGCGTACCGGGCGACCCCGGACGGAGCCGTGCCGACCGAGCGCCAGTCGTCGGCGATGCTGCGCGGCCTGGCCGACGCCGACGGGCTGCTCGTCGTGCCCGAGGGCGGGGCGCGGGCGGGCGACGTCGTCCCCTCGCTCGGCCTCCCGTGGTGAGGTGCGGACCCCGCCGGCTTTCGATTCCGGGGTTCGAGGGGTAGACCTGACCCATGGCACGCATCACGTCCCGCAAACCGGTGACCCGCATCACGGTCGGCGACGGCGACGGCAGCGCCGGCGTCCGCAAGACCATGGACACCCTCGCGGTCGAGGAACCCCTCGAGATCCGCGTCGGCGGCACGTCGCTCGCCATCACCATGCGCACGCCCGGTCACGACTTCGACCTGGCCGCGGGGTTCCTCGTGTCCGAGGCCGTCATCTCGACCGGTGACGAGTTCTTCGCCGCCCGCTACTGCGCCGGGGCCACCGCCGAGGGGCTCAACACCTACAACGTGCTCGACGTCACGCTCGCGCCCGGGGTGCCGGCGCCCGACCCGAGCCTCGAGCGGGCGTTCTACACGACGAGCTCGTGCGGGCTGTGCGGCAAGGCCTCGATCGACGCCGTCCGCACGACGTCGCAGCACGACGTGCGGCACGACCCCCTCGTCGTCGACCCCGCCCTGCTCGCCACCTTCCCCGACCGCCTGCGCGAGGGCCAGGACGTGTTCGAGAAGACCGGCGGGCTCCACGCCGCGGCGCTCTTCGACGGCCGCACGGGCGAGCTGCTCGTCCTGCGCGAGGACGTCGGTCGGCACAACGCCGTCGACAAGGTCGTCGGCTGGGCCGTCAAGGAGGCGCGGCTGCCGTTGGGCGGGACCGTCCTGATGGTCTCGGGTCGCGCCTCGTTCGAGCTCACGCAGAAGGCGTCGATGGCCGGCATCCCGGTGCTCGCCGCCGTGTCGGCACCGTCGTCGCTCGCCGTCGACCTCGCGACCGAGCTGGGCGTCACGATCGTGGGGTTCCTCCGCGGCCGGTCGATGGTCGTCTACTCGCGGCCGGACCGGCTCGGCGAGCCCGACGGGACCGAGCCGTCGGCCCGCTCGCGCGACGCCGGCGACGCGACCCGCGCCTCCTCGTCCCCCGACGCTGCTCACGCCGCCGACGCCCCCGCCCTCGACTCCCCCGGCGGCGCGACGCGCGCCTCCTCGCCCGTCCCCCAGACGATCGGAACCAGACCATGACCGAGAAACCCCCCGTCTCCGACGTGACCGACGCCGACATCGAGGTCGGCCCCCCGCGCGAGTGGGCCGCCGGCGTGCCCGGCGTGCTGCACTCGATGGACCCGGCCATCAAGCAGCTCGGGCTGGCCCGCACCGTCAAGCTCATGACGTCGCTGAACCAGAAGGACGGCTTCGACTGCATGAGCTGCGCCTGGCCCGACCCGAACCACCGCAAGGTCGCCGAGTTCTGCGAGAACGGCGCCAAGGCGGTCACCTGGGAGGCCAACCCGGTGCTCGTGCCCGACACGTTCTGGGCCGAGCACTCGGTGACCGACCTGCTCGACAAGACCGAGTACTGGCTCGGCATGCAGGGCCGCCTCACCAAGCCCGTGCACAAGCCCGCCGGCAGCGACCACTACCGCGAGGTGTCGTGGGACGAGGCGTTCCGCATCGTCGGCGACAAGCTGAGGTCTCTCGACAGTCCGGACGAGGCGTCGTTCTACACCTCGGGCCGCACCTCGAACGAGGCGGCCTTCGCGTACCAGCTGTTCGTGCGCGCCTTCGGCACGAACAACCTGCCCGACTGCTCGAACATGTGCCACGAGTCGACGAGCCTCGCCATGGCCGAGGTGGTCGGCATCGGCAAGTCGACCATCGCCTACGACGACTTCGAGCAGGCCGACCTGATCGTCATCCTCGGGCAGAACCCGGGCACCAACCACCCGCGCATGCTGACGGCCCTCGAGGACGCCAAGCTCAAGGGCGCGAAGATCGTGGCGGTCAACCCGCTGCCCGAGGCCGGCCTGCGTCGCTACAAGAACCCGCAGCTGCCGCGCGGCGTCGCGGGTCGCGGCACGGAGATCGCCGACCAGTTCCTGCAGATCCGGCTCGGTGGCGACATGGCGTTGCTGCAGGCCGTCGCCAAGCGCGTCCTCGAGGCCGAGGACGCCGCCCCCGGCACGGTGCTCGACCACGAGTTCCTGGCCGAGCACACCGTCGGGCTCGAGGCCTTCCGCGAGCACATCGCGCAGGTCGACGACGACGAAGTGCTGCTCGCGACGGGGCTCGACCGGGCCGAGATCGACGAGCTGGCCGACCGCTACCTGGCCTCGGACCGCGTGATCATCACCTGGGCGATGGGCATCACGCAGCACCGCAAGGCCGTCGACACCATCAAGGAGATCATCAACCTGCTGCTGCTGCGCGGCAACATCGGCAAGCCGGGTGCCGGCGCCTCGCCGATCCGCGGGCACAGCAACGTGCAGGGCGACCGCACGATGGGCATCTGGGAGCAGGTCTCGGACGAGTTCCTCGACGCCCTGCAGAAGGAGTTCCGCTTCGACCCGCCGCGCGAGCACGGCGTCGACGCCCTCAAGGGCATCAAGGCCATGCAGGAGGGGCGGATCAAGTTCTGGATGGGCATGGGCGGCAACCTCGTGGCCGCGATCTCGGACACCCAGCTCGCCGAGGCCGCGATGCGCGGGACCGACATGACCGTCCAGGTGTCGACGAAGCTGAACCGCTCGCACGCCGTGGTCGGCGCCGAGGCGCTCATCCTGCCGACGCTCGGCCGCACCGAGATCGACGTGCAGGAGGCCGGGCCGCAGTTCGTCTCGGTCGAGGACACGGTGTGCTCGGTGCACGGCAGCCACGGCCAGGTGCCGCCGGTCGCGCCCGACCTGCTCAGCGAGGTCGCCATCGTCAGTCGCCTGGCGCGGGCGACGCTCGGCGACCGGGCCGACCTCGAGATCGACTGGAAGGGCTTCGAGGACGACTACGACACGCTGCGCGACCACATCAGCCGGGTCGTGCCGGGCTTCGAGCGCTACAGCGAGCGGGTGCGCAGCCGCGACGGCTTCGTGCTGCCGAACGGGCCGCGCGACTCGCGGACCTTCGCGACGAAGGTCGGCAAGGCGATGATCACGGTCAACGACCTCGAGCACGTCGAACGACCCGAGGGGACGCTGCTGCTGCAGACCCTGCGCTCGCACGACCAGTACAACACCACGATCTACAGCCTCAACGACCGCTACCGCGGCATCAAGAAGGGTCGGCACGTGGTCTTCGTCAACCCGCTCGACCTCGACGACCTCGGGCTCACCGACGGCCAGAAGGTCGACGTGTCGACGGTCTGGACCGACGACGTCGAGCGGGTGCTCCGCGACTACCGCATCGTCGCCTACCCCACGGCCCGCGGGTGCGCCGCCGCGTACTTCCCCGAGGCGAACGTGCTCGTGCCGCTCGACAGCGCGTCGATCGGCAGCAACACCCCGGTGTCGAAGGCCGTGCTGGTGCGGGTGACGCCGGCGGCGGTGCCGGTCGGGGTCTGACCCCGGGTCGGCCCGTCGCCGGGCGGCGCCGTCCGAGCCGGCTCGGTCGGGTCAGCGGGCGGCGGCGCGGACGGCGGTGACGGCCGCGGCCACGCCACCGTCCCAGGGGGCGCCGTGGCCCGGCAGCACCCAGGTCGCACCGGTCCCGAGCAGGGCGTCGAGCGAGGCGAGGGCCTGCTCGGGCTCGTCGGTGAACGGAGCCGGTGCGGGCCCGACGTGCCCGGTCGTCACGTGGCGCGTGGTCAGGGCGTCGCCCACGAACACGGCGTCGACGCCCGGGACGAACACGGCGATGCTGCCTTCGGAATGCCCGGGCATCGGGATGATCCGAGGCGCACCCGGCAGGTCGAGCGTCTCGCCCCCGTGCACCTCGACGACCTCGGTGAGCCACGCGGTCCTCGCCCCGCCCTTGCGCAGGCTGTAGCCGGCGAACCCCAGCAGGGGGCCGAGCTTCATCGGCGGCATGCCGTTACCCGGCTTCGGCCCGCCCTTCGCCCGCGAGGCGTCGGCGGCGTGGACGTACACGGGCACCCCGTGGTCGCGACGCAGCCGCTCGGCGAAGCCGACGTGGTCGGAGTCGCCGTGGGTGAGGACGACGCCCTTCACGTCGTCGAGGGTGCGTCCGACGGAGGCCAGCTCGGAGACGAGTTCGGACCAGAGGCCGGGCAGACCGGCGTCGATCACGGTCACGCCCTCGGGCGTGACGACGAGGTACGCGGCGACGATGTCGTTGCCGATGCGGTGGAGGGAGGGGGCGAGTTCCATGATGGCTACGGTAGTTAGCCATCATGGCTATTGTCAATAGCTATACTCGACGGATGCCCACACCCGACCGCACCTCACCCGACGCCATCCTGCTCGCCGCGCGCGAGCTGCTCGAGGCCGACGGCCCGTCCGGCCTCACGATGGCCGCGGTCGCGGCACGGGTCGGCGTGCGCGCACCCTCGCTCTACAAGAGGGTCGAGAACCGGGAGGCGCTGTTGCGGTCGGTCGCGGAGGCCACCCTCACCGACCTGGCCGCGCGGCTCGACGGGGCGGGGTCCGCCCGCGAGGTGCTCGACGCCTTCCGGGCCTTCGGGCACGAGCGCCCGGCCGCGTTCCAGCTGGTCATGACGCCCGGGCCCGGCGTCCCCCACGCGCGACGCGAGTTCGGCGCCGCGGCGAGCGCCGCCGCCCTCCGGGTCGGCGAGCAGCTCGTCGGGCCGGAGCGAGCCCTCGACGCCGCCCGCACGCTGACGGCGTGGGTGGCGGGCTTCGTCGTCATGGAGCTCAACGGCGGTTTCCAACTGGGCGGCGACGTCGACGGGGCGTGGGACTTCGGGGCCGGGCGCGTCCTCGCGGCCCTCGCCGCGCCTCCTGCGGTCTGAGCCGTCCCCGCGACCGCCCGGCCTGCGGCTCCGCTCAGTCGAGCGGTGCGTGCGGGTACGAGGAGGCGCGGTGCTGGAACTCGAGGATCGCCTCGTTCTCGACCCGCCCCTCCGCGATCTCGACGGCGCGGCGGATCGTGTCGGACGACGCCCACGAGGTCGGCCCCTCCATGACGGTGCGGAGGAACGGGAGGAGGGCTTCGCTGATCTCCCACGTCGTGGAGTTCCAGAGCAGCGACGGGCTGTGGTCGACGGCGTAGTAGTTCGTGGTGGCGCCCACGGTGACGAGCGGTTCGGCGAACGTCGTGGCGCGGGCCCAGTCGAAGCCCATGCCCTCGTCCACCGAGACGTCGACGATGAGGCTGCCGGGGCGGAAGGCGTCGAGGTCGGTCTCGCGCAGGTAGGTGAGCGGGGCGTTCGGGTCCTGGAGGGTGCAGTTGACGACGATGTCGGCGGCGGCGAGGAACGGAGCGAGGGCGACCGGCCCGTCGGGGGTGTTCACGGTGCTGGCGCCGGGCGTCTCGGGGTCGTGTTCGAACTGGAAGATGTCGACCGACGGGATCGGCGAGCCGACGGCGGCGATGTTGCGGTTCGTCAGGACGCGCACGTCGTGGATGCCGTGGGCGTTGAGGGCCGTGACGGCGCCGCGGGCGGTGGCGCCGAAGCCGATGACGACGGCGCTGAGGCGACGGCCGTAGTCGCCGGTCGAGCCGCAGAGCTGGAGGGCGTGCAGCACCGAGCAGTAGCCGGCGAGCTCGTTGTTCTTGTGGAAGACGTGCAGGCCGTAGCCGCCGTCGGACTGCCAGTGGTTCATGACCTCCCACGCGATGAGGGTGAGCCGTTTGTCGATGGCGAGCTGGGTGATCTCGCGGTCCTGGACGCAGTGCGGCCAGCCCCAGAGGGTCTGACCGTCGCGCAGGCCCTCGAGGTCGGCGGCCTGGGGCTTGGGCAGCAGGACGACGTCGCTGTCCGCAACGATCTGCTCGCGGTCGGCCATCGCCACGAAGGGCTCGAGGTCGGCGTCGGGGATGCCGAAGCGCAGGCCGTAGCCACGCTCGAGGGTCATGTTCGCGCGCAGGTCGGCGTCGATGCGGTCGAGGTGGGCGGGGTGGATCGGCAGGCGCCGCTCGTCGGGCTTGCGCGAGGTGGCCAGGACGCCGAGGCGCAGCAGTGCGGGGGCGCCGGAGATGGTTCCGGTGGGCGGGGAATCCGTTTGGCTCATGCTTGAGAGTAGATGAGTGGCGCTCGCCCCCGAGCCCGGGCGTCAGTTGTTGAAGCGGAACTCCACCACGTCGCCGTCCTGCATGACGTACTCCTTGCCCTCGATGCGGGCCTTGCCAGCCGAGCGGGCCTCGGCGATGGAGCCGGTCTCGACCAGATCGTCGAACGAGATGACCTCGGCTTTGATGAAGCCCTTCTCGAAGTCGGTGTGGATGACCCCGGCGGCCTGCGGGGCCTTCCAGCCCTTGCCGATCGTCCAGGCGCGGGTCTCTTTCGGGCCGGCCGTCAGGTAGGTCTGCAGCCCGAGCGTCTCGAAGCCGATGCGGGCGAGCTGGTCGAGACCGGACTCGTCCTGCCCGAGCGACGCGAGCAGCTCGGCGGCGTCCTCGTCGTCGAGGCCGATCAGCTCGGACTCGACCTGCGCGTCGAGGAAGATCGCCTCGGCCGGCGAGACCAGGGCCTGCAGTTCGGCCTTGCGCGCCTCGTCGGTGAGGACGGCCTCGTCGACGTTGAAGACGTAGATGAAGGGCTTCGCGGTGAGCAACCCGAGTTCGCGGATCGGCTCGAGGTCGATGCTCGTGGCCGAGAGCGCCTCGCCTCGCTCGAGCGCCTCCTTGGCGGCCACGGCCGTCTCGTGCACGATCGGCTCGACGCGCTTCAGCCGCAGCTCTTTCTCGTACCGGACGAGCGCCTTCTCGACCGTCTCGAGGTCGGCGAGGATCAGCTCGGTGTTGATCGTGCCCATGTCGCTCTCGGGGTCGACCTTGCCGTCGACGTGCACGACGTCGGGGTCGTCGAAGCCGCGCACGACCTCGGCGATGGCGTCGGCCTCGCGGATGTTCGCCAGGAACTTGTTGCCGAGCCCCTCGCCCTCGCTCGCCCCCTTGACGATGCCGGCGATGTCGACGAACGACACCGGCGCGGGCAGGATCTTCTCGCTGCCGAAGAGACCGGCCAACACCTGGAGGCGCGGGTCGGGCAGGTTGACGATGCCCACGTTGGGCTCGATGGTCGCGAACGGATAGTTCGCCGCCAGCACCTGGTTCTTGGTCAGGGCGTTGAACAGGGTGGACTTGCCGACGTTGGGCAGTCCGACGATCGCGATAGTGAGAGCCACGAGGGTCAAGCGTACCGGGCCTGCCGAGCCGTGCCGTCGGAACCGCGTCCGCTGTGGAGGGAACGGTCGCCCACCGCGCCTGTGGAGGCGGTGTCGGAGGCGCGTGAGAGCATGAGTCAATGCCCATCGACTTCACCGCGATCGACTTCGAGACCGCTAACTCGAGCAGCGCCAGTGCCTGCTCCGTCGGCCTCGTCAAGGTCCGCGACGGTGTCGTCGTCGACAAGGTCGGCTGGTTGATCCAGCCACCCACCGGGCACGACGAGTTCTCCGAGTGGAACACCCGCATCCACGGCATCGTCGCGAACGACGTCGTCGGCGCCTTCGGCTGGGCCGAACAGTTCGAGCTGCTCGCCGACTTCGCCGGCGACGACGTCTTCGTCGCCCACAACGCCGGCTTCGACATGGGCGTCATCAAGGCCGCCTGCGCGGCGACCGGGCTCACCCCTCCCCCGTGGTCGTACCTCTGCAGCCTGCAGGTCGCCCGCAAGACCTACTCGCTCGACTCGTACCGGCTGCCGGTCGCCGCGACGGCCGCCGGGTTCGACGCCTTCTCGCACCACGACGCCCTCGCCGACGCCGAGGCCTGCGCGGCCATCGTCGCCCACGCCGCACTGTTCCACGGTGCCTCAGACCTGGCCGAACTCGCGACGATCGCGTCGGTGAAGGTGAAGGTGCTGCAGCCGGCCGGGGCGCCGACGGCGCCCGCCGTGCCCCGGGCCGACCGACGCCCGATGGCCTTCGGCTAGGCGCCTCCCTCACGCCAGTCCGACGCCCCCGGGGCGCGTCGGTCTCTCCCGACCCCACCGCGTCGACTCCCGACCGGTGTCGGTGGCCGCTGCCACACTTCCGCCATGCCCCTTCCGCTCGCGCTGTTCCTCGCCCTGCTGCTCGGTCTCGTCCTCGGCGTCGCCGTCGGGGCACTCGTCGCCCGTACCCGCGCAGCGGAGGCGACGGCACGCCTGTCGTCCGACCTCGCCGCAGCCCGCGCCGTGGCCGACGCGTCGCGCGAGCGCCTCGAAGGTCAGGACGACCAGTACCGTCGACAGATCGCGCAGCAAGAAGACCGCCTCCGCGAGTTCCAGGACCGCCTCCGCGACGTCCGCATCGCCGAGGCCGAGAGGGCGCGCACCGACGGTCAGGTGCTCGTCGCGCTCAGCCCGGTGGCCGAGAGCCTGCAGGCCGTCCAGCAGAAGGTGGCCGAGCTCGAAGCCGAACGCACCCTCCAGTACGGCGCCCTCAGCGAGCAGCTCCGCACCGCCGCCGAATCGGGTGAACGGCTCCGCGGGACGGCCGAGTCGCTCGCCTCCGCGCTGAAGTCGAACAGCACCCGCGGCGTGTGGGGCGAGACCCAGTTGCGCAACGTTGTGCAGGCCGCGGGTCTCGTCGAGCGCGTCGACTTCGACGTGCAGACGTCGATCTCGTCGGACGCCGGCTCCGGTCGCCCCGACATGGTGGTGCACCTCCCCGGCGGCAAGAACATCGCGGTCGACGCCAAGGTGCCGTTCTCCGCCTACCTCGAGGCCAGCGCCATCCCCGCATCCGCCACGGGCGACGAGGGCGCACGACGCGACCAGCTGGTCCGGCAGCACGTCAAGGCACTGCGGGCCCACGTCGACGCCCTGGCGGGCAAGACGTACTGGGCCGGGCTCGAGTCCTCGCCCGAGCTGGTCATCGCGTTCATCCCGAGCGAGTCGCTCGTGTCGTCTGCCCTCGAGGCCGACCCGGCCCTGATGGACTACGCCTTCCAGAAGCGCGTCGCTCTCGCCTCACCCGTGACCCTCTGGTCCGTGCTCAAGACCGTCGCCTTCAGCTGGCAACAGGACGTCGTGACCGCCGAGGCGAAAGAGCTCTTCGACCTCAGCCGCGAACTCTACGGTCGGCTGTCGACCATGGCCGGCCACGTCGACAAGCTCGGCCGGTCGCTGCGCGCCGGCGTCACGGACTACAACCGGTTCGTCGGGTCGCTCGAGCGGACGGTCCTCCCGTCGGCCCGCCGGCTCAGCATGCTCGACGAGTCCAAGGTCCTCGCGACCCCGACGATCGTCGAGGAGTCTCCCCGAGAACTCACCGCCCCCGAGCTCGCGTCGGCCCTCGTCGAGGGCAGCACCGACCGCGACTGACCCCCCGATGCGACGAACGCCCGGCCGAGGCCGGGCGTTCGTCGTGTCAGGCGGGTGTCGCGCCGATCAGGCCTTCTCGCCGTACCACTTCGAGACGAGGTGGTCGGCCTCGACCCGGCGGATGGTGCCCGAGTGCGAGCGCAGCACGATGCTCGAGGTGCGGATCATGCCCTGCTTGCGCGTGACGCCCGCGACGAGTGCACCGTCGGTGACACCCGTGGCGACGAAGTACGCGTTGTCGCCCGTGACGAGGTCGTCCTGGTCGAGGACGCGGTCGAGGTCGTGACCGGCGTCGATCGCCTTCTGGCGCTCGGCGTCGTCCTTCGGGGCGAGGCGGGCGAGGATCAGGCCGTCGAGGGCCTTGACCGCGCAGGCCGTGATGATGCCCTCGGGCGTGCCACCGACGCCGACGCACATGTCGATGCGGGAGTCGGGACGGGCGGCGTTGATGCCACCGGCCACGTCACCGTCGAGGAGCAGGCGGGTCGATGCGCCCACGGCCCGGATCTCGGCGATGAGGTCGGCGTGACGGGGACGGTCGAGGACGGCGATCTGCATGTCCTCGACGGCGATGCCCTTGGCGGCGGCCAGGGCGGTGATGTTCTCGCCGATGGGACGGTCGAGGTCGATGATGCCGCGGCCCTCGGGGCCCGTGACGATCTTGTCCATGTAGAAGACGGCGCTGGGGTCGTACATGCTGCCGCGGTCGCTGACGGCGATCACCGAGAGGGCGTTCATGCGTCCCGCCGCGGTGAGGCTCGTGCCGTCGATCGGGTCGACGGCGATGTCGCAGGCCGGGCCGAAGCCGTTGCCGACGTGCTCGCCGTTGAAGAGCATCGGGGCTTCGTCCTTCTCGCCCTCGCCGATCACGACCACGCCGTCGAACGCCACCGTGCCCAAGAACTTGCGCATGGCGTCGACCGCGGCCTTGTCGGCGGCGTTCTTGTCGCCCTTGCCGATGAACGGCGCCGAACGGATCGCGGCCGCCTCGGTGGCCCGGACCAGTTCCATGCCGAGGTTGCGGTCGGGGTGCGAGTAGAGGGTTCCGGAATCCGTGTCAGCCATGCTCCGGATCTTACCCGCGCCGCGCCTCCCGACCGGGCTCCGACGACCAGGACGAACAGACGTGCGCTGACTAGGGTGGATGAGCCACCAGCCGTGATCGAAGGAGATTCAATGCCCGTCGCAACCCCCGAGCAGTACGCCGAGATGCTCGACAAGGCGAAGAACAAGGGCTTCGCCTACCCCGCCGTCAACGTCTCGTCGTCGCAGACGATCAACTCCGTGCTGCAGGGCCTGACCGAGGCGGGCAGCGACGGCATCATCCAGGTCACCACCGGCGGCGCCGACTACTTCGCCGGCCACACCGTCAAGAACCGCGCCGCGGGCGCCATCGCCTTCGCCAAGTTCGCGACCGAGGTCGCGAAGAACTACCCGGTGACCGTCGCCCTCCACACCGACCACTGCCCGAAGGACGCCCTCGACGGCTTCGTGCTCCCGCTCATCGCCGCCTCCGAAGAAGAGGTCCGGGCCGGTCGCAACCCGCTGTTCCAGTCGCACATGTGGGACGGCTCGGCGGTCCCGCTCGACGAGAACATCTCGATCGCGCAGGACATGCTGACGCGCACCAAGGCCATCAACGCCATCCTCGAGGTCGAGATCGGCGTGGTCGGCGGCGAAGAAGACGGCGTGCAGCACGAAGGCACCAACGACGCGCTCTACACGACGGTGGGCGACGTCACCCGCGTGGTCGAGGCGCTCGGCCTCGGCGAACACGGCCGCTACATCGCCGCCCTCACCTTCGGCAACGTGCACGGCGTGTACAAGCCGGGCAACGTCAAGCTGCGTCCCGAACTGCTCGGCGAGATCCAGCAGGGCATCCAGGAGAAGTTCGGCACCGCCGCGAAGCCCCTCGAACTCGTCTTCCACGGTGGTTCGGGGTCGTCCGACGCCGAGATCGCCGAGGCCGTCTCGAACGGCGTCGTCAAGATGAACCTCGACACCGACACGCAGTACGCCTTCAGCCGGTCCATCGCCGACACCGTGTTGAAGAACTACGACGGGTTCCTCAAGATCGACGGCGAGGTCGGCAACAAGAAGCAGTACGACCCCCGCGCCTGGGGCAAGGTCGCCGAGAGCGCCATGGCCGCCCGCGTCGTCGAGGCGACGAAGCAGCTCGGGTCGTACGGTCAGTCGGCGAGCTGACCCGCGCCTCCTGGTCGCACGACGAAGCCCCCGAGCGAGTGCTCGGGGGCTTCGTCGTCGGGGCGAGGGGTGGACGTCAGTTCGACCCCGAGAAGTAGTCGTTCGTGAAGCTCTGCATCGCCTCGGCGAAAGCCGGATCGCCCATCAAGATCGCTGCCGCCCCGAAGCCCTGCACGAGGCCGAAGACCACACCGGCGACGAGGGGCACCACGAAGCCGAGACGCCCGGCACGCAGCCGCCGGAGGGTCCACCAGGTCGAGACGGCGAACAGCGTCACGGCCAACACGGCCATGACGACCCCGAAGGTCTGCAGCGCAGCGGACGAGCCGAACCCCGAGAGGTCGAGCCCGAACGTCTCGAACTGGGCGAGCTGCGTCGTCGCGTAACCGGGCACGCGGGCGACGGCCTGGATCGCCCCGAAGGCACCCAGCCCGATCAGGGCGAACGTCGCCACCCGGTCGATGCGCCGCCCGGTCGAGAGCGCAGGAGGCGCGGTGCGGGTCTCGTCACCGGGGCGGACGTCGGTCGAGACCGCGGGCCGGGCGTCCTGACCGGCGACCCGCGCCTCCTCGGCGGCGTCGGCCTCGGCCGCGGCGGGATTGACCCAGCCCTCGGGCGCGTACTCGCCGTAGCGCGGCTTCGGTCGGTCGTCGGTCATCGGGTGCGACCGCCGAGGCCGCGGGCGTCGACCTGGCCCGTCGCGTCTTTCCGCAGCTCTTTCGGCAGTGAGAACATCAGGTCTTCCTCCGCCGTGACGACCTCGTGGACGTCGACGTAGCCGGCGTCCGACAGGTCGGCCAGCACCTCGTCGACGAGCACCTCGGGAACCGACGCGCCGGAGGTGACCCCCACCGTCTCGACGCCGTCGAGCCACTCCTGCTTGATCTCGTTCGTGTAGTCGACGCGGTAGGCGGCCTTGGCGCCGTGCTCGAGGGCGACCTCGACGAGACGCACGCTGTTGGAGCTGTTCGCCGATCCGACGACGATGACGAGGTCGGCGCCCTGGGCGACCTTCTTGATGGCGACCTGGCGGTTCTGCGTGGCGTAGCAGATGTCGTCGCTCGGGGGGTTCTGGATGTTCGGGAACCGCTCACGCAGTCGACGCACGGTCTCCATCGTCTCGTCGACGCTGAGGGTGGTCTGCGACAGCCAGACGAGGTTGTCGGGGTCGGCGACGACGAGGTCGTCGACCTCGCCCGGGTTCTGCACGAGGGTGGTGCGATCCGCCGCGTGGCCCATTGTGCCCTCGACCTCTTCGTGCCCGGCGTGGCCGATCAGGATGATGTGCCGGCCCTGGTTGCCGAAGCGCACGGCCTCGCGGTGGACCTTCGTGACGAGGGGGCAGGTCGCGTCGATGGCCTGCAGCTCGCGATCCGCCGCACCCTTCACGACGGCCGGCGAGACGCCGTGCGCGCTGAAGACGATGTGCGACCCCGGGGGGACCTCGTCTACCTCGTCGACGAAGATGGCCCCCTGGCTCTCGAGGGTCGCGACCACGTGCACGTTGTGGACGATCTGCTTGCGGACGTAGACGGGCGCGCCGTAGTGCTCGAGGGCTTTCTCGACCGCGATGACGGCGCGGTCGACGCCGGCGCAGTACCCGCGGGGTGCCGCGAGCAGCACCTGCTTGCGTCCGTTGACGGGGGTATCCTTTAGCCTGTTCCGCACCGCAGGAACACGCGGTGTCGGCAGGTCGATGGCGAGGGCGCCGTTGGAGATGTGGCTCACCCGACGAGTCTAGGTGTGCCGGACTGGTCGCGTACTGGGAGCGACCGCGCGACCGGTCGATCACCGGGGTCGCCGCTCGTCCTGCCGGTGTCGACCACCCCTCGAACGGAGCTCCATGACGATCGTTCCCCCTCCCCCCACCGCCGAGTCCCCGTGGCCCGTCGGCCTCCTCGCGAGCAAGGTGCGCGACTGGATCGACCGCCTCGGGACGGCCTGGGTCGAGGGCGAGATCACCCAGTGGAACGTCTCGGGCGGCAACGTCTACGGCAAGCTCCGCGACCTCGAACACGACGCGACCGTCTCGTTCTCGATCTGGTCCAGCGTGAAGTCACGCGTACCCGCCGACCTCAAGCAGGGCGACCGGGTCATCGCCGCCGTCAAGCCGAACTACTGGGTCAAGGGCGGCAGCCTCACGATGCAGGTCTTCGACATGCGCCACGTCGGGCTCGGCGACCTCCTCGAACGACTCGAGCGCCTCCGTCGCCAGCTCACGGCCGAGGGGCTCTTCTCCCCCGAGCGCAAGCGGGCCCTGCCGTTCCTGCCCGGCCGCATCGGCCTCGTCACCGGCAAGGACAGCGACGCCGAGAAAGACGTCCTGCGCAACGCCCAGCTGAGATGGCCCTCGGTCTCGTTCCGCGTCGTGCACGCGGCGGTGCAGGGCGACCGCATGGTCGGCGAGGTCACGGCGGCGATCCAGCGCCTCGACGCCGACGACGAGGTCGACGTCATCATCGTCGCGCGAGGCGGCGGCGATTTCCAGAACCTCCTCGGCTTCAGCGACGAAGGCCTCGTCCGCGCCGTCTCGGCGTGCACCACGCCGGTCGTCAGCGCCATCGGGCACGAGGCGGATCGGCCGCTCCTCGACGACGTCGCCGACCTGCGCGCGTCCACGCCCACCGACGCCGCGAAACGGGTCGTCCCCGACGTGACCGAAGAACTGTCGCGCGTGCAACAGGCGCGCACCCGCATCGGCGTGCGCCTGACCTCGCTGGTCGCCACCGAGATCGACCGGCTCGAACAGATCCGCAGCCGGCCGGTGCTGGCGTCGCCCCAGACCCTCGTCGACGTGCGGGCCGACGAGGTCGTCCGGGCGGTGGTCCGCGGCGAAGAACTCGTCGGCCGGGCCGTCGAGAGGGCGCACACCCGCGTCTCGGAGCTCACGGCCCAGCTGCGCGCCCTGTCGCCGCAGGGCACGCTGCGCCGCGGTTACGCGATCGTGCAGCTGCCGTCGGGCAGGGTGTTGCGGTCCCCCGCCGAGGCCCCCGCCGAGACGCGCCTCCTCGTGACCACCGACGGAGGCGCGGTGGGCGCCGTCAGCACCGGCGCCTCCTCCCCAGGCTCCGACGCTCCCGACGAGTCGTCACCCGTGGCGTCCGCCACGACCTCCGTCAGCACCCCTCGTTAGGATCGTCACGTGGACACCACCCCGACCAGCACCCCGCCCGACGTCTCGTCGCTCAGCTACGAGCAGGCCCGCGACGAGCTCGTGTCCGTCGTGTCCGAACTCGAGCAGGGCGCCTCGACCCTCGAGCGCTCGCTGGCCCTCTGGGAACGCGGCGAGGCGCTCGCCCGGCGCTGCGAAGAATGGTTGATGGGGGCGCGCGAGCGCCTCGAGGCGGCCCGCCGTCAGGTGTCGGCAGAATGACCTCCCCCTCCGACGGCGGTCCCCGGGGCTCGCGACGTCCCCGAGAGCCCCGCATCGTCGCCGAACTCGGCCGACCCGAGACCCCGGACGAGACCGCCGCGCGCAAGGCCGAGAACACCCGCAAGCACTACGCGAACCAGACGGCGATCAACCTGACCCTGTCGATCGTCGCCTCGCTCGGCATCGTGCTCTTCCTCGTGCTCGTCGTGGTCCGCCCGAGTGGCACGGTGAACCGGCAGGAGATCGACTACGTCCAGGTCGCGTCGCAGGCCCAGGCGAGCGTCGACGCCCCCCTGGCCGCGCCTCCGCTGCCCGACGGCTGGAGCTCGAACGCCGCCGAGGTCCGGTCCACGACCCGCGACGACGTGCCGACCTGGTACGTGGGGCTGATCACGCCGGCCCAGCAGTTCATCGGGCTCGAGCAGGGCATCGACGCCAATCCGACCTGGGTCAGCCTGCAGGTGCAGAACGCGGCGGCGACGTCGACCCGGTCGATCGGCGGTCTGACCTGGGACGTTTACGACCGGCGCGACGCCGACGACCCGGGCAACTACGCCTATGCCCTGACCACCACGGTCGACCGCAGCTCGTACGTGCTCTACGGCACGGCCGACGACGCCGAGTTCGACGTCCTGGCCACCTCCCTGGCCGAGCAGATCTCCAGCCAAGAAAGCGAATGACGTGACCCGACACGACCCCGCCGCCGGCGTGCCCGCCACCGCGGCCCCTTCCGCACCCGAGAACACCGCGACGTCCCGGCCCACGGACGTCTCGGCCATCGCGCCGGCGAGCGCGTCCGAGCCGGGGACGGCATGGAGCCGGATGGTGGACGGCAACCACCGCTTCGTCGAGGGGGCACCTCGTCACCCCCACCAGGACAGTGACCGGCGGTCGTCCCTCGCCGCCGGCCAAGAGCCCGTGGCAGCCCTCTTCGGATGCGCCGACTCGCGACTGGCCGCCGAGATCATCTTCGACGTCGGCCTCGGTGACCTCTTCGTCGTGCGCAACGCCGGCCAGGTGGTCGGCGACACCGTCATCGCCTCGCTCGAGTTCGCGGTCTCGGTGCTCCACGTCCCTCTCATCGTGGTGCTCGGCCACGACAGCTGCGGCGCCGTCGCCTCGGCCATCGACTCCATCGGTTCCGACGCCGCACCCGGGTCGGCCTTCCTGGGTGGGCTGATCGACATGATCATGCCGTCGGTCGAGCGTGCCCAGCTCGACCTCGAGACGGGTGCCGACCTCGACCCCCGCACGGTCGGCCAATTGCACATCGAGGCGTCGGTCCGCACGCTCGTCGACCGGTCCGCCCTCATCGCGTCCGCCGTCGCGGACGGTAAGTTGGCCGTGGTCGGCGCGAACTACGACCTCGCCAACGGGCGGGTCGACCCTTCGGTCGTCGTCGGCCGACTCTGAACCGAGTCGGGGCGAACGCTCCGACGCCCCGCGCCCTCGACGGGCGCAGCAGCCCGGCAGGGCCCGAGGAAAGGACCACGACGTCGTGACCACATCCGAGACCGAGTACCGCATCGAGCACGACACGATGGGCGAGGTGCGGGTGCCCGCATCGGCCCTGTACCGCGCCCAGACGCAGCGTGCCGTCGAGAACTTCCCCATCAGCGGGGCCGGTCTCGAGCCGGCGCAGATCGTCGCGCTCGCTCGCATCAAGCGCGCGGCCGCCCTGGTGAACGGCGAGATGGGCATCATCGACCGTCCCGTCGCCGATGCGATCGTCTCGGCCGCGGACCAGATCATCGGTGGCAGCCATCACGACCAGTTCCCGGTCGACGTCTACCAGACCGGCAGCGGCACGTCCTCGAACATGAACATGAACGAGGTGCTCGCCACCCTCGCCGGAACGGTCGACGGCGTCGCCGTCCACCCCAACGACCACGTCAACGCGTCGCAGTCGTCGAACGACGTGTTCCCGACCTCGGTGCACGTCGCCGTCACGGGCGCGCTGCTGCACGACCTGGTGCCCGCCCTCGACCACCTGGCGGTCGCCCTCGAGAAGAAGGCCACGGCCTGGTCCGACGTGGTGAAGGCGGGCCGCACCCACCTCATGGACGCCACGCCGGTCACGCTCGGGCAGGAGTTCGGCGGCTACGCCCGGCAGATCCGTCTCGCGATCGAACGGGTACAGAGCGCCCTGCCCCGCGTGGCAGAGGTCCCCCTGGGCGGAACGGCCACCGGCACCGGCATCAACACGCCCCAGGGCTTCCCGCAGCGGGTCATCGCCGCCCTCGCGGACGACAGCGGGCTGCCCGTCACCGAGGCGCTCGACCACTTCGAGGCGCAGGGGGCCCGCGACGCGCTCGTCGAGGCCTCCGGCGCCTTGCGCGTGCTCGCCGTGAGCCTCACCAAGATCAACAACGACATCCGCTGGATGGGCTCGGGGCCCAACGCGGGTCTCGGCGAGCTGCACATCCCCGACCTGCAGCCCGGCTCGTCGATCATGCCGGGCAAGGTCAACCCGGTCATCCCCGAGGCCGTGCTCATGGTCTCGGCACGGGTCATCGGCAACGACGCGACGATCGCCTGGGCCGGCGCGTCCGGAGCCTTCGAGCTCAACGTGGCGATCCCCGTGATGGGGACGGCGTTGCTCGAGTCGATCCGCCTGCTCTCGAACGCCACCCGCGCCCTGGCGGACAAGACCGTCGACGGGCTCGAGGCCAACGTCGAGCACGCCCGGGCCCTCGCCGAGTCGTCCCCGTCGATCGTGACGCCGCTCAACCGCGTCATCGGCTACGAGGCCGCGGCGAAGGTGGCCAAGCACGCGGTGGCCCAGAAGCTCACCGTTCGCGAGGCCGTCGTCGATCTCGGGTTCGTCGAGCGGGGCGAGGTCACCGAGCAGCAGCTCGACACCGCACTCGACGTGCTCAGCATGACCCACCCGGGCTGAGCCCACCGGTCGGAGTCCAGCCCCGAGCGGCCCGGGTCGAGCCCTCCGGCCTGAGCCCATCCCCGGCCGGCCGGGACCACAGCACGTCGAGGAGGCGCGCGTCCGTCGTCGACGGACACGCGCCTCCTCGCATTCCGGCTTCTCTACCCTCTCGCCTGCCTGTTCGCGTTCCCGTTCCTGTTCCCGTCGACGGTGGCACGCCGCGACGCGGACCTCACGGAACCGTCAGGACGGCATCGACGGCGACGGCCACCGGCGGACTGGCCACGACACACCAGAAGGCCGCGAGCAGGCACGGCCCGAAAGGGATGCCCCCGTTGACCGACGCCGGATCTGGCAGCTGAGCCGTGCCGGCCCGTCGCGGCCTCGAGCCCAACGTCCGAACGCCGGCCACCCCGATCGCGAACGTTCCGGCAAGAGCCCAGAGACCCAGGAGGGCCGCCGGGCTACCCGTCGCGACGAGTCCGCTCAGCACGGCGCCGAGCTTGACGTCCCCCATGCCCAGGCCGCCGGCGATGGCGGCCACCAGACCGAGCACGGCGGTGGCAAAGGCGAAGGCCAGGCTCGTGGCCGCCGTGGCGAGACCGCCCCCCGCGACGAGCAGGACGGTCGACACCCCCCATGCGCCCGCGGCCACTCCGACGAGGACGTTCGGCAGTCGGCGCTCGGCGATGTCGATCCGGACCAGGGCCGGAGTCACGGCTGCGACGCCGAGGCACCCGACGAGCGTCACCGCCCCGGCGCTCGTGCCCACGAGGGGGTCGGGACGCAGTGTGGCGGCAGCGACGGCGACCGCCGACAGTGCAGCCGCGGCGACTGCTTCGAGGGCCTGCGTGCGCTCCTGTCGCGGTCCGTCACCGCCTCGCACCGCTTCCCCGTCCGACGAGCCCGTCCCGTCCGGCGACACCGTCCCGTCCGGCGACACCGTCCCGTCCGGCGACACCGTCCCGTCCGGGGACACCGTCTCGTCCACGAGACCTTCCGGCGAGCTCACGATGCTCCTGATGACGAAGCCGTCTCCGATCCTGACCGACCCGGCTGCGGAGTACGTCCCCGAGCTGGTCGGACCAGATGCCACGGGCGTCGACCTCGCGTGCGCCGGGTTAGCGGACGGTGGGCACGGCCCGTCGTCACGACGAGTCGCCGTCGAGGTCGCCAGGCGTCGTCGAGCACCGCGTGCACGGCCTCGACGATGAGCGATCGATGGTCGCGCACCATCTCGTAGCTCGCTCGAAGGGCGGTTCGTCCCTGGACCGTGATCGCGAGGTCCTTCAGACGGTCCGCGTCGAACGTGTCGCCGTGCCACCTGCGCCCGTCGAGTTCGAGGGCGACGATACCGTCGACGACGATGTCGATGCGGCGGCGGTCCTGCGGGCCGACCCGGGTCTGGGACTCGACGCGGTGCCCCAGGTCGGCGAACGTCACCCGCATGACGCTCTCGATGAAGCTCTCGCTCCGCGGATCGGCCCAGTCGACGATGCCCCTCACATCCGCGGGAGCCTCGGCGAACGCCGCATGCAGTCCGGCGATCGAGAAGTGACCGCTCGACAGCGCCCAGTCCAGGAGGGCGACGGCCTCGTCGAGAGGAGCCGCCGTCACGGCGTCCACCAGAGCGGTGCCGACGGGAACGGCCCAGGCCGCACGCCGTGCGTCCTCCGATCCGTGTTCGTCGTCATCCGGCTGACGGGGCACCGTCCCGGGTGACGGACGAGGGGGCACGCGCCCGTCGGAGCGCCACAGCACCCTCGCACCGTGCCTGGCCCGAAGTCGTGAGGCTCCGGGGGGCACCACGACGCTGACGATCGGAGCGGTGGTCCACATCCACGCCCCGAGGAGGGCCAAGAGCGACGCCCCGGTCAACCGGCCCCCGATGCGCACGGCCTCGTGCCGTGCGTCCCCCGGCGCGAAGGTCGTGTACCACCCGCGTCGGGCACGGTGAACGTTCCCGGATCGCACTGCTGCGGTGAGCATCCGGTCGGTGGCTCCGAGGGCGACGAGATCCCGCTTGTGGAGCACGCCGCCTGCCCTCCTGACGTGGGTCGCGATCTGCTGCATGCCGACAGGCTGACGCGACCCGCACCTCCTCCGCGGCGCACGAGAGCCCGCCGGTGGAGAACGTCCGCGTCGCGCGAGGTGGGGCCGAGGCGTCCCGCAGCGCGGTTCGTCGACCCCGTGGCGCGCCCGTCGGGGCGTTCCCGACCGCGCCCCGCGCCCGTCCGGGCGTTCCCGACCGTGCTGTTAAGTCAGGAGAATGCCACCCACCGACCTCGACACGGCCTCGAACCGTGTCGGACTGCTGAGTTGCCGACCGGCAGGTGGTCCCTGGTGCCGGTCGAGCACGGCACGGGTCGCACCGAGACGCCGACTCGTCACGGACCACCGAGCACCACGCGACCCCGAGCACGGTCCGGTGGGCAACTCAGGAGAACGGCGACCAGGTGCGGCCTTAGCCTCCCCGCAACACGCAGATCTCCGGAGTTGCCGACACGACGCGTGGCGCCAGACCGCAGGACGCGCGGCGCCGGACACGCAGGAGGCGCGGGTCAGGTGACCCGCGCCTCCCGCGTCCCTGCTACACCAGGTCGTTAGACTCGAGCATCTCGGTGACGAGGGCGGCGATCGCGGACCTCTCGGAGCGGGTCAGCGTCACGTGACCGAACAGCGGGTGACCCTTGAGCGTCTCGATGACCGAGGCGACCCCGTCGTGCCGGCCGACGCGCAGGTTGTCGCGCTGCGCCACGTCGTGGGTCAACACCACCCGCGAGTTCTGGCCGATGCGACTCAGGACGGTCAGCAGCACGTTGCGCTCGAGGGACTGCGCTTCGTCGACGATCACGAAGGCGTCGTGCAACGACCGGCCCCGGATGTGCGTCAGGGGCAGGACCTCGAGGATGCCCCGCTCGACCACCTCGTCGAGGACGTTCTGGGACACGATCGCGCCCAGCGTGTCGAAGACGGCTTGCGCCCACGGGTTCATCTTCTCGCCGGCGTCGCCCGGGAGGAACCCCAGGTCTTGGCCGCCCACCGCGTAGAGCGGGCGGAACACCATGATCTTCTTGTGCTGCTGCTTCTCGAGGACGGCCTCGAGGCCGGCGCAGAGCGCGAGGGCCGATTTGCCCGTGCCGGCGCTGCCGCCCAGCGAGACGATGCCCACCTCGGGGTCGAGCAGCAGGTCGATCGCGAGGCGCTGCTCGGCCGATCGACCGTGCAGCCCGAAGACGTCGCGATCGCCGCGGACGAGACGGGCCTCGCCGCGGGCGACCACGCGCCCCAGTGCCGAGCCCCGCTCCGAGTGCACGACCACCCCGGTGTTCACGGGGACGTCCGCGAGTGCGCGGGCGGAGATCTTCTCGGACTCGTAGAACGAGGCCATCTGCTCGCTCGAGACGTCGATCGAGGTCTGCCCGGTGTACCCGCTGTCGACGACCTGTTCGGCCCGGTATTCTTCGGCGGCCAGTCCGATCGACGCGGCCTTCACCCGCAGGGGCAGGTCTTTCGAGACGACCGTGACGGCCAGCCCGTCGGCGGCGAGGTTCGACGCGACGGCGAGGATGCGCGAGTCGGCGTCGTTCAACTGCAGGCCCGAGGGCAGGACCGACATGTTCGAGTGGTTCAGCTCGACCCGCAGGGAGCCCCCGTCACCCACGGCCACCGGGAAGTCGAGACGGTCGTGCTTCACGCGGAGGTCGTCGAGCAGGCGCAGGGCTTGACGCGCGAAGTAGCCCAGCTCGGGGTCGTGACGTTTGCCCTCGAGTTCGCTGACGACGACGACGGGAAGCACCACGTCGTGCTCGGCGAAGCGGAAGAGCGCCTGCGGATCGGACAGCAACACCGAGGTGTCGAGCACGTACGTGCGTTGGGCGACCGACTGGTCACCCCCCGCCGTTGCTGCGGTGTTGCGTTCGGTTGAGGTGATGTTCGACGCGGTCACGACCACTCCGTCCTCGGGCGGCTGGGCACCCGGGTACCTTCGGCAGAGACGGCCGCGGAGCAGTTGCGAGGCGAACTTTCGTGGCCGTCTCGATCGGGCTCCTTGCCCGATGTGACGAACCTACGACGCGCCTCCGACATCCGCATCATCGACACCACCGTGTCGTGTGACGATCAGGTGAACGACCCTCATGTAACGGTCGAGGGTGCGGCGCGCGAGCCCCACCCCGCAGGGCGGTCCCGCCTAGTAGAAGACGGTCGTGCCGAACGAGGTGAACGCACCCCGCAGCATCTCGAACGAATCGTCGCCCGTGGACACGTGCACGCTCAGCCGCACGGTCGTGTCCCGCACGGTGGCCGTGACCCCGTGGTTGATCAGTGCGGCCGTCAGCGTCGTCATCTGGTCGAGGGCGGGTTCGAGCACGACGATGCCGGCGCGCTCCGCCTCGTCGCGCGGCGAGACCACCGGCACCGCGAACTCGTCGGCGAGGTCGATCACCCGCGTGGCCCGCTCGGCCACGGCCCGCGAGACCGCGGCGACGCCCACGTCGGCGAGGTCCTCGAGGGCCGTGGCGAGGCGCGCCTGGGCGATGGGGTCGGGATTCGTCAACTGGAACGCCGCAGCACCCGGGCGGGTCGGCTGCCGTCCGTGGTACGAGCCGCCGAGGGTCAGGTCGCTCCCGGCGACACCGCTGGACACCGGTGTCAGGGCCGAGAGAGCGCGGTCGCTCAGGGCCAGGAAGCCCGTCCCCCACCCGGCGCGGACCCACTTCTGACCGCCCGACGCCACGACGTCGGCCACGGCGTAGGGTGCGTCGACCACACCGAACCCCTGGATCGCGTCGACGATCAGCAACCGGTCGCCGATCACCTGGCGGATGCCCTCGAGGTCCACCAGGTACCCCGTGCGGTAGTCCACCAGGCTGACGGCCACGGCGGTGACCGAGTCGGTGAGGTGACGCTGCACCACGGCCGGCGTGACCACGTCGTGGTCGAGGTCCATCCAGACCGGCTCGAGCACGCGCAGGGCCTCGGAGGAGCGGGTCGCCGCGACGGGCATGCTCGGGTAGTCGCGCGGCGACATGAGCACCTGCCCGGTGAGACCGAACAGCGTGTGCGTGAGCCCTTCGCTCGTGTTCGGCTGGAAGACGACGTGGTCGGGGGCGAAGCCGACGAGGGACGAGATCGCCCGTCCGACGCGACCGGCCTGCTCGGTCAGGGCGATCTCGGACCCGAAGCGGGCCCTCGCCTGCACCTCGACCAACGAGCGCTGCTCGTCGGCGACGGAGCTCGAGATGGGACCCCACTTCGCGAAGTCGAAGTATCCGGGCTCGTCGGTGAACCCCGAGGCGAGGTCGTCGATGGTCTTCACGGTGTTCTCCTAGGCGGCGGTGACTGGTCCACCGTAGTGCCGTCCGCGGTCCGCCGACCCGCGCCTCCTCGTCCGGTCCTCCGCGCGGGGCCGTGCGCGGGCGGCCCGCACGCGGCCGGCAACTCAGGAGAACGACACACCAGAACCCCAGCAGGAGGCGCGACGCAGCCGGATTCCGGAGTCGCCGACACCAGCCCCGTCACCGCGCGCCCGGCCGGCAACTCAGGAGAACGACACACCAGAACCCCAGCAGGAGGCGCGGCGCAGCCGGATTCCGGAGCTGCCGACACCAGCCCCGTCACCGCGCGCACAGTCGGCAACTCAGGAGAACGACCCACCAGAACCCCAGCAGGAGGCGCGACGTAGCCGGATTCCGGAGTCGCCGACACCAGCCCGCTCACCGCGCGCACAGTCGGCAACTCAGGAAAACGACACACCAGAACCCCACCTGGAGGCGCGGCGCAGCCGGATTCCGGAGTTGCCACACCAGCCCCGTCAGTGCGCCGGCGGCCGCTCGGGCGTCAGCTGCCGTAGCGCCGGTGCCGGAGGGCGAAGTCGCGCACGGCCCGGAGGAAGTCGACCTCGCGGAGGTCGGGGTAGAAGGCCTCGACGAAGTAGAACTCGCTGTGGGCGCTCTGCCACAGCATGAAGTCACTCAACCGTTGCTCGCCCGACGTGCGGATCACGAGGTCGGGGTCGGGTTGGCCGCCGGTGTAGAGGTGGTCGGCGATGAGCTCGGGGGTGAGCACCTCGGCCAGGGCGTCGAGCGTGCCGCCTGCGGCGTCGTGCGCCCGCACGATGCTGCGCATGGCGTCGGCGATCTCACGGCGCCCGCCGTAGCCGACGGCGAGGTTCACGTGCAGCCCCGTCTTGTCGGCGGTCCGGGCCTGGGCCTCGCGCAGGGCCGAGCAGAGCGCCGGCGGCAGGTCGTCGGTCGCGCCGACGTGCTGCACGCGCCAGTCCCGCTGATGCGAGAGCTCGTCCGCGACGTCGCCGATGATGCCGAAGAGCTCGGTCAACTCGTCGGACTGTCGGTTGCCGAGGTTGTCGGCGGAGAGGAGGTACAGCGTGACCACCTTGATGCCGAGGTCGTCGCACCAGGTGAGGAACTCGCTGATCTTCGCGGCACCCGCGCGGTGCCCGTGGGCGGCGGTCTCGAGCATGCGCTGCTTGGCCCAGCGCCGGTTGCCGTCGACGATCATGGCGACGTGGTGCGGCAGCTCTTGACCGTCGAGGCTTCGGCGGATGCGGTTCTGGTAGAGGCCGTACAGGACTCCCCTGGCGAGGGGAGAGGGACGGCGCTTTTTCACAGGGCTACGGTAGCCCACGGCGGGCCGTCCACAGAGCCGAGGATTCTCAGCCCGCCTCCTCGGGCGCTCCCCTAGGCTCGGCCCCATGAGCAGCCACACCGACGGAGATCGCGCGAGCCTCCGGGCCGACGAGGTCGACGGAGCCGACCGGGCAGACGGGTCCGACGGGGCCGACATCCCGAACCTGCCGTTGCTCGACGACGCCCTCGCCTACCCCGACATCGAGCGCAAACCGAGTTGGCGCGGCTATATCCATGCCGCCACCTTCCCGGTCGCGATCGCGACCGGCGTGGTGCTCGTCGTCCTCGCGCAGGGCGTGGCGGCGACCTGGGCCTGCGCGGTCTTCATGACCACGTCGCTCCTGCTCTTCGGCATCTCGGCGACCTACCACCGCTTCCCGTGGAGCCCGAACGCGAAACGCTTCCTGAAGCGCCTCGACCACGCCAACATCTTCCTGCTGATCGCCGGCACCTACACGCCGATCGCGGTCATCGCCCTGCCGCCGTCGAAGGGCGTCACGCTGCTCGTGCTCGTCTGGACGGGCGCCGTGTTGGGCATCCTCTTCCGGGTGTTCTTCCTGAACGCGCCGCGGTGGTTGTACGTGCCGCTCTACGTCCTGCTGGGCGTCGGCGCCCTGGGGTTCATCGTCGACCTGCTCGACGCGAACGTCGCGATGATGGTGCTCGTGCTGGTCGGCGGCGCGCTCTACATCGCGGGTGCCGTGTTCTACGGCATCAAGAGGCCGAACCCCGTACCGGGGCACTTCGGATTCCACGAGCTGTTCCACACCATGACGGTGCTGGCGTACCTCTGCCACTGGACGGGCATCCTGCTCGTGGCCCTGGACCCGCCGACCTTCTAGCGCGAGGTCGCCCGAGCCGAGGAGGCGCGGGTCGCCACCCCGGCACCGGTCGCGTCGGTCACGAGTCGCGCTCGCGCCTCCTGCGGTCGCCGTCGTCGTCGAGGTCGCCCTCGACGGGGCGAGCCCGCCGATCGGCGTCTCCGGGGAGTTCTTCGTCGTCGAGAGCCGCGGCCGCCAGGGTCGCCTCGTCGCGCTCGGCCTGGATGCGCTCGCGCACCTCGCCTCGGTACCGGGTGCGTCGGACCCGACGGGTCATGTCGACGACGATCAGCACCGTCGCGACGGCGACGAACGCGATGGCGACGAAACCCCAGACGCCGGGCGTGACGGCCTCGTCGGGGATGGTCGACGGCGGCAGCGTCGGGTCGGGGGTCTGCGGCTGCGCCAGCAGACGGGTCGTGACCGCGACCACCGATTCGGAGAACACGCTCATCGCTGCACCCCCACGAGACCGGTGTCGGGGTCGACGACCCCGGCGAAGAGGTCGACCTCGGGCAGGTCGGACCCGACGTTCGACTCGACGAGCTGGAAGTCCTCGGTGGGCCAGGCGGCGACCTGGAGGTCGTGGGGCCAGAAGAAGAACGCGCTGTCGAGCGGCACCTGGCTGGCGTGCGACCGAAGGGCGGCGTCGCGCACGGGGAAGAAGTCGGAGACCGGCACGCGGGTCGTGGCCAGGTCGGGCCGGTCGCTGAAGCGGGCCAGCATCTCGGTCAACGACTCGATGAGGGGCGACTCGGGGTCGCTCTCGCGCAGGTGCGTGATCATCGCGCCGATGCGTCCGGCGCTGAACATGCGGTCGTAGTAGACCTTGTCGATCTGCCACGCGTCGCCGGTCGCCGGGTAGCGCTCGGGGTCGGAGGCGTCGCGGTAGGCCGCCATCGAGATCTCGTGCGTGCGGATGTGGTCGGGGTGCGGGTACCCGCCGTTCTCGTCGTAGGTCACCAGCACCTGCGGCTTGAACCGGCGGATGATCGCGACGAGCGGCTCGGCGCTGATCTCGAGCGGGATTGTGGAGAACGAGTTGACCGCGACCGACTCGCCCTCGGCCGGCAGGCCCGAGTCGGCGTAGCCCAGCCACAGGTGGTCGATGCCCATCGCCGCCTGGGCGGCCGCCATCTCGTGCACGCGCAGGCCCGCGATGTCGCGCTCGGCGTGAGCTCGGGCCTCGAGCTGCTCGTTGAGGATCGACCCCTGCTCGCCGCCGGTGCAGCTGACGACGAGGACGTCGACGCCGAGGCTGCGGTAGTAGGCGTAGGTCGCCGAGCCCTTGCTGGACTCGTCGTCGGGGTGGGCGTGGACCGCCAGCAGGCGCAGGGTCAATTCTTCCTCGCAATGTGTGCCGGGCAGACGTTGCTACCCTGGGGACAGCTTAATCGGACGGAGATCCGCGTGACGTCCACGCCCCGTGTCACCTCGCCCTCGTCGCGCCTCGACGCACGGTACGGGCGTTCGCCGCGGGGTCGGCGCAGGCGCCTCGTCGTGGGCCTGTCCGTCGCCGTCGCCTTCGTCGTCGTCTTCGCGGCGTGGGTCGTCTTCGCCGCCTTCGACGGGACCTCGTCCCAGCTCGAATCCGCCGACGTGGGCTACCAGGTCACCTCCGACCGAGCCGTCGAGGTGCAGTACACGGTCACCGCGGACACGGGCGAGGCGGTCGACTGTGCGGTAGAAGCGCAGAACAGCGGCTTCGCGGTCGTCGGCTGGAAGATCGTGCACCTGCCCGCCTCGGAGCGCCGTTCGGTGACCTACACGACCTCGCTCGCGACGTCGGAACGGGCGGTCACGGGCTTGATCTACCGGTGCTGGCTTCCCTAGACTGCTCGGAATCGCACGACGAGACCGGCCACTCGGCCGGTCTCCTTTTTTCGGTGGGCGACCTCGCCCCGGCTCCCGGCACCGCGCCTCCTCGGCTCGAGTCGCCCGACCGGGTTCGGCCGCCGCACGAAACGGAGACACCATGAGCACTGACAACGAGACCACCTGGCTCACGACGGACGCCCGCGACCGTCTGCAGGCCGAGCTCGACACCCTCAGCGGCGAGGGACGTCGCGAGATCGCGTCACGCATCGAAGCCGCCCGCGAAGAGGGCGACCTGAAGGAGAACGGCGGCTACCACGCCGCCAAGGACGAGCAGGGCAAGATGGAGGCGCGCATCCGCACGCTGATCAACCTGCTGAAGCACGCGACGGTCGGTGACTCGACGGCCGCCGACGGCATCGTCGGCCCCGGCACCGTCGTCACGGCGACCATCGCCGGCGACGAGAGCACCTTCCTGCTCGGCAACCGCGAGATCATCGCCGCCGGCAGTGACCTCTCGGTCTACAGCGAGACCAGCCCGCTCGGCCAGGCCATCAACGGCCTGAAGGTCGGCACGACGACCAGCTACACCGCCCCGAACGGCAAGGACATCTCGGTGTCGATCACGAACGTCGAGACCTACCAGCCGTAGGTCCGACGCCGAAGGCCCCCGCTCGAACGGAGCGGGGGCCTTCGGCGTCCCGGCCGCGGGGGCCCGGACCCTCGACGGGGGTGTCGGCAACTCCGGAATGCGGCGTCGTCCGCGGCGGTCCTGCGCCCGCGGGCGGCCGTTCTCCTGAGTTGCCGACGGGGACACGGTGCCGTCAAGAGGCGCGGGCGCGGTCGGGACGCGCAGACCCGGTCAGGAGGCGCGGGCCGCCGTCAGGAGGCGCGGGCACGTTCAGCAGGCGAACACCCGGTCAGGACGCGCAGACCTGGTCAGGAGGCGCGGACACGGTCAGGACGCGCAGACCTGGTCAGGAGGCGCGGGCGCGGTCAGGAGGCGCGGGGCACGTCTCGCGGAGTCGGCTCAGAAGTCGACGTTGGGCTCGTACCCGGCGTCGCGGAGCCGTTGCAGGACCTCTTCGACGTGGTCCGGCCCGCGCGTCTCGACGCTGAGCTCGAGTTCGACCTCGCTGATCTGGAGCCCGCGACCGTGGCGGGTGTGCAGCACCTCGACCACGTTCGCGTTGGCGTCGGACAGCACCTCGCTGACGCGGGTCAGCTGGCCGGGGCGGTCGGGCATGCCGATGCGCAGCTTGACGTAGCGGGCGGCGGCCGCGAGGCCGCGACCGATCACGCGCTCCATCATCAGCGGGTCGATGTTGCCGCCGCTGAGGATCACCACGGTCGTGCCGAGGTCACGCACCTGCTCGGTGAGGATCGCGGCGATGCCCACGGCACCCGCGGCCTCGACGACGAGCTTCGCGCGCTCGAGCAGCACGAGCATCGCCCGGGCCGTGTCGTCGTCGCTGACCGTGACGATCTCGTCGACCGTGTCGCGGATGATCTCGAAGTTGAGCACGCCGGGTTTCGCCACGGCGATGCCGTCGGCGATCGTGGGCTGGGCGTCGATGTCGGTCCGCACGCCGAGTTTCATCGAGACGGCGTACGGGGCGGCGTTGGCCGCCTGCACGCCGATGATGCGGACGTCGCGCCCGGTGCGTGCCGCGCTCTGCTTCAGGGCGCTGGCGACGCCGGCCGCCAGCCCACCTCCGCCGACGGGCACGATCACGGTGTCGACGTCGGGCACCTGTTCGAGGATCTCGAGCCCCAGCGTGCCCTGGCCCGCCACGACGTCGGCGTGGTCGAACGGGGGGATGAAGACGGCGCCGGTCGTGTCGGCGAACTCTTGTGCAGCTCGCAGCGACTGCTCGACCGTGTGCCCCCGGAGGACGACGTCGGCGCCGTAGTGCCGGGTCGCCTGCAGCTTGGGCAGGGCCACGCCGACGGGCATGAAGATCGTGGCCACGATGCCGAGTTCACGGGCCGCCAGGGCGACACCCTGAGCGTGGTTGCCGGCCGACGCGGCGACGACCCCGCGCGCCTTCTCGTCGTCGCTCAGCTGGGTCAGGCGGTTGTAGGCGCCTCGGATCTTGTACGACCCGGTGCGCTGCAGGTTCTCGCACTTGAGGTGCACCCGCGAGCCGAGCACCTCGGCGAGGTACTGCGAGGTCTCCATCGGGGTGACGCGGACGACCTGCGAGACGCGGTCGCGCGCCTCCTCGATCTCGACGAGGGTGGGACCGGCCAGGGTGCGTTCAGACATCGGTGAGGCCTCCGGGCCGCGTGACGTCGTGCTCGACGGGTCGCGGCTTCTCTCGCCACGTACCCCTCGCGACGTAGGTGATCATGACGTTCAGCACGGCCACGAACGGGACCGCGAAGAGGGCGCCGGGGATCCCGGCGACCAGGGTGCCGGCCGCGACGGCGAAGACGACGGCCAACGGGTGCACCTTGACGGCGCTGCCCATGACGAACGGCTGCAACAGGTGCCCCTCGATCTGCTGCACGAGGATCACCACGGCGAGCATGAGCAGGGCCACGACCCAGCCGTTGTAGACGAGGGCGATGACGACGGCGACGGCTCCGGTCGCGACGGCGCCCACGACGGGCACGAACGACCCGAGGAAGACCGCGATGGCGATCGGTGCCACCAGGGGCAGGCCCAGGAAGAGCGCCCCCAACCCGATGCCCACGGCGTCGACGAACGCGACGAAGATCTGCACCTTGACGAAGTTGGTCAGGGTGAGCCAGCCCGCGCGGCCCGCCCCGTCGATCGCCGGATGCGATGCCCGGGGGAAGAGCCGGACGACCCACCGCCAGATCTCGGACCCGCCGACGAGCACGAAGATCGTCGCGAAGAGCCCGAGCACGAGCCCGGCCGCGACGTGACCCGCGGTCGACCCGACCGAGAGCGCACCGCGCACGAGCGGCTGACTGTCTTGCTGGACGGCCGCCACCGCGTCGGACACGTACCCGTTGATCTGCGCCTCGGTGAGGTGCAACGGCGAGGTGAGCAGGAAGTCCTTGAAGTCGCCGTAGGAGGCGATCGAGCGATCACGCAACGAGGGCCAGCCGTCGACGATCTGGAGGACGACCAGGACGACGAGGCCCGAGACCACCACGAGGAACCCCACCAGGACGGACACGACCGCCAACCACTTGGGCCAGCGGTGCCGCTGCAGCCACGCCGAGAGCGGGACGAGCAGCGCAGAGATCAGCAGGGCCACCAAGAAGGGGATGACGATGACCCGCAGCTGGGTGATCGACCAGATGACGACGCCGGCCACGGCCACGATCACCAGGATGCGCCAGGACCAGGCCCCGGCGATGACCATGCCCCGCGGCACCGACGGATCGGCGACGACACCGGCCGCGCGACCGCTCGTGACGTCGCCCTGCACCTCGTCGCCGCGCGTGGGGCGGTTCCGCCAGATCATCGCGTCAGTTTATGGCCCTGCGGGGCCGGTCACCTACCCCTCCACATGCCGGTGCACGCATGTGTCGACGGGGACCAGCCGACACCAGGAGGCGCGGCGCGCGTCGGTGGCCGTCGCTACAGTCGTCCGCGTGCCCCGTCAGCAGCTCTCCCCCGCCCAGGCCCGTCGTGTCGCCTTGGCGGCCCAGGGCTTCGGGAGGCCCGTCGACGGCCACGCCCGCCCGGGGACGCGGCAGCTGAACGGCCTCGTCGATCGCCTCGGCCTGCTGCAGATCGACTCGGTGAACGTGTTCGAGCGCAGCCACTACCTGCCCGCGTTCGCACGACTGGGCGCGTACGACCGCTCGATCCTCGACCGCCTCACCTTCGCTCCCCGCGGGCGGTACGTCGAGTACTGGGCCCACGAGGCCGCCATCGTCCCGGTGTCGACCTGGACCCTGTTGCGGTGGCGCATGCGCGACTACGACGCGAAGTGGCGGGGGGACGCCTCCTCGTGGCTGTCGACGAGTCCGCGCATGGAACGCTGGCTGCTCGACGAGATCCGCGACAAGGGGCCCCTGCCGGCCAGCCTGGTCGAGGCCGACGCCGCCCTCTTCCCCCAGCCAGACCGGACGGGCCCGTGGTGGGGGTGGGGTGACGTGAAGCGCGGCCTCGAGTCGCTGTTCCGCACGGGTGCCCTGGTCAGTGCCGGTCGCCGTCGGTTCGAGCGCGTCTACGCGCTGCCCGAACAGGTGCTGTCGGCCGAGGTCCTGGCCGTCGACGTCGACCGTCACGAGGCCCACCGGCGCCTCGTCGCCCACGCGGCCCGCGCCTCCGGGGTCGCGACGGCCGCCGACCTCGCCGACTACTTCCGCCTCAAGGCCGCCGACGTCGTACCCGCCCTGCGCGAGCTCCACGACGACGGTGTCGTCGAACCCGTGGACGTGCCGGGTTGGGGTGCGACCGCGTGGCTGCACCGTGACGCCCGCGTACCCCGTCGGCTCGAGGCCGATGCCGTGCTGTCACCGTTCGACCCCGTCGTCTGGCACCGGCCCCGGGCGGAACGCCTCTTCGACTTCCGCTATCGCATCGAGATCTACACCCCGCGCGAGAAACGCGTGCACGGCTACTACGTCCTCCCCGTCCTGCAGGACGACCAGCTGGTGGCACGGGTCGACCTCAAGAGCGATCGTCAGGCGGGCGTCCTGCGGGTGCAGGCGGCATGGCATGAGCGCGACCTCCCCGTCGACGTCGAGCGGCTCGTGACGACGCTGCGCCGAGCGGCCGCCTGGCAGGGACTGGACGCCGTCGAGGTGGCCGATCGGGGCGACCTGGCGGGCCGACTCCGCATGGTGCTGACCGGCCGGGCCGACGCGGTCGGCCCGGCCGACCCCCTCGGTTAGAAGGTCCCGGCGTTCTGTCGCAGCCGCTGGATGCGATCGGCGAGCGGAGGGTGCGTGCTGAAGAGTCGGTCCATCACGCCGGGCTTCATCGGATCGCTGATCCAGAGATGCGACATCGAGGTGTTCTGCTGCCGCATGGGCCGCCCCTGGGCACCGAGCTTCTCGAGGGCTCGGGCGAGACCCTCGGGGTACCGCGTCGTCAACGCCCCGGTGGCATCGGCGAGGTACTCGCGCTGACGCGAGACGGCCGCCTGGACACCTGCCGCGGCGAGAGGGGCGATGATCATGGCCACCAGACCGAGCACCAGGAAGACGGGGTTCCCGCCGCCCCCACCGTTGTTGTTCGAGTTGCGGTTCCCCCCTGACAACGCGCTGAAGAACGACATGCGCAACAGGATGTCGGCCAGGAAGCCCACGGCCACGACGAGGCCGAACACCATGGTCGACACACGGATGTCGTAGTTCTTCACGTGACCGGGCTCGTGAGCCATGACGCCCTGGAGCTCGCTGTCGTCCATGATCTCGAGCAGGCCGGTCGTGGCGGCGACCACAGCGTGTTCCGGGTCGCGGCCCGTGGCGAAGGCGTTGGGGGCCGGATCGACCACGACGTAGACCTTGGGCATCGGCATGCCCATCGTGATGCTGAGGTTCTCGACCGTACGGTACAACCGCGGAGCCGTCACACCGTCGACCTGCTGGGCGTTGCTCATCGAGAGCGCCTGCCCGCTGGCCGCGAAGTACTGGATCACGGCGTACACCGCGGCACCGCCGAGAACCAGGAAACCGATCGACCCGTTGTTCCAGATGGCGCTCGCGGCGAACCCGAGGGCCCCGACGATCACCAGGAAGATGAGGACGATGAAGACGGTGTTGCGCTTGTTGCGCGAGATCGCGGAGTACACGGTGTCGAGGACGACTCGGGCTGGATCAGAACTGGACGCGCGGCGGTTCGGCGATCGCCGACGGCTCGGAGACCTCGAAGAAGTCCCGCTCGCTGAAGCCGAGCCGCTTCGCGAAGAGGGAGTTGGGGAAGACGCGGTTCTTTGTGTTGAACTCGCGGACGCCGCCGTTGTAGAAGCGGCGCGCGGCTTGGATCTTGTCCTCGGTGTCGACCAGCTCGGACTGCAACTGCAGGAAGTTCTGGCTCGCCTGGAGCTGCGGGTAGGCCTCGGCCACGGCGAAGATGCTCTTCAGGGCGGTCTGCATGTGCCCTTCGGCAGCCGACGCCTCGGCCGGTGTACCCGCCCCGATGGTCTCGGCACGGGCCGCCGTCACGTTCTGGAAGACCGACGATTCGTGCGAGGCGTATCCCTTGACCGCCTCGATGATGTTGGGGATCAGGTCGGCCCGGCGTTTGAGCTGGATCGTGATGTCGCTCCACGCCTCGTCGACGCGTACCTTCAAGGTCACCAACGAGTTGTAGGTGGCCCAGAGGTAGATGCCGATGATGACCGCGAGCAGGACGATGATCCCTGCTGCTACCAAGATGCCGATCGTGGCCGGTTGCATGACGTGTCACTCCTAGGTGGTGGACCGATGACGGCGGGCGCCGGATGGTCGCCCGCGACCGGGGTCGGGTCGTCGGGAGTCCGTTGGACACTATAAATGCGCTGCATGTGGGGTCCCTGCCCGTCCGGTGATCTCGAAGCAGACTCCCGAGGAGGGCCCGACCGGGCATCTCCCCCGCACGACTCCCCCGCACAACGGATTGACTTGTACCCCGCGAACGTGCTGAATGGGTGACAGTGTTCGAGCCGCCGACCCTGCGTCCCCCGCGTCCGTCGACCCCCGTCGACGGACGGCTCGTGGTCGAGCCGCGACACGGACGACGTGTCGCCTCGACCCTCGCGACGGTCGTGCTGGGTCTCTCGCTCGCCCTGTCGGGCGGAGTCGGCGCGCTCGCCGCGGGCAGCCCGTCGGGAACTCCCGCTCCCGGCCCGTCGCTCGGCCAGCCCACTCCCGGTCCGGTCGCACCCACGATCGGCGACGTCGGAGACCGGGACGTGAACGCCGTCGTGGTCGGCGGGACCGGCACGCCCGGAGCCATCGTGAGGGTGCTCGACCCCCGCGTCCCCAGTCGAGCCCTCTGCGAGGTCACCCTGCCCACCGGTGACCCGGCCGGCGTCCCCTGGTCGTGCCCGGTGACGGTGGAGGACGGTGCCGACCAGAACCTCACGGTCCGAGACGTGACGAACGCCGCCGTGGTCGACGACGCCGTCAGCGCTCCGTTCTCGGTGCTCGGCCCGCCCACGGTCCAGGGCGGACCCGCCGTCGGCGGCAAGGTCGCGGGCACCGCGTTCCCCGGTGCCCGCATCACCGTCGGCGGAGGCGCGGCGCCGGTCTCGGCGACGGCCGACGGCGCCGGGGCCTGGTCGGCGGTGCTCCCGTCGGCGACCTGGCCGACCGGGCGGTACACGGTCACGGCGTCCCAGTCCTCGGACTCCGTTCCCGCCGTGCCCCGGTCCTCGACCTCCACCGGCGTCACCGTCACGATCGACCGCGACCCACCCGCCCCGCCGGCCGTGCTCTCGCCCCGGGCCGGCGAACGGGTCGCCTCGCAACCGCTCACCTTCTCGGGGACGGGAGAAGACGGCGCGACCGTCACCGCCTACGTCGACAGCACCCCCGTCTGCCAGGCCACGGTCTCCGGCGGCGCATGGGCCTGCACGTCGTCCGATGCCGCCCTCGCCGACGGAGAGCACGTGGTCCAGGCCGCCCAGATCGACCCGTCGGTGAACGTCGGGGCGCCCAGCGCGGGCATCTCGATCACGGTGACGTCGTCGGCCACGCAGCCCGCGCCTCCTTCGTCCTCGGCCGCACCGGCACCGCCGGCGGCGCCCGGCGCGCCCGGGGGCGCCGTCCCCTCCGAGCCCTCTGCCGGGGCGCCCGGAGCCCCGGGGACCGGTGACGGGCCGGGAGGCGCTCCCGGTGGCGTCGGCGAGGTACCACCCGAAGCGACCACACCGGGGGCGGACTCCTGGGCGGCCGCGACGACGTTCGGTCGCGACCTGCCGTCCCTCGGCCGGACGATGACCGGGACGGGATGGTTGATCGCTCTCGGCCTCGCAGTCGCGTTCGTGCTGCTCGTCGTCGCCCCGGCACGTCTGCTGGCCACGGCGATGCGAGGTCGCCTCGCGCCTCGCGCCCCGCGGCTCACCGGCCGGAACCGTCGTCGGGAACTCCCGACCTCGTTCTCGACCGCCACCCTCGACCCGCGCCTCGCCGCCGGGTTGACCATCGCGGCCGGAGCCGCCGTGGTCGGGCTGGCGGCCGGCCTCGACGACGAGGTCCGCTACGCACGCCTGTTCGCCGGGATCGTCGTCGGAGTCGCCCTGGTCAACGTGCTCGCGGTCGTCGTCCCCACCCTGGTGATGGGGCGTTCCCCGGACCGCGAGGCGCGCATCCGCATGTCACCGCGCCTCCTCCTCGTCGCCGTCGTCGCCTGCGCGGTGACGCGGTCGCTCGGCCTGGACCCGCCCCTCGTGCTCGGGGTGGTGCTCGTCGGAAGCCTCGCCGCAGCGCCCCGGTCGGAGGCGCACCACGGCCGGACCGGCGAGGTGCGCGATCGCGAGGCAGGGCTGCTCGCGCTCGTCCAGGTCGCCGCACTGGTGGTCGTGTCGGCCGGGGCCTGGGCCGTCCACGGCGCCCTCCCCGCCACCGGTGGGTTCATCACCGAGCTGGCCCTCGAGACGAGCGCGACGGTCTGCCTGACCGGGCTCGGATCGCTCGTGCTCGCGCTCGTGCCGGTGGGCTCCTTGCCGGGTCGACGCCTCTGGGCCTGGTCGCGCCCGCTGCACGTGGCGCTCACGGTCGTCGGCGTCACGGCGGCCGCCGCCGTGCTCACGGGCGGCTCGTCGTCCTTCCCGGTCGGAGGCGCGGTCGTGGCCGCCGCCGTGACCGCAGGCCTCTGCGTCGCGGCCTGGCTCTGGACGTCGTTCGTCGAGATCGACACCGACGACGCCTGACCTGACGCGCCTCCGTCGCCGGCCGTCGCGACTGCGGCTCACTCGACGGCGGTCGGGGCGGCGGATGTCACGCGGACGACTGCCAGGCCGTCGGGCTGCCGGTGGTTCCGGGACTTGCCGCAATGCCTGCCGCAGTCGGCGTCGTCGCCGTCGTCGTCGTCGTCGTCGTCGGCAACTCAGGAAATCGACGCACGAACGGACGGGAACGGCCTGCCGATCCTCTGATCTCCTGAGTTGCCGACGCAGTAGAGCAGGGCGGAGTGGGACAGAGCAGGGCGGCGCGCGGCCGGCAGAGTGCGCCGGGTTGGCTCGGGGCGCGGCAGGGGGGTGGCGGAGCGGAACACGCGGGCGGACGGGGCGCGACAGGGGCCGAGGCGATGCGGCCATACGGCGGACGCGACCGCCGGCCGGACGCGTGAAGTCGGCAACTCAGGAGAACGACGCCGGAACGCGCGCGACGTGCCCCGGAGCACGCCGATCTCCTGAGTTGCCGACGATGCTCGCGCGGTGCGGGCAGCCGGGCGGCCGGGCGCTCTGGCTGGCAGAGCGGGCGGGGCTACGGAGTGGGAACGGACGAGCGGGCGAGGGGGCGGGGGCCTACGCGAGAACAGGAGGCGCGGGCGAGGGCGCGGGCTCGGGGCCTAGGCGAGAGCAGGAGGCGGGGGCGAGAGCAGGAGGCGCGGGCGGGGGCCCACGCGAGAACAGGAGGCGCGGGCGAGGGCCCACGCGAGAGCAGGAGGCGCGGGCGGGGTCGTCCGCGAGGCGCCTGCGTCCCGCAGGGGCCGCGATCGACACCGCGCGCCGGGGCAGATGCGACCTCGCCACCGCGGGGCGACACGGGCCCCGCGGGGGGCGGCACGTGCCCCCGCAGGGACTCGAACCCTGACTGAAGCGATTTTAAGTCGCCTGCCTCTGCCGATTGGGCTACGGGGGCCCGAGCGACCAGCCTACGAGACGCGGACGTGCTCGAGGGTTATTCGGAAGCGGGCACCGCGTCGGTCACCGCGGTCTCGCCGATGATCCCCTACTTGGCGGCGGGCTTGCGCGCGGGCGCCTTGCGAGGAGCACCGGTCGCTGCCTCGCCGACCTCGGCCGTGCCCTTCTTGGCCGTTCCGTCGTCCTCGACCGGGTTCGCGTACGCGGGCCCCGCCTCGCCGGCGGGCTGGCCGGCACCGACGGATGCGGGCACGGGAGCCTCGGCGGGCGTCTCGACGGCCGCCTTGGGACGCGAGGCGAACTCTTCGAAGGCCGCCCGGGGACGCTCACGGTTGTCGAGCGAGACGATGTCGCGTCCCAACCAGAAGTTGTTCCACCAACCGCCGACGACGCGGAACTTGCGCTCGAAGGAGGGCATCGCCATGCCGTGGTACCCGCGGTGGGCGGCCCAGGCCGGGAAGCCCTTCATGGCGAACTTGCCGCTCTGGAAGACGCCGACGTTCAGCCCCAGGCCGGCGACGGCACCGAGGTTCTCGTGCTTGTAGTCGACGAGTCCTTCTCCGCGGAGCGAGGCGACGATGTTCTTCGCGAGACGCTTGCCCATGCGGACGGCGTGCTGGGCGTTCGGCACGCAGAAGCCACCCACGCCCTTCCCGGTGAGGTCGGGGGTGGCGGCGACGTCACCACAGGCCCAGGCGTCGGGGACGACGGTCTCACCGTCGACGATGCGAAGGTCGGCCTTGACGGTGATGCGTCCGCGCTGTTCGAGCGGGAAGTCGGTGCCGCGGACCATCGGGTTGGCCATGACGCCGGCCGTCCAGACGATGAGGTCGGACTCGAACGACTCGCCCGTGGACAGTTCGATCTTCCCGCCGACCGCCGACTGCAGCTGCGTGTCGAGGTGGACCGTCGCGGCGCGTTCGGCGAGGTTCTTGAGCACCCAGTGGCTCGTCTCGAGCGAGACCTCGGGCATGATGCGGCCCATCGCCTCGACGAGGTGGAAGTTCGTGTCGTCGATGGTGAGGTCGGGGTAGTTCTTGAGCAGGTCGCTGGCGAAGCTGCGCAGCTCGGCGAAGACCTCGATGCCGGCGAAGCCACCGCCGACCACGACGACCGTGAGCAGGCGGTCGCGCTCGGGACCGGCCGGCAGGTTGGCGGCCTTCTGGAAGTTCGTGAGCACCTTGTCGCGGATCGCGGCGGCCTCTTCGATGGTCTTGAGGCCGATGGCCTCGTCGGCGACGCCCGGGATCGGGAAGGTGCGGGACACGGCGCCGGCCGTCATCACGATCTGGTCGTACTGCATCGTCCACGCGTCGCCCACCTCGGGCGTGATCGTGGCGGTCTTCGAGGCGTGGTCCACGCCGGTGACCTTGGCCGTGACGACGTTCGTCTTCTTGAGGTGGCGTCGGAGGGCGACGACCGCGTGGCGCGGCTCGATCGACCCGGCGGCGACCTCAGGCAGGAACGGCTGGTACGTCATGTAGGGCAGCGGGTCGACGATCGTGACCTCGGCCTCACCCGCGCGCAACCACTTCTCGAGCTTCCAGGCAGTGTAGAAACCGGCGTAGCCGCCGCCGACGATCAGGATTTTGGGCACGGCGAATGTCTCCTTGAGGTGGGGGTGTCGCAGACGACCTTACCCCGAGCGCCGCGCACGCCTGAACTGGCGGACCGCCCCGACGGCGACGAGGACGGCCGCTCCCCCGAAGACCGTGAGGACGATCAACGGGATGCCCGTCGACCTCATGGTCTCGACCGTGGGCAGCAGGACCGCCAACGGCTGACCCGGATCGGTCACCGGTGTCGGCACGGGGGCCTCGACGGTCGGGTTCGTCGCCTGCGCCGACGGCGCCGGCACGTCCGCCCGCCGGTGCACGCGGATCCACTCGGCCAGGTCGCCCATGGGGTTCTCGGCGACCGTCGGCACCGAGGCCGTGACGGCCGCGGCCGCGTCGACGAGGCCGTGCCCGTACAGCGGGTCGGGTGTCGTGGCGCCCTTCGGCATGGCCGTCGCGACGACGCGGTTGATGACGTCGTCGGCGTCGAGCTCGGGATGGGCACTGCGCACGAGGGCGACGATGCCCGCCACGAGGGGCGTGGCACCGCTCGTGCCGCTCCAGCTGTAGTGGACGTCACCGGGACCGACACCCACGAGGTCCTCGCTCGGGGCGGCCACACCGATCGTCATGCCCTGGCTCGACGCGTCGAAGCTCGCCGTGCCCTGGCGATCCACACCGGCGACGGTGAGGACGCCCGGCATGGTCGCGGGCGCGCCGACCTCGGTCGTGCCGCTGCCGCGGTTGCCGGCCGCCGCGACGACGACGACGTCGTGCTGCATGGCGTAGAGGAAGGCGTCGTCCCAGCTGGTCGGCCAGTCGAGCGTGTTGCGGGTCAGGGACATGTTGATGACGTCCGCCCCGGCGTCGACCGCCCAGCGCACCGCCCGGGCGATCTGGTCGTCGGAGTCCACCGCCGACGAGCCGAAGCCCACCGACACCGAGAGCAGGTCGGCCTCGGGCGCGACGCCGATCACGCCGTCGCCGGACCCGGTGCCACGGCCGGCGACCATCGATCCGACCAGCGTGCCGTGGTTCGGGTCGTCGCCGACGGGCGTCTGACCGTCGGCCGAGCCGAGCCCCGACACGTCGGTGCCGCCGACGACGACGCCCTGGAGTTCACGCACCGACGAATCGACGCCGGTGTCGATCACGGCCACGGTCGTCCCCGCCCCCCGTGTGGTCTGCCACGCCCGCTGGATGCCGTAGTCGGCGAGCCAGTACTCGGCATCGCGGACCTGGTCGGCCGATGCGGCCGACGCCGGCACGACGGCAGCGACGAGGGCCCCCAGCACGATCGCCACCACGAACCCCCCGGAACGGCGCACGCGCGTCAGGCTCCCCCACCGATCTCGGGCGATGCGGCGGCCTGCTGGTCGTCGGCCAGGAAGTCGGGGCACCGGCACACGTCGGGACTCCACGACGCCCGCTCGAGGGCGAGGTCGCCGAAGGGGTTGACCCCCGGCCCGGCGGCGAGCGAGTGACCGACGAGGGCGTGCAGGCACTTGACCCGCTCGGGCATGCCACCCGCCGTGACGTGGTCGATCTCGTCCACGTGCTCGATGCCCTCGCGGTCGGCCAGGTACGCCTCGTGCGCGGCGTGGTAACGGCCTCGCAACTCGGCGTCGGACTCGAGGAGCTCGGTGAACTCGGCCATCACCCCGGTGGCCTCGAGGGTCGACACGGCAGCCGTGGCACCGGGGTGGCACAGGTAGTAGAGCGTGGGGAAGGGCGTGCCGTCGGTCAGCCGCGGTTTCGTCGCCACGACGGTGGGTGCGCCGCAGACGCAGCGCGCGGCGATGCCGATGACGTCGCGCGCGGGCCGCCCGAGCTGGGCGGTCACGACACGGACGTCGTGGTCGGTCACGGGGTCGAAGGGGGGCGTGGTCACGGCGTGCCACCTGTCTGCTCGGAGGTCGGGGCGGGCACCTGGCTGCCGCTGATGTCGGGGGCGACGAGTTCGGTCGCGGGCTCGTCGCTCAGCCCGGCGTCGAGCACCGAGGCCGTCATCGCCGCCACCCAGTCGACCTGGGGCGTCTGGAGCGAGTCGCTGATCGTCGTGCCGGTGCCCGGAGCCGTGCCCGGCGCCTGGGCCGCGTCGTCACCCATCACGAGGTAGCTGTACTCACCCGGGTAGACGTAGAGCAGGCGGTCGCGTGCCTGGGCCTCGATGTACGCCGGATCGCTCCATCGCGCGACGTCTTCTTTCAACTCGTCGACGGACTGCTCTTGCTGCCGGACGTCGTCCTGGAGGGCCGCGATCTGCTGCTGCTGCTGCACCAGGGTGCGCAGCGAGGGCGCGAGGATGACGACGAACATGACCAGGATGACCAGCATGAGCACGCTGAACCCCGAGAACCGGATCGACCGCAGCCAGTGGCCCGTCGGCGTCTCGCCGGTCGGCAGGGTCACCGGCACACGGCGGTTCGCGGTCTCACGGGGCATGGGACGAGCCTAAAGGACGTCTCTGGGGAACGACGGAGGCCCGCCCCGCACGAGCAGGACGGGCCCCGAGGAGGCGCGGGTCGCGTCAGGCGGAGAAGCGCGGGAAAGCGCTGTACCCGGCGTACACCGCGGCGTCGCCGAGCTCTTCCTCGATGCGGAGGAGCTGGTTGTACTTCGCGACGCGCTCGCTGCGGGCGGGGGCACCGGTCTTGATCTGGCCGGCGTCGGTCGCGACGGCGAGGTCGGCGATCGTGGTGTCCTCGGTCTCACCCGAACGGTGCGAGAGGACCGTCGTGTAGCCGCTGCGCTGGGCGAGCGCGACGGCGTCGAGCGATTCGGTCAGCGTGCCGATCTGGTTGACCTTCACGAGGATCGAGTTGGCAGCGCCGGCCTTGATGCCCTTGGCGAGTCGCTCGGGGTTCGTGACGAACAGGTCGTCGCCGACGATCTGCGTCTTCGAGCCGATCTCGCTCGTCAGGTGGGCCCAGCCCTCCCAGTCGTCCTCGTCGAGCGGGTCCTCGATGGTGACGAGGGGGTACGACGCGACGAGGTCGGCGTAGTAGTTCGCGAGGAAGGCCGAGTCGCGCTTCTCGCCCTCGAAGGTGTAGCTGCCGTCCGCGTAGAACTCGCTCGAGGCCACGTCGAGACCCAGGGCGAGGTCCTTGCCCGGGGTGAAGCCGGCCTTCGTGATGGCCTCGACGAGCAGGTCGAGCGCGGCGCGGTTGCTGTCGAGGTTCGGCGCGAAGCCACCCTCGTCGCCCAGACCGGTCGAGAGGCCCTTGGCCTTGAGCTCGCTCTTCAGGGCGTGGTACGTCTCGGCACCCCACTGCAGCGCCTCGGCGAACGAGGACGCGCCGACCGGCAGGATCATGAACTCCTGGATGTCGACGTTGCTGTCGGCGTGCGAACCGCCGTTGATGACGTTGAGCATGGGGACGGGCAGCGTGTGCGCGTTCGGCCCGCCGAGGTAGCGGAAGAGGGGCAGGTCGGCCGAGTCGGCCGCCGCCCGGGCCACGGCCAGCGAGACCCCGAGGATGGCGTTCGCGCCGAGACGCTTCTTGTTGTCGGTGCCGTCGAGTTCGATCATGGCCTGGTCGATCAGGCGCTGGTCGGTGGCGTCGAGCCCCTCGACCTCGGGGCCGATCTCGTCGATCACGGCGGCGACGGCCTTGAGCACGCCCTTGCCGAGGTAACGGCTCTTGTCGCCGTCACGCAGCTCGTAGGCCTCGAAGGCCCCGGTCGATGCACCCGAGGGGACGGCCGCACGCGACACCGTGCCGTCCTCGAGCAAGACCTCGACCTCGACGGTGGGGTTGCCCCGCGAGTCGAGGATTTCGCGGGCGCCTACGGCGTCGATTGCTGCCACTGGAGAGCTCCTTAGTAGTCGTTCGTCTGGGGACGCGAGGTCCGCGGCCCAGCTTAGCCGCGCCTCCTGCCCTGGTTCGTGGCGAGGAGCCGTCGGCGACGGTCAGCCGATCGTGCGGACCTCGAGGTCGGCGGCCGTCTCGCCCCCGCGCACGGTGACGAAGCGACCGAACCCCGCCGCGGCCAGCCCGTCGAGCTGGTTGGTGAAGTTCTTGGCCTTCTTCTCGAGGCGCACGCGCCGTTCGCCGCCCGCCAGCAACGCGCGCTGCAGGGCGAGCAGCTCGACCGGTTCGACCTTCTTGTCGTAGACCACAGCGAGCCCCTCGTCGCCGTCGGTCTCGAGGGTCACGAGGTCGACGAGGCGTTCGAAGCCGAGGGAGAAACCGGCCGCGGGCACGTCGCTGCCGAGGAAGCGGCCGATCATGCCGTCGTAGCGACCGCCGCCGCCGAGGGAATAGGGCACGTCCGGGTGGGCGATCTCGAAGATCGTGCCCGTGTAGTACCCCATGCCGCGGACCAGGGTCGGATCGAACTCGAGGGTGGAGCCCGGCAGCGCCTCGCGCAGCGCGACGAGGTCGGCGAACGCCGCACGGTCGAGCCAGGGGACGTCCGTGGCCTCACCGGTGGCCCAGGAGGCGCCGGCCAGCTGGGTGAGCGCCTCGCCGAGACCCGGCGTGGTGACGCCGAGGTCGGCGAGTTCGGCGACGACGCCGTCGACGCCGATCTTGTCGAGTTTGTCGACGACGATCAGCGCCTGGTCGGTCAGCGCCTCGGGTACCGCCCAGTGGGCGAGCATCGCCAGCAGGATGCGGCGGTCGTTCACGCGGATCGTCGTGCCGGTGAGGCCGAGGGCGTCGAGCACGGCGGTCGTGGCCTGGATCAGTTCGATCTCGGCCAGCGGCCCGGCCTCGCCCAGGACGTCGATGTCGCACTGGACGAACTGGCGGTAGCGGCCCTTCTGCGGACGCTCGGCCCGCCACACCGGGGCGATCTGCACGGAGCGGAAGACCGTCGGCAGCTCGGCTCGGTGCGACGCGTAGAAGCGCGCGAGCGGCACCGTCAGGTCGAAGCGGAGTCCGAGGTCGGCGAGTCCGAGCACGCTCTCGGCCGATCGCAGGTCGTCGAGGTCGAGGCCCCGCCGGAGGACGGCGAAGACCTGCTTCTCGTTGTCGCCCCCGAGCCCGGAATGGAGGCGCGAGCTCTCTTCGACCACGGGCGTCTCGATCTCGTCGAAGCCGTAGGAGCGGTAGACGCCTCGGATGACCGAGAGCACGCCCTCGCGGCGCCTCTTGTCGGCGGGCAGGTGGTCGCGCATGCCGCGCGGCGGGTTGACGGGGGTCGGCATGAGGACATCATCCCAGAGACGCCGCACCCCTGACGTCGGCACCGACTTGCAGGCATGTCACATTCTACGTTATGGTTTTCTCGGGTGGTCGGCGCGAATCGGGTTGCGTGTCGGTCACACCACTCGGCCCTCCCTTCCCTGCGGTGAGGGCCCTGGCCGGGCCGGGCGCTGAGCGCTCGGCCCGGTTCAGCCCGACCCGACGCCCGCCGACACCATCAGGTTCCACCCACCCCGAGGCCGACGGCGAGCAGGGTCAGTGCTGAGGAACGCGCGACACGAGGGTCTCGACGGCATGCTTGTACGCTGCGGACGCACGACGCCCGTCCCCCGAGACGATGGCGTCGTACTGCAGGCCGAACAACGCATCGACGAAGACCCGCGCCGCGACCTTGGCCTCGGCCGGCGCGACCCCGTTCGCCGAGACCCAGCCCGCCACGTGGTCGACCCACCGTCCGACCGCCCCGCGAGCGGTGCCGCCGACCTCACCCGCCACGGTCTCGAGCAGGGCCGCCTCGAGCTCGAGGCGGTGCAGGTCTCGGCCCCGCTCGGTGGTGACCTCGTGCCAGACCTTCGCGAGGTGCTTGCCGAAGGCCTCGCGGTCGAGCTCGGAGACCGCGACCGACAGCAAGGCGTCGTTGCGGGCGACGACCGCGCGGACGATCTCGGCGATGAGCTCTGCCCGGTTGCCGAAGTGGTAGACGAAGACGTACGTGCTGACCCCCAGGGCCTCGGCCAGGGTGCGGAACGACACGGTGGCGAGGGAGCGACCCCGGAGGTGCTCGAGGATCTGGCCGAGGAGCTCGGGCTTGCGGGTGGGATCAGGCTTGCGAGGCATGGTGCCGCTCCTTCGTGCCGACGAGTCGTACTCGCCCTGCGCGGTCGCCGTCGTCGTAGTGGACCATAACAGACGTCTGTCGTGGCCGACCGGTCGGTCGACCGGCATCCGCGAGGCCCCCCGAGCACCCCGGGCGGGACGCCGAGTGCACCGACATGTCGGCTTTTGACATGTCAACACACATCCTCTACATTGAGGACACCACTCGGACCCCACCGGGTCGCTGCCCCTCGGGCCGACCCTCTGGTGGACGAGCGCCGGCCTCGCCGCTCATTCGGGTTGAGCGGGCGACGCCGAGGTGCCCCCTCATTCGGGTTGAGGGGGCACCTGCTCGACGGGACGGCCCTCGATCGTGCCGCCTTCGGCCTGGGCGCCCCCGGGTTGCCCGCCTTCGGGCTGCTCGTCTTCCGCCTGGCCGCCCTCGAGCTGCCCGCCTTCGGCCGGTTCGGCCTCGTCTCGCCGCAGGAGAATCTCGCGCTCGCGCACGGCGGCCCGGAGCGCGCGCTCGGCATCGATGCCCCGGTCGGTGGCCTCGTCGACCTGCGCGAGCAGCCCTCGGCCCCACGCGAGTTCGCGCGACTCGGCCAGGGCGTCCGTCGCCGCCGTGTCCACCGCCGCCGTGCCCGTCACCTCCGTGCACGTCACCTCCGTGCCCGACGTCGTGGTCGGTGCCCGATCGGGCTCGGGGCGGACGCCACCTGCGGACGCCCGTCGCGCATCGAGCTTCTGGGCGCGCGCGAGAGCGGGCTGCCCGACGGGGACGCCGTCGTAGGCACTCGTCCGCTGCGACTTCTCGTCGGCCTTCGCCGCCGACCAGAGTCGGACGATCTCGTCGACGTCGTCGGCCCGGTCGGCCCCGAAGACGTGGGGGTGACGCCGCACGGTCTTCTCGGCGACGTCACGCACGACGTCGGCGAGGTCGAACGACCCCGAGGCGCGGGCGGCCAGGGCGCCGTGCAGGACCACCTGGTACAGCACGTCCCCGAGCTCTTCCCGGACGTCGTCCGAGGTGCCGTCCTCGATCGCCTCGACGAGCTCGTAGGTCTCTTCGACGAGGTAGGTCACCAGGGACCGTGGGGTCTGCGCACGGTTCCAGGCGCACCCGCCCTCGTCGGCGAGGAGGGCGTCGACCACGCGGACGAGCTCGTCGAGCCGAGCGCCCGCCCCGGGTTCGGAGGCGCCCCGCGCCTCCTCGTCATGGGCTCCGTCCGGGCGACCCGACACGGTCAGCTCGCCGCGGCCGTGTCGGTCGCCGGACGCGCGACCGGGGCGGCGTAGATCGCCGACAGCAGCTGCTCGACCCAGACGATCAACTCGTCGTCGCTCGGTGCCTGCCCATGGGCTCGTGGCAGGGGCACGCTGACGGCGTTCGTCTGCGCGAACCACCGCGCACCCGGGTACATCCGTTGCAGGCGGACCTGCATGCTGTCGGGTAGGTCGACGCCCGAGACCCGCAGGTTGCTGCCCATGACCACGACCTCGCTGAGACCGGCCTTCTGGGCCGCCCGACGCAGGCGGGAGACCTCGATCAGCGCCAGCACAGGTGCCGGGGGCTCACCGTAACGGTCGGTGAGTTCGTCGAGCACCGAGTCGATCTGGTCGTCGGTGGACGTGGGCGAGCTGGCCGTCGAGAGCTTCTGGTAGGCCTCGAGGCGCAGCCGCTCGCTCTCGACGTACTCTTCGGGGACGTGGGCGTCGACCGGGAGTTCGAGCCGGAGTTCGGTCTGCCCCTCGGCGACGTCCCCGCGGAAGGAGCTGACGGCCTCACCGATCATGCGGAGGTAGAGATCGAAACCGACCCCGGCGATGTGCCCCGACTGTTCACCGCCGAGCAGGTTGCCCGCCCCACGGATCTCGAGGTCTTTCAAGGCGACCTGCATGCCCGCACCGAGCTCGTTGTTGGCGGCGATCGTCTCGAGGCGGTCCTGTGCGGTCTCGCTGAGCGGCTTGTCGGCGTCGTAGAGGAAGTACGCGTAGCCGCGCTCCCGGCCTCGACCCACCCGCCCACGCAGCTGGTGCAGCTGGCTCAGACCGTACTTGTCGGCCCGGTCGATGATCAACGTGTTGGCGTTGGCGATGTCGAGACCCGTCTCGATGATGGTGGTCGACACGAGGACGTCGAACTTGCGCTCCCAGAAATCGACCATCACCTGCTCGAGCGTCGACTCGGCCATCTGGCCGTGGGCGACGGCGACGCGGGCCTCGGGCACGAGCTCGGCGATCTGCGCCGCGATGCGGTTGATGCTCGACACGCGGTTGTGCACGTAGAAAACCTGGCCCTCGCGCAGCAGCTCGCGCCGGATCGCGGCGGCTTTCTGCCGGTCGCTCTCGGGGCCCACGAAGGTGAGGATCGGGTGGCGGTCCTCGGGCGGGGTGGCCAGGGTCGACATCTCGCGGATGCCCGTGACGGCCATCTCGAGCGACCGCGGGATCGGGGTCGCCGACATGGCCAGGATGTCGACGTTGGTCTTGAGCTTCTTCAGGGCGTCCTTGTGTTCGACGCCGAAACGCTGCTCTTCGTCGATGATGACGAGGCCGACGTCCTTGTACGAGATGCCCTCGCTCAACAGTCGATGGGTGCCGATGACCATGTCGACGGTGCCGTCACCGAGCCCGGCGATCGTCTCCTTGGACTCTTTCGCCGACTGGAACCGGCTGAGGCTGCGGAGGTGCACGGGGAACCCGGCGAAGCGATCGCTGAAGGTGTCGAAGTGCTGTTTCACGAGCAGGGTCGTCGGGACGAGCATGACGACCTGCTTGCCGTTCTGGATGGCCTTGAACGCCGCTCGGACGGCGACCTCGGTCTTGCCGTAGCCGACGTCGCCCGAGAGCAGGCGGTCCATCGGGATCGGGCGCTCCATGTCGGCCTTGATCTCGTCGATGGTCGTGAGCTGGTCGGGGGTCTCGGCGAACGGGAACGCCTCTTCGAGCTCGCGCTGCCACGGGGTGTCGGGCGGGAACGCGTGGCCCTTGCTCGCCATGCGGGCCGAGTAGAGCTTGACCAACTCGACCGCGATGTCGCGGACGGCCTTGCGTGCCTTGCCCTTGGCGGCCGCCCAGTCCCCGCCGCCCATCTTGCTGAGCGTCGGGGCCTCGCCACCCACGTAGCGGCTGAGCAGGTCGAGCTGGTCGGTCGGGACGTAGAGCTTGTCGCCGGGGTAACCGCGCTTCGAGGGCGCGTACTCGAGCACGAGGTACTCGCGAGAGTGCTTGACGGCGTTCTTGCCACCGCTCGACACCTCGCGGCTGGTGAGCTCGAGGAACTTGCCGATGCCGTGGGTCGAGTGCACGACGACGTCGCCCGGCTTGAGCTGGAGGGGATCGACGACGTTCTTGCGTCGGGTCGCGAGCTTCTTGACCTGACGCGAGTCGTAGTTGGCCGAACGGCCGTAGAAGTCGGACTCGCCGAGGACGGCGATCTTGGACTCCATCAGTTCGAAGCCGGCCTCGACACCACCGGCCACGAGGTGGACGACGCCGGGTTCGAGGGTCTCGGGCAGGCTCTCCTCGAGGCGGGCGGCGACCTCGCGCTCGGCGAGGACGTCTCGGGCCCGCTCGACGAGCCCCGTGCCGCGGGCCGTGACGACGACGGACCAGCCGTCGCGCACGCGCTCGACGACGTGCTCGAGCGCCCCCTCGGCGTGTCCGCTGAAACTCGGGACGACGGCCGCGTCCACGCGGACGTAGTCGCCGGCCGCGGCGACCGCCTCGTCGTCGGACAGCACCTCGCCCGAGTCGAAGCCGCTCATCGTGAACCAGGACCGGTCGCCCGCCGCGTCACGCAGGTCGCGGAGGCTGAGGAAGTCACCCGAGTCGAGGTCGATGGGTGCCTCGGCACCGGCCGTCGCGGCGTTCCAGGCGGCCGACAGGAACTCGCGGTTCGTCTCGGCCAGGCTCTGGGCGCGCGACACGACCCGCTCGGGCGAGAGGACGACGATGGAGGCGCCGGCCGGCAGGTAGTGCGTCACCGGCACCAGCCGGTGCACCAGCGCGGGTGCCAGGCTCTCCATGCCCTCGACCGGGATGCCCTCGGCGATCTTCGCGAGCATCTGCGACAGGCTGGGGAACTCGTGCTGCATCTCGCGAGCCCGTTGACGGACCGCCTCGGTGAGCAGCATCTCGCGACTCGGCGGCAGCTCGACCGACGTGACCTCGCCGTCCAGGCTTCGCTGGTCGGCCACGGAGAACCGACGGATCTGGTCGACCTCGTCGCCGAAGAAGTCGACGCGCACCGGGTGTTCGGCCGTGGGCGGGAACACGTCGAGGATGCCGCCGCGGACGGCGAACTCGCCACGGCGGGTGACCATGTCGACCCGGGCGTACGCCAGGTCGACGAGATGGACGGCGATGCCCGAGAGGTCGTGGCCGCGCTCGCCCACGGTGAGCCGCACGGGGTCGAGCTCGACGAGGTTGTCGCTGAGCGGCTGGAGGGCGGCGCGCACACCGGCGACGACGACGATGGGGCGGACGGAACCCGGCGCCTCGGCAGCTTCCTGCCGCCAGGTGGCGAGACGCCGCAGGGCGTGGATCCGCTTGCCGACCGTCTCGGCGCTGGGGCTGAGACGTTCGTGGGGCAGGGTCTCCCACGCGGGGAACTCGATGACCTCGGCCTCGGGCAGGTAGCTGGTGAGCGACCCCCGCACCGCCTCGGACTCCCGACCCGTGGCCGTGACGACCAGCATCGCCTGCGGACCCTCGCGACGGTCGAGCAGACCGGCCAGCAGGGGAACGCGGAGGCCGTCGACGACGGAGAAATCGGTGCTGCGTGCGGCCCGGTCGAGGGCGGCAGAGAACGTGGAGGCGCGCGAGAGCGCCTGGATCAAGCCCGCGAGTATCACCCGGACGATGTTACGCGGCACCACCGACACCGCGGTCGGGGTTCGCTGTCGGCGACACCGGGAGGCGCCCGGAGGTCGGTCACCGGCGGGACGGACCCGCTCGTCGCGGTCCGCGACTCGACCACGTCCGTGGTCATTCGGGCTCGGGACGCGTCAGCTCTTCGCGGTGTGGAACTTCAGCTGCGCCGCGGTGAGCCCGTCGGTGGCGATCATCTCGACCGCGTCGGCCGCGTCGGCGACCAGGAACGGAAGTTCTTTGCGTTCGGTGGAGGAGAAGTCCTTGAGGACGAAGTCGGCGGCGGGCTGCCTGCCGGGCGGACGGCCGATGCCGACCCGAACTCGGGTGAACTCGTTCGACCCCGTGGCGGCGATGATGTCGCGGATGCCGTTGTGGCCGCCGTGGCCGCCACCGTGCTTCAGCCGGACGACGTCGAAGTCGATGTCGAGCTCGTCGTGGACGACGATGAGCCGCGACACGTCGAGGTCGTAGTACTTCAACAGTGCCTGCGTCGGCCCGCCCGAGACGTTCATGAAGGTCGCGGGCCTGGCCAGCACGAAGCGAGGGCCGCCGGGAGCGGTGCGCCCCTCGGCGACCGTCGCGTTCGTGCGGTGGTTCTTGAACCCGGTGGAGAGTCGGTCGGCCAGTTCGGCCAGGACCATCTGCCCCACGTTGTGCCTGTTGCCGGCGTAGCCGGGCCCGGGGTTGCCGAGCCCGACCACGAGCCACTGGTCGTCGAGTGCCATCGTCGTGGTCGTCGTTCTCTCAGTGGGTCTGCGCCGGCAGGGTGTTCGAGCTGCGTCGTGTTACTCGGAGCGCTCTTCGTCCTCGATGGACTCGACGTCGCCCTCGGCCTCGGCGGCCTCGCCGTCCTCGTCGGAGACCGCGTCGGTCGTCAGGTCGAGCTGGGGCACCGAGACGGCGAGCACGAGGGTCTCGGGCTCGCTGACCAGGGTCGCGCCTTTGGGCAGCACGAGGTCGGCGGCCGAGATCTGGGCGCCCTCTTCGAGGCCCTCGATCGAGACGACGACGTTCTGCGGGATGTGCGTGGCCTCGACCTCGAGCTCGACGGCGTTGAGCTCGACGACGTGGATCGTGCCGGGAGCCGACTCGCCCTCGACGTGCACGGGCACCTCGACGGTGACCTTCTCGCCCTGGCGGACGACGATGAGGTCGATGTGCTCGATGGTCTGCTTGACCGGGTCGCGCTGGATGTCCTTGACGAGGGCGAGCTGGTTCGTGCCCTCGATGTCGAGCGTGATGACGGCGTTGGCACGACGCGTGATCAGCATGGTCTCGTGACCGGGCAGCGTGACGTGCTGGGGGTCGGTGCCGTGGCCGTAGATGACCGCGGGGATCTGGTCCTTGGCACGGATCTTGCGGGCCGCGCCCTTGCCGAAGCTGGTGCGCACGAGGGCGCTGAGGTTGTTCTGGTCGGACATGTCGTCTCCTTGCAGGGGCCGTGACGGCCCGGGGGTGTGTGGTCGGTGTCAACTCGAACGCGAATCGCGTGAGGAAGGACCCGCAACCCGAGGGGTGCCGCCCGAGGGACGATCACCGCTGCACGAGTGGTGCGTGAGCACCGAGCGCCTGCCTACCGCGTCGATCACGGGTGCCGGAGCACCCCTCGCCGAGGTTCAGCTGCCAAGGCTACACGTCGGCCGGGCGTGTCGCCAACCCGCGCCTCCTCGGCTCGTCCGTCCGCGAGGGCGCCCCGTCAGCGCCCGAGTCGGGCTCGTCAGTGCCCGAGCTCGCCTCGTCGCACGGCCCCGAGGTGGGCCGTCACGGCCGCCACGACGTCGTCGGGACCGGGCTCCACGTCGACCTCGAAACCGGCCTCGTCGTCGGTCAGCGGCTCGAGGGTGGCGAACTGCGACTCCATCAGGCCGGCCGGCATGAAGTGCCCCTTGCGCTCGCGCTGACGTCGGGCGACGAGGTCGCGCACGCCGGTCAGGTGCACGAACCGGAGGCGCGGGTCGCCCTCACGCAGGACATCGCGGTACGCCTTCTTCAGCGACGAGCAGGCGACGACCACCGAGTCGTCGCCCGCCGCGGCGATGCGGTCGGCGACGATCCGGAGCCACGGCCACCGGTCGTCGTCGTCGAGCGGCTGCCCGGCGGCCATCTTGAGCCGGTTGGCCTCGGGGTGCAGGTCGTCGGCGTCGACGAACGGGACGCCGAGGGTCTCGGCCAACAGCTCACCCACGGTCGACTTGCCCGATCCGGAGACCCCCATCACGACGACGGGCGGGAAGGGAGCGGGGTGGGGCTGGTCGGTCACGGACGGCCTTCGATCGGGGAAACGGTTGCGTCAACCCTAGGCGAGCCGCCGTGGAGGGGTACGGACGGAGCCTGTCGGACGCTCGGCACCGAGGCATAGTCTGCGAACACCACCGACCGAGAAGGAGGCACCGTGACCGAACACGGAGCAGCATCGCAGTCCACCGCCCAGGCGAACATCGGAGTCGTCGGCCTGGCCGTCATGGGTTCGAACCTGGCGCGCAACCTCGCCAGTCGCGAGGGCAACACGGTCGCCGTCTACAACCGCTCCCCCGAGCGCACCGACACCCTCATGGACGAGCACGGTGACGCCGGGTTCATCGCCTCGAAGTCGATCGAGGACTTCGCCGCATCCCTGCAGAAGCCGCGCACCGCGATCGTCATGGTGCAGGCCGGTCGCGGCACCGACGCCGTCATCAGCCAGCTCGCCGACGTGTTCGACGAGGGCGACATCATCGTCGACGGCGGCAACGCGAACTTCCAGGACACCCGCCGACGAGAGGCCGCCCTCAAGGAGCGCGGACTGAACTTCGTGGGCGCCGGCATCTCGGGCGGCGAGGAAGGCGCCCTGAAGGGGCCGTCCATCATGCCCGGTGGCTCGAAGGAGGCCTACGAGACGCTCGGCCCGATCCTGGCGTCGATCGCGGCGGTGGCCGAGGGCGAGCCCTGCGTCACGCACGTCGGGGCCGACGGCGCGGGCCACTTCGTCAAGATGACCCACAACGGCATCGAATACGCCGACATGCAGCTCATCGCCGAGTCGTACGACCTGCTGCGCCGGGTGGGCGGCCACGAGCCCGCCGCCATCGCCTCTGTCTTCGAGGAGTGGAACAAGGGCGAGCTCGAGTCGTACCTGATCGAGATCACGGCCGAGGTGCTCCGCCAGACGGACGCCAAGACGGGCGGCCCGCTCGTCGACTCGATCGTCGACCAGGCCGGCTCCAAGGGCACGGGCGTCTGGACCGTGCAGAACAGCGTCGGGTTGGGCGTGCCGGTCGGTGGGATCGCCGAGGCCGTCTTCGCCCGCGCCGTGTCGTCGAAGCCCGCCCAGCGCTCGGCCGTGCAGAGGACCCTGCAGGGACGGCCCGAGATCCAGGAGGCCGGCGACGGCTTCGAGGACGACGTGCAGAAGGCGCTCTACGCCTCGAAGATCGTCGCCTACGCCCAGGGCTTCGACGCCATCATCGCCGGTGCCGACGAGTACGACTGGGACATCGACAAGGGCGCCATCGCCAAGATCTGGCGCGGCGGCTGCATCATCCGGGCACAGTTCCTCAACCGCATCGTCGACGCCTACGAGAAGGACGCGTCGATCGCGACCCTGCTCGAGGACGACTACTTCGCCGCGGCCGTCCGGGACGGCGAAGAGGCCTGGCGCCGCATCGTGGCCAAGGCCGCCCTCTCGGGCATCCCCGTGCCCGGGTTCGCCTCGGCCCTGTCGTACTACGACTCGCTCGCGTCCGAACGCCTGCCTGCCTCCCTCATCCAGGGGCAGCGGGACTTCTTCGGGGCACACACCTATCAGCGCGTCGACGAGGAGGGCACGTTCCACACCCTCTGGTCGGGCGACCGGTCCGAGATCGAGACGGAGCCGTCGACCCACTGACGGGTGCAGGGGCGCTCACCGCGCCTCCTGCGTCCTGACGGGCGTGCCCGTCGATGCGGTGCCGCTGCGGCTACCGACGTCGGGCACGCCCGTTCGTCGTTCCGCCGCAGCGGATCTCGGAGCTTCCGACGTCGACGTAGACAACTCAGGAGAACGGCCGCCGGACCGGCCCTTTGGAGGCGCGGCGCAGCCGAACTCCGGAGTTGTCGACTTCGCACGGGCAGGTCGCGGGCCAGGCGGGCCGCTCGGCCGCCGTGGCCTGCCGGTCGCGTGACCCTGGCGGCACGGGCCGGGCGGGCGGGCGGGCGGGCGGGCGGGTCGAGCAAATCCACGTCGGCAAGTCAGGAGAATGACCGCCAAGACGGCGCGCAGGACGCGCGGCGCAGCCGGACTCCGGAGTTGCCGACTTCGCGCGGGTAGGTCGCGGACCAGGCGGGCCGGGCCGGGCCGGGCCGCACGCAGCCAGGCCCCACGCCGCCCGCGTGGCCAATTCAGGAGAACGACCGCCGGAACGGCGGGCAGGAGGCGCGGCGCAGCCGGACTCGGGAGTTGCCGACGTCGGACGAGCAAGCCGGGCCGGTCCGGGCCGAGCGGCCGGGTGGGTCGAGCAGGTCCGCGTCGGCAAGTCAGGAGAACGACCGCCGAAACGGCCCGCAGGAGGCGCGGCGCGGCCGAACTCCGGAGTTGCCGACATCGGACGAGCAAGCCGGGCCGGTCCGGGCCGAGCGGCCGGGTGGGGTCGAGCAGGTCCGCGTCGGCAAGTCAGGAGAACGACCGCCGGAACGGCGGGCAGGAGGCGCGGCGCAGCCGGACTCCGGAGTTGCCGACATCGGACGAGCAAGCCGGGCCGGTCGGGTCCGAGCGGCCGGGCCGGTCGGAGCCAGGCGAGCCGGGCCGTCGGGGCCAGGCGAGCCGAGCGGTCGGAGCCAGGCGAGCCGAGAGGTCGGGGCCAGACGGGTCAGGCCGGTCGACTCCGTGCGCCGAGGTGACGGGAGGTGTCGGGCGGGGGCTAGGCGGCGCCGTCGAACATCGAGGTGACCGAACCGTTGTCGAAGACCTCGTGGATCGCCCGGGCGATCAGCGGGGCGATGGGCAGGATCTCGAGCTTGTCGAACTTCTGGTGCTCGGTGAGCGGCAGGGTGTCGGTGACGACGACCGAGTCGATGAACTCGCTGTTGAGGATCTCGGGGGCGGGGTCGCTGAAGACCGCGTGGGTCGCGGCGACCACGACGCCGATCGCGCCGTTGGCCTTGAGCGCCTCGGCGGCCTTGACGATGGTGCGACCGGTGTCGATCAGGTCGTCGACCAGCAGGCACACGCGACCCGAGACGTCGCCGACGATCTCGTGGACGGTGACCTGGTTCGGCACCAACGGGTCACGGCGCTTGTGGATGATCGCGAGGGGGGCGTCGAGCTTCTCGCTCCAGATGTCGGCGACGCGGACGCGCCCCATGTCGGGCGAGACCACCGTCAGGGTGGTGTTGTCGAGCTTGGCGCGGAAGTGCTCGAGCAGCACGGGCATGGCGAAGAGGTGGTCGACCGGGCCGTCGAAGAAGCCCTGGATCTGCGGGGCGTGGAGGTCGACGCTCATGATGCGGTGCGCACCGGCCGCCTTGAAGAGGTCGGCGACGAGCCGGGCGGAGATCGGCTCGCGGCCCCGGCCCTTCTTGTCTTGCCGGGCGTACGGGTAGAACGGCGCCACGACGGTGATGCGCTTGGCCGAGGCCCGCTTCAGTGCGTCGACCATGATCAGCTGTTCCATCAGCCACTCGTTGATCGGCGCCGAGTGGGACTGGATGACGAAGGCGTCCGAGCCACGGACGCTCTCGTCGAAGCGGGCGTAGAGCTCGCCGTTGGCGAAGGTGCGGGCGTCGGTCGGGATCAGCTCGCTGCCGAGCTCGGCGGCGATCTGGTTGGCCAGTTCGGGGTGCGCACGCCCCGAGATCAGAACGAGTCGGTTCTCGCCGGTGATCTTGATTCCGGACACGTCACTCGCTCTCCGGCCCCGAGGGGCCAACCCGACCGGGTTCAGTCGGTCGTTCGTTCGGCGCGAGCGGCGGCCTCGGCAGCCGCCGAGCCGGGGCGGTTCGCCTCGACCCATCCGCTCGCATTGCGCTGTGGAGCGATGCTCAAGGCCAGGGCACCGGCCGGCACGTCTTTGCGGACGATCGTTCCGGCGCCTGTGTACGCTCCGTCGCCAATCCTAACGGGGGCGACGAAGACGTTGTGCGACCCGGTGCGGACGTGCGACCCGACCTCGGTGCGGTGCTTGTCCACGCCGTCGTAGTTGGCCGTGATGGTGCCGGCGCCGATGTTCGACCCCTCGCCCACCTCGGTGTCGCCCACGTAGCTGAGGTGCGGCACCTTCGACCCGGCGCCGATCTGCACGTTCTTGGTCTCGACGAAGGTGCCGATCTTGCCGTCGGCGGACAGGAGCGTGTTGGGACGCAGGTACGCGAACGGCCCCACGGAGGCACGGGCACCGATGACGGCGAGCGTCGCGTCCGTGCGCTTGACGGTCGCCCCCTCGCCCACCTCGGTGTCGACGAGGGTGGTGTCGGGGCCGACGACCGCGCCCGGGGCGATGTAGGTCGCGCCGCGGAGCTGGGTGCCCGGCAGAAGTTCGACGTCGGGGCTGAGGGAGACGTCGCGGTCGATCCAGGTGGTCTGCGGGTCGACGATCGAGACGCCCTCGCGCTGCCAGTGCTCGACGATGCGGTCGTTCAACCGACGGGCCGCGGCGGCGAGCTGCACGCGGTCGTTGATGCCCTCGAGGCGCCACGTCTCGTCGATCGCCCGTGCGGCGACGATCTCGCCGGCACCGGTGAGCAGGCCGACCATGTCGGTAACGTACTTCTCGTTCTGCGCGTTGGCCGACCCGATGCGGGGCAGGTGGGTGCGCAGGGCGGCGACGGTGAAGACGTAGGTGCCCGAGTTGATCTCGCGCACGGCCCGCTCGTCGTCGGTGGCGTCCTTGTGCTCGACGATGCGGTCGACGTCGCCCGACTCGCGGCGGACGACCCGCCCGTAGCCGGTGGCGTCGGGCAGCACGGCACTCAGCAGCGTCGCCGAGGCGGAGGCGGCACGGTGCTGGTCGAGCAGGGCGGTGAGCGTCGCGTGGTCGAGGAAGGGCACGTCGGCGCTGACGACCACGACGTCGCCGGTGAACTCGGCGGGCAGCGCCTCCACCGCTTGTTCGACGGCTCGACCGGTGCCGGGCACGTCGTCCTGATCGACGACGAGCGCGTGCGGGGCGGTGTCGAGCACGCTCGCGACGACCAGGTCGCGCTCGTGCCGCACCACCGCGACGAGGTGGTCGGGCCGGAGCGCGCCGGCGCTCTCGAGCACGTGCTGGATCAGCGGCAGCCCCGCCAGGCGGTGCAGGACCTTCGGGGTCGAGGACTTCATGCGGGTGCCCTGCCCTGCGGCGAGGACGACGACGGCGAGCTGGCGTTCGGGCATGGTGCTCCTTGGTGAGGGGTGGCGCGTGATCACCGCCGATCCTCCCACGGGAGGCCGCCCGACCACGGGTCACCCGCCCGGCGTGGGGACGCCGCCGACGCCGAGACGAGGTGGGGAGGAGTCAGCGGGAGCGGACGACGGCGACCGAGCCCGAGACCGCGACGGCGTCCTCGACGAGCGCGACGGCGACGTCGGGCAACCCGGTCTTCTCGACGACGGCCTTCCGTGCCCGGTAGAAGAGCCAGCTGCCGACGAGGGCGCCGGACGCCCCTGCGAGCGCTGCGGCCACGGGTGTGCCCCGACGGCCGGTGCCGGCCATCGCGATCCCCGCGACGGCGCCGGAGACCGCGCGACCGAACAGCGGGCCGGCACCGACCCGGCTCGGCGTGGCCGGCAGCTTGTCGCCGACGAGCTCACCGAGGCCCGCGGCCACCAGGGCACCGCGGCCGAGGGGTGAGCGGAACAGGCGCCAGCGCTGCCAAGGGCCCCGCGCCTCCTGGGCGTCGTGGTTCAGGGCCAGGACGGCGAGCGGCGTCGCCGAGCGCGACCCGCTGAGGACGCCGAGCAGGACGGCCCGGACGAGGGATGGCGTGGGATCGGTCTTCGACATGGCTGGAGTCCTCGTCGTCGGATGGACGCCGGGGGCGCCCGCGGTCGGGGCGGAACGGACCCGACGAGCCGACCGCGACCTGCGACGCTCGGGGCTCCGCCACCAGGATTCGAACCTAGACCTAACAGCTCCAAAGGCTGTCGTGCTGCCGTTACACCATGGCGGACCGCGCGTGCGCGCCGGTCCATTCTGCCAGACCACGACTCGACCGAGGTGCCCGCGTGGGGCGACGGGCCCGCCGGGCCGCACCGCGCCTCCCGCGCCCGACGACGGCCTCGGGCATGATGGGCGGATGCCCGAGCAGGACGAGGTCGACCGCATCGTCGAGGCGTGGCGCCACGAGCGACCCGACCTCGACTTCGCGCCGCTCCAGGTGCTCTCGCGCGTCGGGCGGCTGTCGAAGCACCTCGATCGCGCACGTCGCGAGGCGTTCACCGCGAGCGACCTCGAGTCGTGGGAGTTCGACGTGCTCTCGGCGCTGCGTCGGGCCGGCGACCCCTACCAGCTGAGCCCCAAGACGCTGCTGCAGCAGACCCTCGTCTCGAGCGGCGCGATGACCAACCGCATCGACCGGCTCGTGGCCCGCGGCCTGGTCGAACGCCGCACCGACCCGAACGACGGCCGGGGCATCCTGGTCACGATGACCGGCGACGGACGGCGCGCGGTCGACGCCGCGATCGAACGCCTCGTCACGGCCGAGGGCACCCTGCTCAGCGACCTCAGCGACGAGGACCGCCGCCGCCTGACCGACCTGCTGCGGACGCTGAGCCTCACCCTCGGCGACTGAGTCGGGGCGACCGGCGGAGCACGCCGGCCCGCTCGCTACGCCAGCAACTCGCTCAGCTCGAGCCAGCGCACCTCGAGCTCGCCCGTCTTGTGGTCGAGCGCCGTCAGCTTCGCCTGCAACGCGGCCAGGCCGTCGAAGTCGGACTGGTCGAAGGAGGCGAACTGGGCCAGCAGGGTCTCGCGCTCGCCCGAGGCCTTCGCGAGCTTGCGGTCGATCGATCCGAGCTCTTTCTCGGCGTTGCGCTTCTCGGCTCCCGACAGGCCGGAGGCGGCGGCCGAGGCCGCGACCGATGCCGAGGCCCCCTGGACGGCCGTCGGGCGGTCGGTCGCGCCTCCTTGGTTCTGGGTCGCCTCGCGACGCAGCTGCAGGTACTGGTCGACGCCCCCGGGCAGGTGCCGGAAGCGGCCCTCGAGCACGGCGTACTGCTGGTCGGTGACGCGCTCGAGCAGGTACCGGTCGTGCGAGACGACGAGCAGGGTGCCGGGCCAACCGTCGAGCAGGTCCTCCATCGCGGCGAGCATGTCGGTGTCGAGGTCGTTGGTGGGCTCGTCGAGGATGAGCACGTTCGGCTCGTTAAGCAGGATCAACAGGAACTGCAGGCGGCGCTTCTGGCCACCGGACAGGTCTTTGATGGGGGTCTGCAGCTGGGCGCTGGTGAAGCCGAGGCGCTCGAGCAGCTGCCCGGGCGTCATCTCTTTGCCCCCGGTGACGTACGAGGTGCGCTGCCGCCCGATGACGTCGTTCACCCGCTCGTGCGCGACCTCGTGGAGGTCGGCGAGCTGCTGGTCGAGGATCGCGAACTTGACCGTCTTGCCCTGTTTGACGCGCCCCTCGGTGGGGGCGATGGCCCCGGTGACGACCTTCAGCAGCGTCGACTTGCCGGCGCCGTTCACGCCGAGCACGCCGGTGCGCTCCCCCGGCGCGATGCGCCACTCGACGTCCTGCAGCACGCGCTTGTCTCCGAACGAGACGCCGACCTCGACGAGGTCGACGACGTCCTTGCCGAGGCGGGCGGTCGCCATCTGCGACAGCTGGACGGCGTCACGCACGGGCGGCTCGTCGGCGATCAGTTCGTTGGCCGCGTCGATGCGGAACTTGGGCTTGGTCGAGCGCGCCGGGGCCCCGCGACGGAGCCAGGCGAGCTCTTTGCGCATGAGGTTCTGGCGCTTGGCCTCGGAGGCGGACGCCATGCGGTCCCGCTCGACGCGCTGGAGCACGTAGGCCGCGTAGCCGCCCTCGAAGGGTTCGACGATGCCGTCGTGGACCTCCCAGGTGTCGGTCGAGACCTCGTCGAGGAACCACCGGTCGTGGGTCACGACCACGAGGGCGCCCGAGTTCGTCGACCAGCGACGCGAGAGGTGCTGCGCCAGCCAGGCGACGCCCTCGACGTCGAGGTGGTTGGTGGGCTCGTCGAGGAACAGGACGTCCCAGTCGCCGACGAGCAGGGTCGCGAGGGCCACGCGTCGACGCTGGCCTCCGGAGAGGTCCTCGACCCGCGCCTCCCACGGGATGTCGGTGGCGAGGCCCGAGATGACGTCGCGGATGCGCGCGTCGCCGGCCCATTCGTGCTCGTCGCGGTCGCCGACGATCAGGCTGCCGACCGTGGCGCCCTCGGGCAGGACGTCGCGCTGGTCGAGCATGCCGATGGTCAGGCCGCGGCGGGTCGTCACACGACCGTCGTCGGGTTCGAGCCGACCCGCGAGCACCGACATGAGCGTCGACTTGCCGTCACCGTTGCGGCCGACGACACCGATGCGGGAGCCCTCGTCGATGCCGAGGGTCACCCCGTCGAGGACGACCTTGGTCGGGAATTCGAGACGGAGGTTTTCTGCGCCGAGTAGATGAGCCACCACAGAAGCGTAGACGGCCCAGGCCGGGCGGCCGACTCGACGGTGCGCGACCGGGGTCAGCCCAGCGACGCCACCCACTCGTCCGAGCCGTCGGTGAACTCCTGGCGCTTCCAGATCGGGGTGCGGGCCTTGACCTCGTCGACGAGCGCGGCGCAGGCCGCGAACGCCTCGGCGCGGTGAGCCGACGCCACCGCGCAGGCCAGCGCGACGTCGCCCACGACGAGGTCGCCGTAGCGGTGCTCGACCGCGATCGCGACCTCGGGGTGCGCCTCGGCCACGGCGACCGCGACCTCGTGGATCACCTCGGTCGCCGTCGGATGCGCCTCGTAGTGCAGCGCCTCGACCCCCCGCCCCTCGTCGTGGTCGCGGACGACGCCCTCGAACATCACGACCGCCCCGGAGGCGCGGCTCGCCACGAGCGCGGAGCACTCGGCCACCGACACGGTCACGTCGACGACGCGGGCGAGCAGCACGCGCTCGGAGGCGGGAGGCGCGGCGGGTGGCCCGGCTGACGCAGCGCCGAGGAGGAGGGTCGGATCGTCGGCGGTCATGCGGCCCCCTCGGGACTGGGATGGCGGTTCTGGGCGTGGTCGACCCCGTGCAACTGGTCGACCACGTGGTCGAGGACGTCCTCGAGGACGGCGAGCCCGTCGCGCACCCCGCCACGTGAGCCGGGCAGGTTGACGACGAAGGTGCCGCCGGCCACGCCCGCGAGCCCCCGGGAGAGGACGGCCAGGGGCGTCGAGGCCGCACCCCTGCGCCGGAGTTCTTCGGCGATGCCGGGCAGTTCGCGGTCGAGCAGCGGCAGGGTCATCTCGGGCGTCGCGTCGGTCGGCGACACCCCGGTGCCGCCGGTGGTGACGACGGCGTCGACGCCCCACTCGAGGGCGGCCTCGAGCACCGCGCCGACCGGTTCGCCGTCGGCCACGACGACGGGCCCCTCGACCAGCCACCCCCGCGCGACGAACCAGTCGCGGATGACCGGACCGGTCGTGTCGTCGGCGGTGCCGGCGGCGGCCCGGGTGGAGGCCACGACGACGACGGCCCGGCGCCGGGCGGTCTCGTCGGCTGGGGTCACGTCGGCCGTCTCGTCCGGGGCGCCGCTCATCGTGACCAGTCCCCCGACTTGCCGCCCTGCTTGTCGAGCACCTTGATCTCGCCGATCACGGCGAGCGCGTCGACCGCCTTGATCATGTCGAAGAGGGTCAGGGCCGCGACGGACGCCGCGGTCAGGGCTTCCATCTCGACCCCGGTGACGCCCCGGGTCGAGACGCGGGCGATCACTGTGACCTGCGCCTCCGTGTACTCGAAGTCGACGGTGATCGCGCCGAGCGGCAGCGGGTGGCACAGCGGGATGAGCGTCGGCGTCTGCTTGGCCGCCAGGATGCCGGCGATGCGGGCGGTGCCGAGGGCCTCGCCCTTGGGCAGCGATCCGTCGACCAGTCGCGCGACGACGTCGGGCCGGGTGGTCAGCACGGCCTGGGCGGTGGCGATCCGCTTCGTCTCGGACTTGCCGGTCACGTCGACCATGTGCGCGGTGCCGTCCTCGCGCACGTGCGAGAGCGGGGCGTCGGTCGGCACGTCGGTCGGCGGCACGTCGGGCGGGGTCGGGGTCATCGGTCGGCCTTCTCGTGGGGAGCGGGGTCGTCGAGCGCCCAGACCTCGACCCGGTCGTCCGCGTCGACGCGGTCGACCCCGACGGGGATCGAGACGAGCACGGTGGCCTCGGCGTGGGCGGCGAGCAGGTGCGAGCTCGGCCCGCCGACGAGGTGGGCGCGCCCGTCGACGTCGACCCGGCCGCGACGCAGCTGGTGCTTGCCGACCGGCGAGTCCACGGGGTGCGCCATCGGCACGGTCCAGCGCCGTCGGGGCAGGCCGACGCCGGTGACGCCCTGCAGGGCGGGGCGCAGGAAGGCCTCGAACGACACGAGCGAGCTGACGGGGTTGCCGGGGAAGCAGACGACGGGCAGCTCTCGGTCGTGCACGCGGATCGTCCCCCAGCCCTGCGGCCCGCCCGGTTGCATGGCGACCGGACCGAACGTGACGCCGGCACCCTCGAAGGCGTCGCGGACGACCTCGTAGGCACCCGCGCTGACCCCGCCGCTCGTGAGCACGAGGTCGACCTCGTCGGCGTGGCGGGCGACGACGGCGAGCAGGGCGGCCGCGTCGTCGGTCACCCGGGCGGAGGTGACGACGACGCCGACCTCGGCGAGTGCCGCGGCCAGGGCGACGCCGTTCGCGTCGTGGATCTGGCCGGGCCCGAGCGGGGCACCGGGTGCGGCGAGCTCTTCGCCGGTCGACACCAGCAGGAGGCGCGGGCGGCTCCGTACCTCGACAGCGTCGATCCCGGAGGCGGCGAGCACGCCCCACCGCGCGGGCGTCAGTCGCGTCCCGGCCGCGAAGAGCACGGAACCCGCGGCGACGTCGCTGCCCGCGGCGCGGACGAAGGCCCCGGCGGCGACGCCCGGCGGCACCTCGACGACGGCCTCGACGCCCACGGGAGGGAAGGCGTCCGGCGAGACCTTCTCGATGGGCACGATCGCGTCGGCACCGGCGGGGACGGCCGCGCCGGTCATGATCGGGGCCGCGGCGCCGGAGACCAGGTCGGGGGCGGCCCGCCCGGCGGGGATGCGCGCCGCGACCCGGAGGCTGGTGGGGCCGTCGGGGTCGAGCCCGGCGGTCGAGACGGCGTAGCCGTCCATCTGCGAGTTGGCGAACGGCGGCAGGTCGATCGGGGCGACGACGTCGGCGGCGAGGACGCGGTCGCGGTACCGGTCGGAGCGCGAGGCGAGCGCCTCGGGGCTCACCACCAACGCGTCGACCGGACGGGCCCGCACGGCCGCCTCGACGACGGCCGTGACCTCGGCGAGGTGGGTCTCGATGGTGCGCACGCGGTTCCTCTCGGGCGATCGTCAGTAGCGTATCGGGGGTGACCGACCCCGCGACCGAGCCCGACGTCCCCCAGCCCACCCGCGCCTCCTCGGGGCCGCCGCCCGTCGACGTCGCCGTCATCGGCGGATCGGGGCTGTACTCGCTCTTCGCCGAGGGCGAGGCGACCCGGCACGTCGTCGAGACGCCCTACGGCCCGACCTCGAGCGAGGTGACGATCGGCGAGTTGGGCGGCAAGCGCGTGGCCTTCCTCACCCGGCACGGCGCGGGCCACGCGGTGGCGCCGCATCTGATCGACTACCGGGCGAACGTGTGGGCACTGGCGTCGCTCGGCGCGAAGGCCATCGTGTCGTCGTCGGCGGTCGGCGGGGTCAGCCCCGACGTCGCCCCCGGCACCATGGTCGTGACCGACCAGTTCATCGACCGCACCTGGGGACGACGCGACACGTTCTTCGACGTCGAGGGGCAGGTTCAGCACCTGATCGCCGCCGACCCGTTCGACCCCGTGCTCCGGGCCGCCGCGATCGCGGCCCTCGAGGCGCAGGGGGAGCCGTTCTCCCCGACCGGCACCTGCGTGGTGATCCAGGGGCCGCGGTTCTCGACCCGGGCCGAGTCGCTGTGGTTCCGGGCCGCGGGCGCGCACACGGTCAACATGACGATGTACCCCGAGATCCCGCTCACCCTCGAACTCGGCATGGGAGCCGTCAACCTCTCGTACGTGACCGACAGCGACGCCGGCCTGGCCCCGGCCGAGGGCGACGCACCCGACGCCGACGCCGTGAGCGCCTCGCTCGTCTTCGAACGGCTCGCGGCCGCCCAACCGCGCATCGTCGCGGCCATCGAGTCGATCGTCGCCGCGATGCCCGGCGACTACTCGCCCCGCGAGCTGATGCCGCCCGGGGCGGTGGCCGAGGTGCTCGCCCGGCCCGTCTCGGATCGGAAGGCCGCGCGGTGAGCGCGACCGGCGCCTCCTCGTCCACCGACGGCCCGGGCCTGCTGCTCGTCACCGGCGGGGCCGGCTTCATCGGGTCGGCGATCGTCGACCTCGCCCTCGACCGCGGCTGGCGCGTGCGCGTGCTCGACTCCCTGCGGGCCGACGTGCACGGCGGCGAGCCGACCGTCGACCCGCGCGTCGACTTCGTGCACGGCGACGTGCGGGACGCCGAGACCGTCGACCGGGCACTCGCGGGCGTCGACGCGGTCTGTCACCAGGCGGCCAAGGTCGGGCTCGGCGTGGACTTCCAGGACGCGCCCGACTACGTCTCGTCGAACGAGCTCGGCACGGCCGTCGTGCTCGCGGCGATGGACCGCGCCGGCGTCGACCGCCTCGTCGTCGCCTCGTCGATGGTCGTCTACGGCGAGGGCAGCTACCGCACCTCGACCGGTGCGACCGAACGCCCGGCACCCCGCCGCATCGCCGACCTCGACGCGGGCGTCTTCGACCCGCGTGACGAGGCGGGCGAACTGCTCGAGCCGCAACTGATCGGCGAGGAGGCCCCGCTCGACCCCCGCAACGTCTACGCCATCACGAAGCTGACTCAGGAGCACCTGTCGACCTCGTGGGCGCGCAGCACCGGCGGTCGGGCCGCCGCCCTGCGCTACCACAACGTCTACGGCCCGGGCATGCCGCAGAACACGCCCTACGCCGGCGTGGCCTCGCTCTTCCGCTCCGCCCTCGAACGCGGCGAGGCTCCGCGCGTGTTCGAGGACGGCGCCCAGCGTCGCGACTTCGTCCACGTCCGCGACATCGCGTCCGCCAACCTCGCGGCCCTCGAGTGGACCGCGGATCAGCCGACCGACACGTTCCGCGCGTTCAACGTCGGCAGCGGGACGGTGCACACGATCGGCGAGATGGCGGAGGCCCTGGCGCGCGAGGCCGGCGGACCGACGCCCGTCGTCACCGGCGAGTACCGCGCGGGCGACGTGCGGCACGTGACGGCGTCGTCGGCGCGGCTGCAGGGCGAGCTGGGCTGGCGACCGAGCGTGACCTTCGAGCAGGGCATGCACGAGTTCGCCACGGCCCCGCTGCGCGCCGCGGTCGTCCGCTAGGCGGGCGGTGCCGCCCCCCGTTCGGGTGCGCACCGCCCGCTCCCATCACCTTCATGGGATCGCATCCGTACAGTCGAGAGGATGAGCAGCCCCCGAGTCGACGTCGTGCTTCCCTGTCTCGACGAAGAAGGCGCGTTGCCCTGGGTCCTCGGCCGCCTGCCCGAGGGCTGGCACGCGATCGTCGTCGACAACGGCTCGACCGACGACTCCGCCCGCGTCGCCGCCGAGCACGGCGCGACCGTGGTGCAGGAGGCGCGGCGCGGTTTCGGCAGCGCCGCCCACGCCGGTCTCGAGGCCGCCACGGCCGACTACGTCGCGTTCTGCGACGCCGACGCGTCGATGGACCCCGCCGACCTCGTCGCCCTCGCCGCCCCCGTGATGGCCGGTGACGCCGATCTCGTCCTCGGCCGCCGGCGCCCGACGACCCGGGGCGCCTGGCCGGTGCACGCCCGCATCGCCAACCTCGCCCTCTCGCACCTCATGCGGCGGGCCAGCGGCGTCGCCCTGCACGACCTCGGCCCCATGCGCGTCGCGCGGCGCCGGGCACTGCTCGACCTCGACCTGAAGGACCGCCGCAGCGGCTACCCGCTCGAGATGGTGCTGCGCGCGAGCGAGGCCGGCTGGCGGATCGTCGAACAGGACGCGCCCTACTCGCCCCGGGTCGGCCGCAGCAAGGTGACCGGCACCATCCGCGGCACGTCCGTCGCGATCAAGGACATGTCCCGACTCCTGAGGGAGGTCGGCCGATGACGACCCTCGTGGTGATCGCGAAGGAGACGATCCCGGGCAAGGTCAAGACGCGCCTGCACCCCCCGCTCAGCCTCGAGCAGGCCGCCGACGTCGCGGCCGCCGCGATCCAGGACACCCTCGACGTCGTCCGTCGGCTGCCCGCCACGCGTCGCGTGTTGTTGTTCGACGGCAACCGCAGGCCCGTCGGCTCCGAAGACTTCGATGTGATCCCTCAGATCGGTGGCGACCTCGACGCACGCCTCGGCGCCCTCTTCGACGAGGTCGACGGGAAGACCGTGCTGATCGGCATGGACACCCCCCAGGTCACGGTCGAGGCCCTCGCCCCCGTCTTCGACGCGTGGACCGACGACGTCGACGCCTGGTTCGGCCCGGCGAACGACGGCGGGTTCTGGGCCCTGGGCCTCTCCCGGCCGACCGGCGACCTGCTGCGCGGCGTGCCGATGTCGCGTGACGACACGGGTGCCCACCAGCTCCGCCGACTCGCCGACGCCGGCCTGACGGTGCGCATGCTGCCCGAGCTCGTCGACGTCGACACGATCGACGACGCCCGCCTCGTCGCGGCCACCGCGCCCCACAGCCGCTTCGCCGCCGCCCTGCGGCACGCCGAGGCGCACCCCACGACCACCACCACGAACGGCGTCGCCCGCACGACCGATCCCGCCACCGAAGGGGTCACCTCATGACCATCGCCCCCGAACAGCCCGCCACCTTCGGATCAGGAGGCGCGGAGCCGTACGCGCGCGCCCTGCGCCACGAGGGGCTCCTGCAACTCGTCCGGGCGGCCGGCGGTGCCGGACGCCCCGCGTCTCCCCCCGAGGCCGGCGACGACGAGGCGTTCGACGTCGCGCGGTGGAGCGCCGACGCCGACGCGGCCGACCTCACCACCCTCGACGGCGAGACCGGCCCCGTGCTCGACATCGGCTGCGGGCCGGCCCGCATGGTGCGCGCCGCCGTGGACCGCGGCCTGACCGTCCTGGGTCTGGACGTCTCGCCCACGGCCGTCGCGATGGCCCGCGAGGCCGGTCTGCCCGTGGTCGGCGGGTCGGTCTTCGACCCGCTGCCCCGCGAGGGCCAGTGGAACCTCGCGCTGCTGCTGGACGGCAACGTCGGCATCGGCGGCGACCCGACGGCGCTGCTGACCCGCTGCGCCGAGATCCTCACCGCGACCGGTTCGGTCGTCGTCGAGACCGCCCCCGAGGCGTCGCTCGACGACAGCTACGAGGCCCACGTGGTCGACGACCAGGGTCACGCCAGCGCGACCTTCCCCTGGGCGGAGGTCGGCCGCGAGGCCCTGCACCGCCACGCTCGACGCGCGGGCCTGCGGGTCGCTCAGACCTGGTCGGTCGACGGACGCACCTTCTGCCGCCTGCGCGCCAGGTAGAGCGCGACCGCAGCGGCCGTCAGCGCCGCGATGACGAGCCACAGCACGGCCAGGCGGAGGCCGTAGTCGAACGGCAGCACGGTGTCGTTCTTCGGCCCCTTCGCCTTCGCCACGATCTCGGGCACGACGACGAGCGAGAAGATCGCCCCGACGACGACCGCGCCCTGCACGATCCAGAGGACCGCGGGCCGGATGCGGCGTCCGGTCCGCCGCACGAGCAGCGAGACCGCGGCGACCACGGGGGCGAGCACGGCGTCGTGCACGACGACCGAACCGGCCAGCCAGAGCAGCAGTCCGCCGTACCGGTTCGGGGAGACGGTGTCGGTGAGCACCCAGCCGCCGAGGCCGACGAGGGCCACGCCGAGGGCGATCAGCACCCCGCGCACGACGCGGACGGTGCGCGACGTGCCCGCGCCTCCTGCGCTCGACGCGGCCGAGGGCACCCGGGCGCTCACGAGAGCACCTCGATGGAGCTGAGCCACTTGGTCTGCAGCACGCCGGGTCGGCCCGGGGCGATCATGCGCGCCGGGTAGCCGTGGTCGATGCTGAGCGGCTCGCCGTTCAGCTCGAGGGCGACGAGGGTGCGCGGGTCGGAGGCGTACTCGGGGCCCATCTCGGTCACGCGGTAGCCACCCTTCTCTTCGAGGCTGGTGAGCCGGAGGCGCTGGTCGGTCGGGGCGCCGGCAGCCGCCAGCAGGTCGACGAGGCGGACGCCGCGCCAGGCGCCGGTCTGGCTCCAGCCCTCGACGCAGGCGATCGGCAGGCGTTCGTCGGCCCCGTCGAACCCGCGCAGCGCGTCGAGCGTGAACGAGGTCGCGACGCCGCCCACCAGGACGTCGAGCCGCCAGTCGGGGTCCATGGCCGTCTCGAGCACCCGGGCGGCGGCGGCCGTGCGGTTGATCGGCAGGTCGTTCGGGCCGAGCCCGCGCTGCCGGGGGCCGAAGGCGTTGAGGGGTGACAGCGGGGCGAAGGACTGCCCGGCCGTGAGCGCGACGACTCCCCCGGTGGCGACGCCGGCGGCGGTGAAGAAGCCGCGGCGGGACACCCGGGCGCGGCCCGGTTCGCGGTCGACCTCGTGTGCGGAGTCGATCCAGCGGAGGACGCGTCCGGTGAGGCCGCGGGCGGGCGCAGGAGGCGCGGCGTGCGGATCACGGTCGCGTCGCGTCCCGTCGGCGTCGCGCACGGCACGGAAGCGGGCGAGCTCGGCGGTCGCCTCGCTCTCGGCCACGAACGCGGCGCGGGCCTCGTCGAGCTCGGACGACGGCTCGACGAAGCGCCTCTCGGCGTCGTAGCTGTCCCGCGCCCGCCAGTAGCGGGTGATGAGCGGCAGCTTGACGGCGATGTGGATCGCGAGCGAGCCGATGATGACGAACGACAGCGCGAAGTGCACCTGCTTGAACGGGAAGGGCCACGGGTAGTACTGGTACGTGTTCAGCAGGCCGGTGACGAGCTGGAGGATCGACGTCGCCACGAACAGGGCGATGGAGGCGCGCTCGAGCACGTCGACCGGGTGCTTGATCGGCGGGTGCTGGAAGAGCTGCGGGAACACCGAGTGCAGCTTGACCAGCAGCAGGGGGATGCAGGCGATGCCCGCGGTGATGTGGACGCCCTGGCTCACCTGGTAGAGCCAGACGGGACTCGTCGGGAACCGCATCCCGTCGAGCGGCTCCTGCAGGAAGTGGCTGTAGAGCCCGGTCAGCAGGCAGATGACGAACGCGGCGCCGAGGAGGCGACCGAAGACGGTCGCCGACCGGGCGTTGCGGTTCGGCGAAGAGGCGGCGCGGCGCGCCTCGTACAACAGGCGCCTCATGGTGTCGGTCGTCTCATGTGGCTCATCATCTCCGATGTGCACGACTCCCAGGGCCGATTCGGCCAGACTGGGGGCGTGCGTACTGTGTTCGCGGCCGTGGCCGTCCTCGGATTGGCCGGGGCGATCGCCTGGGGCGTCGTGAACGTCGGGTTCCTGATGAAAGACCTGCGGACCGACTTCGTCGTCTGGACCGCCGTGTGCTGGGCGTTGTTCGCCCTGGCGGTTCTGCTGCTGCGCCGGGTGCCCGTGCACCACGTCACCGCTCTCGTCGTCGCGGGCACGGCCCTGGTCGGCGGGGCGGGCCTGACCGGCGTCCCCAACACGAGCACCGACCCGGCGCGCTACGCCTGGGACGGCATCGTGCAGACCGCCGGCGTCTCGCCGTACGAGTACACGCCCGACGCGGGCGAGTTGCGCGATCTGCGGCCGGCCTGGATCTTCCCCGAGTCGACGCCGTTCACCCGCGACGACGGCACGATCGGCGAGCGCTGCGGCGAACCCGACCGCCAGGTCCACCGTGCCTACGACAGCCAGACGGGCGACGTCGTCTGCACGCTGATCAACCGGCCCGACGTGCCGACCATCTACCCGCCGATGGCCGAACTGTACTTCTGGGCGGTGTCCGCCGTGGTCGGCCCCGACGCCGGGTTCTTCCCGCTGCAGGCGATGGGCTTCGTGCTCGTGCTGGGCACGACCGTCGCCCTGCTGGCGACCCTGCGCCGGCGGGGTCTCGACCCCCGCTGGGCCGCGCTGTGGGGCTGGTGCCCGCTCGTGGTCGGCGAGGGCGTCACGAACTCGCACGTCGACCTCCTGGGTGCCGTGCTCGTGGTCGCCGCGTCGTTGCTCGTCGCCACCGGTCGGCGCTTCCGCGGCGGCATCGCGCTCGGAGCCGCCATCGCGACCAAGTTGATCCCGGTGATCGCGGCACCCGCCCTGCTGCGCGGGCAGCCCTGGAAGGTGATCGGCGCCTCCGTCGTCACCTTCGCCGTGCTCTACGTGCCCTACGTCGCGATGACCGGGTGGGGCGTGCTCGGGTACCTGCCGGGCTACCTGACCGAAGAGGGCTACGAGGACGGCTCGCGCTTCGTGTTCCTGTCGGCCTTCATGCCGGACGCGTGGACGACACCGGTCGCCGTGCTGATCGTCGGTGTCACGGCGGTGCTCGTGTGGGTGAAGACCCCGGCTCACGACCCGTGGCTCGGCCAGCTCGTGATGATCGGCGTGACGCTCGTGGCGGTGAGCCCCCGCTACCCCTGGTACGCCCTGCTGCTGGTGCCGTTCGTCGCGCTGACCGGGCGGGTCGAGTGGCTGGCGATCCCGCTCGCGCTGCTCGTGCGCCAGCTCGAGCCGGGCATGGCGCTGCAGCGGGCGTCGCTCGCCTCGGCCGTGCTCGTCATCCTGCTCGTGACGCTCTGGCGGGCCGGCCCCGGGTTCACGGACCGGTTGCTCGACGCCGTCGGGGGCGACGTCGACCGGCTGCGTCGGGTCGTCGGCCTCCGACGGTCCGCCCCCTCGTCGAGCCCCGGGCCCGCTCAGACCAGGTAGGCGACGGCGTCTCCGGCGTCGAAGGAGAACCGGACGGCACTGCCCGGCACGAGGTCGAGGCCGGCGACCACGCCGGGCGGGACGTCGGCCGACACGTCGCCGGCCCGGACCCGGACGACGTCCCCGCGGGGTTCGAGGTCCGTGACGACGACGTCGAGGACGTTCTCGGACGACGTCGGACCCGAGGGGGTCCCGGTCGTCACGCGCACGGCGCTCGGCCGCACGGCCACCGCGGCCGCGGCGCCCGCCGGGAGCCCGTCGGCGGACCGGGCGGTCAGCAGGGTGCCGTCCTCCAGCCGGACGCCTCCCCCGCGGGCCGTGCCGGTCAGCAGGTCGAGCCCCGCGAGCCCCGCGGCGAACGGCGTGGTCGGACGGTCGAGGACGGCGCGCGTGGGGCCGGCGTCGACGACCCGGCCGCCGTCGAGCACGACGACCCGGTCGGCCAGCGTGTAGGCGTCGAGGACGTCGTGCGTGACGATCACCGCCGTGCGGTCGGCGAGGACGTCGCGCAGGGTCCGTCGCAGGGCGGGCGCGACCGACACGTCGAGAGCGGCCATCGGCTCGTCGAGCAGCAACAGGCCGGGGTCGGCGGCCAGGGCACGGGCGACGGCGATCCGCTGCGCCTGTCCGCCCGAGAGCTGCGCCGGACGCCGCTCGGCGAGTCCCGTGGCGTCGACCCGGTCGAGCCAGTCGCGGGCTCGGCGGCCGGCCTCGCGTCGAGGCACCCCGGTGCTGCGCGGACCGAAGGCGACGTTGTCGAGCGCACTGAGGTGCGGGAAGAGCAGGGCGTCCTGGGCGAGCATCGAGACGCCGCGCTCGTGCGGGCGCAGCGAGGGTCCGCGCCCGCGGCCGTCGACGTCGAACAGCACGCGGTCGCCCAGGCGGGCCGTGCCGTGGTCGGGTCGCAGGAGGCCGGCCACCAGGGACAGCAACGTCGACTTGCCGGCCCCGTTCGGGCCGAGGACGGCCACCGTCTCTCCGTCGGCCACCTCCAGCTCGACGTCGAAGCCGCGGTCCTCGACGACCGCCGCGAACTCGAGCGTCACGACCCGCGCCTCCGGGTGGCGACGCCGGTCGCCCCGCCCACCCGATGGGCGAGGGCGACGACGACGACCGCCACGAGGACGAGCACGAGCGACAGCGCCACGGCGGCGTCGGGGTCGGTCTCGCGTTGCAGGTAGATCTCGAGCGGAAGGGTCCGCGTGACGCCCTGCAAGGAGCCCGCGAAGGTCAGCGTCGCGCCGAACTCGCCGAGGGCCCGCGCGAACGACAACACGGCGCCCGAGACGAGGGCGGGCAGCACGAGCGGCAGCGTGACCCGCCGCAGCACGGTCGTGGGCCGGGCACCCAGGGTCGCCGCGACGGCCTCGTAGCGCGTGCCCACCGTGCGGAGGGCGCCCTCGAGGCTCAGCACCAGGAAGGGCAGGGCGACGAAGGTCTGGGCCAGCACGACCGCCGTGGTCGAGAACGCGATCGTCACGCCGAGCGCGTCGAACGCCTGACCGAGCAGGCCGCGGCGCCCGAAGGTGTAGAGCAACGCGATGCCTCCGACGACGGGCGGGAGCACCAACGGCAGCAGCACGAGCGACCGCAGCACCCTCTGGCCCCGGAACCCGGTGCGGGCCAGCACGACCGCCATCGGGACGCCGAGCACGACGCAGAGGAGGGTCGCCGTGACCGACGTGCGGAGGCTGAGCCAGAACGCGGCGACCGACGACTCGGAGGTGACCAGCGGCACGAACTCGGCCCAGTCGACCCTCGACACCATGGCGACGAGGGGCAGCAGGACGAAGGCCGCCCCCAGGGCCGCGACGACCGCGATCCACACCGGGACGCCGGCGTAGGCACGGTGCGGGGCGGGCGTCACGGCGCGCCGAAGCCGGCATCCCGCAGCACGCCCTGCCCGACCTCGCCGGTGACGAAGGCGACGAACGCCGCGGCCACCGCCGGGTTCGCCGTGTCGGCCACAGGGGCGATCGGATAGGTGTTGACGGCCTGGTCGGCCTCGGGGAACTCGATGCCCACCACGCTGTCGCCGGCGGCCTCGACGTCCGTGACGTAGACCAGCCCGGCGTCGGCCTCCCCCGAGGTGACCTTGCCCAGCACGTCGGTGACCGAGGACTCCTCGCTGACCGGCGAGATCGTGACGCCGGTGGCCCGCTCGACCGCGACCGTCGCCGCACCGCAGGGCACCTGGGCCGCGCAGACCACGGTCGTCACGTCGGACTTCCCGAGGTCGGCGAAGCCCGTGACGTCGGCGGGGTTCGACGGCGGCACGGCGATGGTGAGGACGTTCGCGGCGAAGTCCTCCGAGGCCGACGGGTCGACGAGTCCGGCGTCGGTCAGCTTCGCCATGTTCTTCTCGTCGGCCGAGGCGAAGACGTCGGCCGGGGCTCCCTCGGTGATCTGCGTCACCAGGTCGGACGAGCCCGCGAAGGTCAGGTCGACGGTCGTGCCCGGGTTCGCCTTCTCGAACTCGTCGGCGAGCTCGGTGAACGTCGTCGTCAACGAGGCGGCGGCGTAGACGGTGATCGACCCCTCGAGGGTCGGGTCGGAGGCCGTCGGTGTCGCGCTGGTCGCCGTGTCGACGGTCGCGCCCGAGCACCCCGTCAGGGCGAGGGCCGTCGCCACCGCGAGGGCTCCGACGAGCGCCGTGACGACGCGGGGGGTCCGTCTCATGGTCAGGCCTTCCCGCCGGGCGTCTCGATGATGACCGTCGTGGCCTTCACGACCGCGATGGCCACCGAACCGGGTTCGAGGCCCAGCTCGCGGACGGCTTCGCTGCTCATCAGCGAGACGATGCGGTGGGGGCCGCACTGCAGCTCGACCTGGGCCATGACCCGGTCGGCGGTGATCTCGGTCACGACGCCCACCAGGCGGTTGCGTGCCGACCGCCCCACCTCGGACGGGTCGGCGGGCAGCACGGCGTTCTTCCGGGCGAGCGTCGCGAGCGCGAGCCCGTCGACCACGCCGCGCCCGGCGTCGTCCTTCTCGCTCTCGAGCAGGCCGAGGTCGATCCAGCGTCGCACGGTGTCGTCGCTCACGCCGAGGAACGCCGCCGCGTCCTTGATCCGTATCTGCGTCATGCATGCGAGCCTAGTTCCGAATGTGCGGTCGCACAGCCGCAGGGAGTGGCCCCGGACGAGCCTGCAGGGCGGGGTGTCGTGCACGGCGGAGCCGGAGGAGGCGCGGGTCGCCTCGCGCGGACACCCCACGTTCGGCCCCGCGGGCTTAACCTCGACGGATGACCGTCTCGCTCGGACTGCCCACCATGCCCGGCCGGGCCCCCGCCGACGACCTGCTGCCCGCGCGGCCGTCGAGCGACGCCGCTCCGGGACTGCTCGACCGCTTCGGCCGGACCGCGACCGACCTGCGGGTCTCGCTGACCGACAAGTGCAACCTGCGCTGCACCTACTGCATGCCGGCCGAGGGCCTGCCGGCCCTGCCCCGTGAGCAGGCGCTCGACGCCGACGAGATCGTGCGCCTGGTCGGCATCGGCGTGCGCGACCTCGGCGTCCGGCAGGTGCGGTTCACCGGGGGCGAGCCACTGCTGCGTGCCGACCTCATCGACATCGTGCGACGGGTCGCCGCGATCGACCCGCGGCCCGAGGTGTCGCTGACGACGAACGCCATCGGCCTGGCGCACCGCGCCCAGGCCCTGGCCGACGCCGGGCTCGACCGGGTCAACGTGTCGCTCGACTCGCTGCACGCCGAGACGTTCATGAAGGTCTCGCGTCGTCCGTTCCTCGACAAGGTGCTCGCCGGCGTCGACGCCGCGGCGGCGGCCGGCCTCACCCCGGTCAAGATCAACGCCGTCCTGCTGCCCGGCATCAACGACCACGAGGCGCCCGACCTGCTCGCCTGGGCGCTGCGCGGCGGCCACGAGCTGCGGTTCATCGAGCAGATGCCGTTGGACGCCGACCGCAGCTGGGACCGCGCCTCCTTCGTCACGTCACGCGACATCCACTCGCTGATCGCGACGCGCTTCGACCTCAGCCCCGCCGACGTCGAGCGCGACGGAGCACCCGCCGAGCTGTTCGACGCCGTCGGCCGCGGCGACGACGCCGGACTGGCCGGGCGGGTCGGCATCATCGCCTCGGTCAGCGAACCGTTCTGCGCCGACTGCCGGCGCACCCGGATGACCGCCGAGGGCGGCATCCGCAGCTGCCTCTTCAGCGGCGGCGAGACCGGCCTGCGCGACCTGCTGCGCAGCGGGGCGAGCGACCTCGAACTGGCCGACGCCTGGCGCGGTGCCATGTGGGCCAAGCCCTCGGGCCACGGCATCGACGACCCGGACTTCGTGCAGCCGGAACGCACCATGAGCGCCATCGGAGGCTGAGATGACGACCACGAACCCCGCCCCCACCGTCGACGGAGCCGCCTCGGCCCCCGTCTCGGCGACGCTGCGGTTCTTCGCCGCCGCCCGCACCGCCGTGGGCCGCGACGACCAGCGCGTCGAGGTGCCCGCGGGCGAACGCCCGACCATCGGGCGCCTGCTCACCGAGGTCCGCCCGGTCGAGGGTGTGTCGGCCGCGGACTTCCGCGACGTGCTGCTGCGCTGCTCGTTCCTCGTCGACGGCCTGACCACGCGGGACCGCGAGCAGCTCGTCCCCGACGGCGCGGTGATCGACGTCATGCCGCCGTTCGCCGGCGGCTGAACGCCCGCCTACGGCCGCGTGGGTGCCCCCTGCGCGAGCTGCCACCCGAGCATGCCGCCGTGCAGCACCGACACGTCGAAGCCCTCGCCCGCCAGCAGGTCGGCCGCGGCGCGGGCCCGCGGCCCTCGGGCGCAGTAGACGACCACCCGCTGCGCCGGATCGAGCTCGGGCCGCTGGCGGGTGCGCGTGCCGTACCCGGGAGCCTGTACGTCACCGGAGATGTGGGCGAAGTCGTGCTCGTCGACCTCGCGCACGTCGAGCAGCGTGAAGTCGGCGTCGCCCGTCGCTCGCGCCCCGAGCAGGGTCGTCAGCTCGGCCGCGTCGACGTCGGGGCCGACGCGGCGACCACGGGCGGCGGGCGCGTCGGCGGTGGTCGCCTGGCCTTCGGGCACCGAGGACGAGGAGGCGCGGCGCGCGTCGTTCACCGTCGCCCGGGCCTCGGCCCGGTGCGGGGCGCGGGCCAACCGGCTCTCCCGCCAGGTGCCGCCGAGGGCGTCGACGGTCACGACCCGGCCGAGCAGCGGATCGCCGAGACCGGTCAGCAGCTTCACGACCTCGCCGGCCATGCCCGCGCCCACCGTCCCGCACAGCGGCCCCAGCACCCCGACGTCGGCGCAGGACTCGTCCCAGCCCGAGGCGGGCGGGGCAGGGTGCAGGTCGCGGTAGTCGACCGCCCGGCCGTCCGGGGCGTCGTCCCAGAAGACGCTGAACTGTCCGTCCCAGCGGTTGACGCTGCCCCAGACGACCGGCAGACCGCGCTCGGCCGCGGCGTCGGCCACGAGGTAGCAGGTGTCGAACGAGTCGCTGCCGTCCACCACGAGGTCGTAGTCGTCGAGCAGGTCGGCGGTGCGGTCGCTCAGTCGGACGGGGTGGGCGACGACGGTCACGTCCGGGTTGGCGGCACGCACCCAGTCGGCGGCGGCGCGGGCCTTCGGGAAGCCCAGCTGGTCGGGGCGGAAGAGCACCTGCCGTTGTAGGTTCGACAGATCGACGGCGTCGTCGTCGACGATTCCCAGGGTTCCCACACCCGAGGCTGCGAGATATTGGATGACCGGCGCGCCCAGCCCGCCGGCCCCGACCACCAGCACCCTCGACGCCGCCAGGCGCCCCTGGGAGCCCAGACCGAACCCCGGCAGGCGCACGCTTCGCGAGTAGCGTTCGCCCTCGACGGGGTCGCCGCCGTGTCCACCGTCGCGCACGCCGGCACCGTGCACGCCACCGTCGTGCACGGCCGCCCCGCGCGCGTCACCCCCGTGTCGCACGCGAGATCCTCCGAGAGGGGGAAGAGACGACATGACGAACCTCCTGCATCCGGCCGACGGTCGATCGACCGCGCCCACTGTATCCACGACGCCCGGGACCGGCCGCAGCACGGCCCTCACGCGCCTCCGGCACTGGCGTCATCTCGACGCCGTGCTCGTCGGCCTGCTCGCCGCCGTGCTGTCGGGCGCCTTCCTCTGGGTGCCGTCCGTCTGGTACGACGAGGCCGCGACGGTCATCTCGGCGACGCGCAGCTGGGGCCAGCTCTGGCAGATGGTCCAGACCGTCGACCTGGTGCACGCCACGTACTACGCGTTCATGCACCTGTGGTTCGACGTCTTCCCGTACTCGCCGATCTCGCTCCGGGTGCCCAGCGCGATCGTCACGGGGCTCGCCGCCGCGTTCACGGTCGTGCTCGCCCGCACCCTGGCCGACCGCCGGACGGCCGTCGTGGCGGGCCTCCTGTTCTGCCTGATCCCCCGCGTGACCTGGATGGGCGGCGAGGGCCGTTCGTACGCCTTCTCGGCGATGTTCGCCGTCGCCCTGACCCTCGTCCTCGTCACCGCCTCGCGCCGGACCGCCCAGGTCGGCGAGACCCGCACCCGGGCCTCGGCCGTCCGCTGGTGGGTCGCCTACGCCGTGCTCGCCGTCGTCTCGGTTCTCTTCTTCCTGTACGTCGCCTTCGTCGTGGTGGGGCACGGCGTCACCATGCTGGTGCAGTGGCGACGCGAGCGACGGCTCCGCGCCTCCTCGGGGCCGGTGACGACGTCGCGGGACGCCGTGGCGTCGACCTCGCTCGTCGGCGTACCGCACGGAGCACGCGGTTCGTTCCTCGGCTGGTTCGCCGGTGCGGCCGTGGCCGGACTCGCGAGCCTGCCCGTCGTGTACTTCACGTCCGAGCAGAGCGGCCAGGTCGGCTGGCTCGACCGGCCGAGCTTCGCGACGATCGACCAGGTGCTGACGACGCAGTGGTTCTACCAGAACGACCGTTTCGCCGTCTTCGGCTGGATGCTGGTGCTCGCCAGCCTGGTCGTCGTGGTCGCCGGTCTCGTGCCCCGTGCCCGGGGACTGGCCGAGGTCGTCCTGCCCTGGATGATCGTGCCCACCGTCGGCCTCGTGGGCGTCTCGCTCGTGACCGAGCCGCTCTACTCGCCCCGCTACCTGACCTTCGGCACCCCGGCCGTCGCGATCATGATGGCCGTCGCGGTGGCCGCCGTCCCCTGGCGGCGGGTGATCGCCCTCGTCCTGCTGGTCGCCGTGGTGCTCACCGCCCCGACCTACGAACGTCAGCGTCAGCCCGAGGCGAAGGACTCGGCCGCGTGGAACCAGGTCGCCGACCTCGTCAGCGAGCAACAGGCCCTCGAACCGGCCGGGACGGCCGAGGGCGTCGTCTTCGGCCCCGTGCGTCGACACCCGAAGGCCACGTCGCGCATCATCGAGAACACGTACCCCGCGGCGTTCGAGGGGATGTCGGACTTCACGCTCGAGACCCCCGCGGCCGAGACCGGAGGGCTGTGGGAGGTCCAGCACCCGCTCGAGGACGTCATCGACCGCACCGACGACCTCGACGTCGTCTGGCTGATCACGAGCGACAAGCAGGACTGGCGGCCCCGGGTCACCGCGGACCTCGCCGCCAAGGGCTTCCACGTCGCCGACGAGTGGCACCTCACCCGCACGAACGTGCTCAAGTACGAGCGCTGAGCCTGCGAGACCCCGGGACGTCGCCGAGCCCCCGCGCGCGTACGGGGGCTCGGCTACGTCCCGGGGCCCTGGCCTAGTCGGTGACGACGCGGGCGCCGTGGACCGGGCCCGTGGCACGGACGACCGTGAGGCGGGCGGCGCTCAGCGCGATCTGCAGCTCGAGAGCGCCGTCGAGGTCGGGTGCGAGGAACGCCACCGTCGGGCCGGAGCCCGACACGATGCCGGCGAGGGCCCCGTTGCCCTCACCGAGCTCGAGGACGTCGGCCAGGCCCGGCTGGAGGTGCAGGGCGGGCGCCTGGAGGTCGTTGTGCATGGCGTCCGCGAGCATGCCCGGGTCGCCCGCCCGGAGTGCCTGCAGGACGCCGGTGTCGACGACGGGGTGCCGCACCGAGCGGATCTCGCCCTGGTGCCGCAGACGGTGCGCGTCGAGTTCGTCGTAGACGCGCGGGGTCGAGAGGCCGACGTCGGCCACGGCCAGGACCCACTGGAACTGCCCCTTCGCCAGGGCCGGGCTGAGCTCGTCGCCGCGACCGGTACCGATCGCGGTGCCTCCGGCGAAGGCGAACGGGACGTCGGCACCGAGTCGGGCCGAGAGCCGCAGGAGTTCGTCACGACCGACGCCGGTGCCCCAGAGCGTGTCGCACGCGAGCAGCGTCGCGGCGGCGTCGGCCGATCCGCCCCCCATGCCGCCGGCCACGGGCACCGCCTTGTCGACGGTCAGGGCGACGCCGCCCGTGTAGCCGGTCGTCTCGGCCAGCAGGCGGGCGGCCTTGATCGCCAGGTTGGACCCGTCGGTCGGCACGCCCGACACGTCGATGGACGGGCCACCCGCGACGCTGACGGTGAAGTCGTCGGCGCGACGCGCGCGCACGTCCTCGTAGAGGGAGACGGCCTGGTAGGCGGTCGCGAGGTCGTGGTAACCGTCGTCCTGCAGGTCGCCGACGGCGAGGAAGACGTTGATCTTGCCCGGCGCACGCGTGTGGACCACGGTCGGGGCGGCCACGGACGTCATGCGTCCAACCTAGTCAGTTCTGGCGATCACTCATGACGCCGAACGCCCGCGTCAACCCCTCTTTCACGGGCTGCACCCGTTCGGGCAGGCGCAGGCTGCCCTGCGTCAACGACACCGAGCACTTCGGACCGGCGGTCGACACCACCTGGAGGCGCAGCGTGTCCCCGTGCGCGAGGGTCCAGTCGGCGGTCGGACGCGTCGCGGACCGGGCGACGACCTCGGGCGGGCCGCCGGCGTACCGGGCGAACCGGTCGACGGCGAGGTCGAACAGTTCGAGCGGTGCACCCCTCAGGCTGCGGCCGACGGTGACCGCGTAGCTGCCGTCGGGCTGACGCCCCGGCGGCTCGACGCCGCGTTCTTGTTCGTAGCGCACCGTGATCCCCTCGGCCCACCACGGCACGACCTCGAACTCGTCGACCAGGAGGCGCGAGATCTGCTCGTGGGACAGTCGCGCCGCCCCCGCGGCGTCGAGCAGCGCGAACCACTCGGCCGCACTGCGTCCGGTGCCCGACCCGAGCCGGGCGTCACTGAGCCGCTGCTCACCGTGCCCGCGCTCGTCGCCGCCACCGGCACCGTCCCTGCCCCGGGCCCTGCCGGACGGCGCGCCGTCGGGACCGTTCTTGCGTCGGGGCACGGCTCAGCCGGCCTCGCCCTCGTCGGCGTGCAGCACGGCGGCGACGGACGCCCCGGCGAGGGCGTCGACGTCGCTGACCCGGGCCACGGCGAGGAAGTCGTCGACGGTGAGCTGCTCGCCCCGCTGCGTCGGGGCGAGTCCGGCACGCTCGAGGGCCTCGGAGGCGGCGGCGGACGACCCGTAGAGGGAGGACAGCGACTGGCGCAGCATCTTGCGTCGCTGTTGGAACGCGGCATCGACGAGGGCGAAGGTCGCCCGACGCTCGAGCTCGCTGCCGCGGGCCGGCTTGCGGTCGAACGCGACGAGGATGCTGTCGACGTTCGGCACGGGCCAGAACACCTGGCGGCTGACCTGGCCCGCGGCCCGGAACTCGCCGTACCACGCCGCCTTGATGCTCGGCCCGCCGTACACCTTCGAGCCGGGCTCGGCGGTAAGGCGCAGACCGACCTCGGACTGCACCATGACGAGCCCGTGCTCGAGCCCGTCGAAGTGCTCGAGGAAGTGCAGGAGCACCGGCACGCTGACGTTGTACGGCAGGTTCGCCACGAGGTGGGTGGGTTCGTCGGGCAGGGTCGTCACGCACAAGGCGTCGTCGACGACGACGGTGAGGTCGGCCGCCGGCTGCAGCTGCGCGACGGTCTTCGGCAGCTGTTCGGCGAGGCGCTTGTCGATCTCGACGGCCACCACCTTGGCACCCGCCTCGAGCAGGCCGAGGGTCAGGGAGCCGAGCCCGGGGCCGATCTCGACGACGGTCATGCCCGCCGAGACACCCGACGCGGCGACGATGCGACGCACGGTGTTGGCGTCGTGGACGAAGTTCTGCCCGAGCTTCTTGGTCGGCTGCACGCCGAGGAGGTCGGCGAGGTCACGGATCTCGGCGGGGCCGAGCAGGGTGGCGCGCGACATCAGCCCTCGACCGTCACGGGCTCGCTGTCCCAGCTGCCGTAGACCAGTTCGGTCGTCGACGAGATCTGGGCCGCGAGCATGGACACGTCGGTGCCGATCGTCTCGGCCATCGACCGCAGCGTGAAGGGGATCAGGTACGGCGCGTTGGGGCGACCGCGGTAGGGCACCGGCGTCAGGTAGGGCGCGTCGGTCTCGACCATGATCAGGTTGCGCGGCAACTGCACGAGGGCGTCGCGCAGGGGCTGGGCGTTCTTGAACGTCACCGTGCCGGCGAAGGACGCGTACCAGCCGTTCTCGGCGAGGATGCTCGCCAGCTCGGGCCCGCCGCTGAAGCAGTGGAAGACGGTGCGTTCGGGAGCGCCCACCTCGAGCAGCAGGTCGACCACGTCGTCGTGGGCGTCGCGGTCGTGGATCTGCAGGGCCAGGCCGTGGCGCTTGGCGATCTCGATGTGGCCGCGGAACGCCTCGAGCTGGGCCGCCCGACCGTCGTCGCCGGTGCGGAAGAAGTCGAGCCCGGTCTCGCCGACGGCGCGCACGCGCGGCCTCGCGGCGAGCCCGTCCAGTTCGGACAGCGCCTCGTCGAGGGTGCCCGCGGCCGCGAGGGCCGGGGCCTCGTTCGGGTGGATGGCGACGGCGGCGAGCACCCGGGGCTCGCGGCTGGCGATCTCGGCCGACCAGCGGGACGTCTCGAGGTCGGTGCCGACCTGCACCACGCCGCGCACGCCCACGGACGAGGCCCGGTCGAGGTGCTCGCGGTAGTCGAGGGGGCCGTCGCCGTCGTCTCCGACGCCGTCGGCGATCTCGAGGTGCGTGTGGTTGTCGTAGACCGGCACGACGAGGGGCTGGGGAGGCGCGGGGTAGGTCAGGTCGCGCTTCTGGCCGTCCGCGCCCGACGAGCGGTGGCGGACGTGCGTCGCCGGGACTCCGTCGGCCGGCCCGGAGGTCGCGCCGCCGCCACCGGACGTGTCGTCGCTCATGCTGCGGGCTCGGGCTGTTCGATGCGCGGGAAGAGACCGGCGGCGAGCGGCTGGACGTCGGGAGCGCTCGACCACTCGGCCGCACGATCGACGGGCTGGCTGGTCAGCTCGCCCTGCCCGATCGACTGCCACAGGGTGTGCGTGGCCGTCGGGATGAACGGCGACAGCAGCACGGTGAGGGTGCCGAGACCCCGCAGGGCGGTGGCGAGGACGGTCGCCAGGCGCTCGCGCTGCGACTCGTCCTTCGCGATGGCCCAGGGCTCTTGCTCGGTGATGTACCCGTTCAGCTGGTCGACCAGTTGCCAGATGGACGCGAGCGCCTCGTTGATGGCGAACCGGTCGATCGCCGCGTCGGCCTCGGCCGTGACCCGCAGTTCGGTCTCGCGGACGGCCAGGTCGGCCTCGGTGAGGTCGCCGGCGACGGGCACGGTGCCGTCGAAGTAGCGGGTGATCATGGCCACGACGCGCGAGGCCAGGTTGCCGAACCCGTTGGCCAACTCGGCCTGGTAGCGGGCCGCGATGTCTTCCCAGCTGAAGTTGCCGTCCTGACCGAAGGTGATGGCGCGCATGAAGTAGTACCGGAACGCGTCGGCACCGAAGACGTCGGTGATCTGCTGCGGGGCGATGCCCGTGAGCTTCGACTTCGACATCTTCTCGCCGCCGACCAGCAGCCAGCCGTGGCCGAAGACGTTCTTGGGGACGGGCAGCCCGGCCGCCATGAGCATCGCGGGCCAGATGACGGCGTGGAACCTCACGATGTCCTTGCCGACGAGCTGCACGGCCGGCCAGCGACGCCGGAACTCGTCGTCGTCGACGCCGTAGCCGATGGCCGTGACGTAGTTGAGCAGGGCGTCGAACCACACGTAGACGACGTGCTTCTCGTCCCAGGGCACCTTGACGCCCCAGTCGAAGCTCTGCCGCGAGATCGACAGGTCGCGCAGACCCTGCTTGACGAACGAGACGACCTCGTTGCGCACCGAGTCGGGCTGCACGAAGTCGGGCTGGGCCTCGTAGAGGTCGAGCAGTCGCTGCTCGAAGTCGCTCATGCGGAAGAAGTAGTTGCTCTCTTGCAGCACCTCGACCGGGATGCTGTGGATGGCGCAGACCTGCTCGCCCTCGTAGGCGCCGGTGCCGGGCACCAGGTCGCTCGGCTGCTTGTACTCTTCGCAGCCGACGCAGTAGAAGCCCTCGAACTCGCCCTGGTAGATGAAGCCGTCGTCGTACAGCTTCTGCAGGAACTTCTGCACGCCGGCCTCGTGGCGGGCGTCGGTCGTGCGGATGAAGTCGTCGTTGGCGATGTCGACGGTCTCGAGCAGGGGCTTCCAGGACTCGGTGACGAGCTTGTCGGCCCACTCCTGAGGGGTCACGCCGTGGCTCGTGGCGGTGCGCAGGATCTTCTGACCGTGTTCGTCGGTGCCGGTCAGCAGCCAGGCGTCGTCACCCCGCTGCCGGTGCCACCGGGCGAGCACGTCGGCTGCGACCTCGGTGTAGGCGTGACCGATGTGCGGCACGTCGTTGACGTAGAAGATGGGCGTTGCGATGAAGAAGGAGTCGCCGGCGGGCATGGGGACCATCTTAGGTGGGGGCACCGACGTGATGACGCGACCCGCGCCTCCTGCGTCCGCCGCCGGGGACGAGGAGGGGCGGGTCGCGTCGACCGGTCAGGTCGCGTCGTGCTCCTCGGTGCGGTCGTCGGAACCCGCCCGCTCGCCGGCGTGCTCGCCCGGGTACTCGACGACGTCCATGCCGAGCACGTACTTGCCCCGGGCGTGGCCGTCCTCGAGGTCGCGGTAGGCGTCCTTGACGTCGTCGAGGGGGAAGATCCCGTCGATCGGCACCATGATCTTGTTGGTCGAGATCAGCTCGAGCAGCTCGGACAGCACGGCCTGCGACGTCGCCTGGGCGCTGCCCTCGGCCTTGACGCCGTGCTGCTCGACGGCCGCGAAGTCGATGATCGTGTCGATGCGCTGCGGCGCGACGCCGAGCTCGAGGGCGTACCCGACGTTGCCCTGGCCGAAGCAGTCCACGAACGCGTCCACGCCCTGGGGGGCGGCCTCACGGATGCGGTCGACGACGCCGTCACCGTATTCCACTGGTGTGACGCCGAGCTGCCTCAGGAAGTCGTGGTTGCGCTCGCTCGCGGTGCCGATGACGGTGAGCCCACCGAGGACGGCGAGCTGCGACACCATCACGCCGACGCCGCCGGCCGCGGCCGAGACGACGATCGTGTCTCCCTCGGTGGCCTGCACGGCACGCAGCGCGGCGTAGGCGGTGGGTCCGGTCACGCTGATGCTGCCCGCGACCTCCCACGGCACGTTCTCGGGCTTCACCACGAGTTCGTCGTGGTCGACGACGACGAACTCGGCGTGCGACGACCGGTTGGCCCACCCGACGACCTCGTCACCGACGGACCACTCGTCGACCCCCGCGCCGACCTCGTCGACCACGCCGGCGAAGTCGGTCCCCTGGCCCGACGGGAACGCCGCGGGGAACGCGTCGTGCATCAGTCCGGCGCGGATCGCCGCCTCACCGGGGTTCAAGCCCGCCGCCTTGACGGCGACCACGACCTGGCCGGCACCCGCCTCGGGCTTCGCCACCTGTTCGACCTTCAGCTCGTCGATGTCGCCGTACTGCTCGAAACGGACCGCCTTCATGTCGTACCTCCTGCTCGTGGTGGGCCGCGCCTCCTCCGGGCACGCGCCTCCTCCGAGCTTGCACCCGCCGGGCTGGGCGGGGTACGCCACGCCCTACGCGCGGGGCGGGCGGGCGGCGAGGGCGGCCTGGTAGAGGTCGCGCCTCGACAGACCCGTGGCGGCGGCCACGTCGGCGGTGGCCTCTTTGAGGCGGGTGCCGTCGGCGACCAGGGCCTGCACCTGCGCGAGCCCGGCGGCCAGGTCGACGACGCGTTCGGGGGCGCCCTCGACCACGATGCAGATCTCGCCCCGGACGCCCTCGGCCGCCCACTCGGCGAGCTCGGCCGCGCTGCCGCGGCGCACCTCTTCGTGCAGCTTCGTCAGCTCACGGCAGACGACCACGCGGCGCGTGGCCCCGAGAGCGGTGACCAGGTCGCCGAGCGAGTCGGGCAGGCGGTGGGGCGACTCGAAGAACACCATGGTGCGGCGTTCGTCGGCGAGCGCCCCCAGCACGCGCAGACGGTCGCCCTGCTTGCGCGGCAGGAAGCCTTCGAAGCTGAAGCGGTCGGTGGGCAGTCCCGACACGGCGAGCGCGGTGAGCACCGCGGACGGGCCGGGGATCGCCGTGACGGTGACGCCCGCGGCCGCGGCGGCCTCGACGAGCGGGAACCCGGGGTCGCTGATGGCGGGCATGCCGGCGTCGGTGAGCACGACCACGTCGGAGGCGCGGGCCAGCTCGACGATCTCGCCCGCCTTCTCGCGCTCGTTGTGCTCGTGCAGGGCGATGAGGCGGGGGCGGTTCTCGACGCCCAGGGCGCGCATCAGGTGGATCGCCGTGCGCGTGTCCTCCGCGGCGACGACCTCGGCGTTCGACAGCGTCTCGATCAGGCGACGGCTGGCGTCGCCGAGGTTTCCGATGGGGGTGGCGGCGAGCACGATCACCCGCCCATTGTCCCCCGGCCCCGGACCGCCCACTTACGATGGCCCGATGACGACCGGGCCCGAGCGCGAATTCGACGCGCTCGTCGAGGCCGGCACCGCGCCTCCTGCCCGTCCGACGGCGGGCGAGCCGGGCCTCGCGTCGGCCGACCCGCTCACCGACCGGGTGATCGTCCCGCCCGTCGGCACCCCGGTCGACGACGCGACCGCGGCCCATGCCCACGAGGCTCCCCCGACCCGGCTCGACGCCTGGTGGGGGCGCGTGCTGCGCACCCCGGTCAGGAGGCGCGTCTGGGCCTGGGCGGGCCCGCTCGCGGTCACGCTGCTGGCCGCGGTGCTGCGCCTGTGGCACCTGAACTCCCCCGCGACCCTCGTGTTCGACGAGACGTACTACGTCAAGGACGCCTGGTCGTTGTTCAACCTCGGCTACGAGGGGTCGTGGCCGGCCGACTACGACCCGACCTTCGCCGCGGGCGGGGTCGGCGGGTTCCTCGCGGCACCGTCGTTCGTGGCGCACCCGCCCCTCGGCAAGTGGCTGATCGGGCTCGGCATGGCGTCGGTCGGTCCCGAGAACCCGGCGAGCTGGCGCATCAGCACGGCCGTCGTGGGCATCCTCGCGGTCGCCCTGGTCGCCGTCATCGGGTCGTTGCTGCTGCGATCGACGCTGCTCGGCACGCTGGCGGGGTTCTTCCTGGCGATCGACGGGCACGCGATCGTCATGTCCCGGGTGGCCCTGCTCGACAACTTCGTCATGTTCTTCGGCCTGCTGGCCTTCGGGGCGGTGCTGCTCGACCGCCGTCAGAGCGCCCGCCGGCTCGAGGCCTGGCGGGCGAGGAGGCGCGGTGCCGGTCGCGACATCGCCTGGGGCCCCGCCCTGTGGGCGCGTCCCTGGCTGGTGACGGCCGGCCTGCTGTGCGGGCTGGCGACGGCCGTGAAGTGGAACGGCCTGTACTTCCTGGCGTTCTTCGCGGTCTACACGGTGGTCGTCGACATGGTGGCGCGCCGCCGGGCCGGCGTGGAGTTCTGGCTGTCGGGCACCCTGTTCAGGCAGGCACCGGTGAGCTTCCTGCTGACCGTGCCCGTCGCCGTGGTGGCCTACCTGGCGAGCTGGACCGGCTGGTTCGCGACGTCGGGCGGCTACTACCGCAGCTGGGTCGAGGACGGCGGCACACGGTGGACGGGAGCCCTGGCGTGGGTGCCCGACGTGGTGCAGAACTTCTGGCACTACCAGGCGGGCGTCTACGGGTTCAACGTCGGCCTGCACACCCCGCACGCCTACCAGGCGAACCCGCTCACCTGGCTGCTGATGCTGCGACCGACGAGCATGTACTACCAGGGGTTCGACGAGGGCCAGGGCGGCTGCGACGTGGCCCGGTGCGGCGAGGCGATCACCTCGGTCGCGAACCCGTTGATCTGGTACGCGGCGGTCGCGGCCTGCCTCTACCTCGTCTACCGCGTAGCGCGGTACCGCGAGTGGCGGTACGGGGCGATCCTCGTCGGCGTCGCGGCGGCCTACCTGCCGTGGCTGGCGTTCACCGACCGGACGGTGTTCCAGTTCTACACGATCGCCTTCGAGCCCTACCTCGTGCTCGGCCTGGCCGCGGTGCTCGGCATCGTCCTCGGCCGACGCACCGACGACCGGTCCCGGCGGCTGAGCGGCATCGGCGTCACGGCGATCGTCGTCGTGGTCGCCGTCGCCGTGTCCGTCTTCTTCTACCCCCTGTGGACGGCGCAGCTGGAGGACTGGGAGTTCATCCGGCTGCACTACTGGATCCCCAGCTGGAAGTAGGCGTCGGAGCCGCCTCCGGCTGACCGACGACTCCTCCCCCGCAGGAGGCGCGGGTCGGCCGTGTTCCGCCGTGTGACGTCCCGGGTCCCCGCGTGACGACCAGCGGCTAGCGTGGGGGCATGGCAGATCGTGAGTACGGCTTCCGCACGCGGGCGATCCACGCGGGCAACATCCCCGACGCGGCGACGGGGGCACGGGCGCTGCCCATCTACCAGACCAGCGCCTTCGTGTTCGACGACACCGACGACGCCGCGGCGCGGTTCGCCCTGCAGAAGTACGGCAACATCTACAGCCGCCTCGCCAACCCGACCACCGCCTCCTTCGAGGAGCGCGTCGCCAGCCTCGAGGGCGGCCTCGGCGCCGTCGCGACGGCGAGCGGCCTCAGCGCCCAGTTCGTCACGTTCGCCTCGCTGGCCGGCGCGGGCGACCACATCGTCGCGAGCGCGAACCTCTACGGCGGGTCGATCACCCAGCTCGACGTCACCCTGCGTCGCTTCGGCGTCGAGACGGCCTTCGTGCAGTCCTCCGACCCGGCGGACTACGCCGCCGCCATCCGTCCCGAGACGAAGCTGGTCTTCGTCGAGACGGTCGCGAACCCGTCCGGCGAGGTCGCCGACCTCGAGGGCCTGGCCGACGTGGCCCACGCGCACGGCCTGCCCCTGATCGTCGACTCGACCATCGCCACGCCCTACCTCAACCGTCCGATCGAGTGGGGTGCCGACGTCGTCGTGCACTCGGCCACGAAGTTCCTCGGCGGTCACGGCACCACGCTCGGCGGCGTCGTCGTCGAGTCCGGCCGCTTCGACTGGGACAGCGAGCGGTTCCCGCTCTTCGACCAGCCTGTGCCGAGCTACGGCGGCCTCAACTGGTCCGGCAACTTCGGCGAGTACGCCTTCCTCACCCGGTTACGCGCCGAGCAGCTGCGCGACATCGGCCCGGCCCTCGCTCCCCACTCGGCCTTCCTGCTCGCCCAGGGGGTCGAGACCCTGCCGTTCCGCATGCAGGCCCACGTCGACAACGCCCGCCAGGTCGCCGAGTGGCTCGACGCAGACCCGCGCATCGAGCGCGTTCGCTGGGCCGGCCTGCCCGGGCACCCGCACCACGAGCGCGCGGCGAAGTACCTGCCGAAGGGCCCCGGCTCGGTCTTCACGTTCGAGCTGAAGGGCGGTCGTCCGGCCGGCAAGACCTTCATCGAGTCGGTCGAGCTCGCCAGCCACCTCGCCAACATCGGCGACGCGAAGACGCTCGTCATCCACCCGGGCTCGACCACCCACGCCCAGCTCAGCGAGCAGCAGCTCGTCGACGCGGGGGTGCTGCCCGGCTCGGTGCGCATCAGCGTCGGCATCGAAGATCCCGACGACATCATCCACGACCTCGACCAGGCGCTGGCCGCGGCGACGAAAGGCGAGTGACCCGACGTGACCGACACCGTCACCACGCAGCTGACCAACGGGCTGACCTGCGAGCTGCCCGCGTCGTCGCCCCTCGCCAAGCTGCTCAAGTCGCAGCGGACGTGGGTGGGACCCACGGCCCGTGAGCGCCAGGCCATCCTGCGCTCGGCGAAGAGCGTCGCCGTCGTCGGTGCCTCGCCCAACCCGAGCCGGTCGAGCTCGTTCGTGGGCACCTACCTGCAGCAGTCGACCGACCTCCGCGTCTACTTCGTCAACCCCCGCGCCGACACCATCCTCGGCCAGAAGGCCTACCCCGACCTGGCCTCGCTGCCCGAGGTGCCCGACGTCGTCGACGTGTTCCGCAAGGCCTCCGACATCCGATCGGTCGTCGACGACGTGCTCGCGATCGGCGCGAAGACGATCTGGGTACAGCTCGGCATCTACGACGAGGAGGCCGCCCGGTACGGCGAAGAACAGGGGCTCACCGTCGTCATGGACCGCTGCATGAAGGTCGAGCACGCCCGGTTCAACGGCGGGCTCAACCTGATGGGCTTCGACACCGGCGTCATCACCGCGAAGAAGGCCGGTCGCTGACACGACCGTCGGGGCCGGTCGCGGTTTCCCCGTTCGTCGAGGCGCACACGTTGTGACGCTTCATTGCGGACTCAGGGTCCGATGTCACCGGTCGGCGTTACCGTGGCCCGCATGGCACCCGTCCTCACCTCACCCGTCGTCTCGACACAGTGGTTGGCCGACCACCTCGGCGCCGACGACCTGACGATCGTCGACGCGACGGTGCTCGTCGACCTCGATCTCGACGTCGACCTCGACGTCGATCCGGGTCGCGGCGTCGGCCCGGGTCGTGGCGACGGCCCGGCGGCCCTCACCACGGGCCGCGACGGGTTCGAGCGAGACGGTCACGTCCCCGGGGCGGTCCTCGCCGACCTGCTCGTCGACTTCAGCGACCCCGGCTCCGACCTGCCCTTCACCCGGCCCGGGGTCGACCGTTTCCAGGCCGCGGCGGCCGCGCTGGGCGTCTCGAACGACAGCACGGTCGTCGTGTACGACACGGTCGACGGCCGCTGGGCGTCCCGCCTGTGGTGGCTGTTCCGCGCCTACGGGCACGACGCCGTGGCGGTGCTCGACGGCGGGTGGTCGCAGTGGCTCGCGCAGGGCAAGCCGTACGACCTCGGCGACGTCCTGCCGACGCCCGCCCCGTTCGTCGCGACCGAACGTCCCGACCACTGGGTCGACAAGGCCTTCGTCGAGTCCGTGGTGGCGGGCGACCAGAGGGCGGCGCTCGTCTCCGGTTCGCCCCGCGACGAGTTCGACGGCACGTCGAGCCCGCTCGCCCGCGCCGGGCACATCCCCGGCAGCGTCAACGTGCCGGCCGAGACGCTCCTCGCCGACGACGGCACGCTCGCCCGCGACCCGGTCCTCCGCGACCGCCTCGCCGTCGTGCCCGACGAACCACGCACGGTCGTCTACTGCGCCTCGGGGGTGTCGGCCAGCGTCGACGCCCTCGCCTTCGCCGTCCTCGGCCGCTCGGACGTCGCGGTGTACGACGGTTCGCTCGCCGAGTGGGTCGCCGACCCGGCCGCACCGCTCGTGCCCGCCGCCGCCTGACGCCCCCGCCCGGCGCCCCGCACGGTTCACCCGCCGGGCGCCCCGCCCGGCGCCCCTACCCGGTGCTTCGCCGGGCGGGTGCCCCTACCCGGTGCGTCGCCGGTGCCTGGGCGACCGACGCGGTCGTGTCGTCACCCCTCGAGCAGCAGTCCGTCGAGGTCGTCCACGGTCGTGACCGGCAGTCGGCAGACGAAGTCGCGGCAGAGGTACGCGGTGGGGACGCGCCCGGGGGCCGAGCGACCCGCGAACAGCTCGAAGCCCGCGTGCTCGAAGGCGACCAGCGCCTCCTCGTCCAGCACGGCGACGACGCTGCCGGGGCGGACGACGCTCCGTGCCCGCCGGGCGAGGCCGTCGTCGGCGCGGTCCACCGGGGACGGCTCGACCACGACCAGCTGCGTCAGCGGGGCCTCGAGTTCGACGAGCAGCCCGAAGGCGGCACCGTACGCGAGCGGGTTGTCGAGGGCCGAACCGGCCACCTCGGCGACGAGCCGTCCGGCCACCGACCGGTAGCGCGCCTCCCCGGTGAGCTGGTGGAGGGTGAGCGCGGCCGCCGCGACCGCACTGCGTCCCGACGGGTAGGCACCCTCGCCCGGGTCGCTCGACAGGGCCACGCCCTGCGAGACCAGCACGGGGTCGCCACCCGACGGGGCCGCGACGACCCGCGGGTCGGCGTCGTCGAGCAGGCAGGCATCGACGAACGACCGCGCGGCGACGGCGTACCGGGCCTCGCCCGTCGCGAGCGAGAGGGCCAGCAGGCCGGACGCGAACAGGCCGTGGTCCTCGAGGGTCGCCACCGCGTCCGACACGGTCGACCCGACGGAGGCGCGCAGCAGACGACCGTCGTCGGTCACGTGACGCGCGAGCAGCAGGTCGGCCGCGCCGCGGGCGGTGTCCACCCAGTCGGGGCGACCGTGCCGTGACCCCGCCTCGGCGAGCGCCGCGATCGCGAGGCCGTTCCAACCGGTGAGCACCTTGTCGTCGACGGGCGGCGGGTCGAGGGCCGCGCGGCCCGCGGCGTCCCTCCGGTAGTAGCCGCCCTCGTCACGGACGCCGTCGATCGTGCTCTCGCTGTCCTGCGCCGAGCCGAAGGCCGCGTCGGCCGTGCGCAGTCGGGAACTCAGGAAATCGGCGACCCCGGCGGCGACCCGGGCCGGATCCGAGCCGATCTCCTGAGTTGCCGACGTCGGCGCGGGGCCGGGGGCCGGGGCCGGGTCGAGCACCGAGAGCCGCGAGTAGGCCAGCAGCAGCTGGGCGTTGTCGTAGAGCATGCGCTCGTAGTGGGGTTCTGACCAGTCGCGTCGGACCGCGTACCGGAAGAACCCGCCCTCGACCGCGTCGCGCAGCGGCGACGCGGCCATGCGGGCGAGCGTCCGCGACACGAGTTCGAGCGCGCCGTCGTCCCCTCCCGCGCCGAGGGCGAGCAGCGCCAGCTGGGCCGGCGCCGTCGGGAACTTCGGGGCCCCGCCGAAGCCGCCGTGCTCGCGGTCCTCGTGGGCGACGAGCCGGGCGACGGCGTGGGCGAGCTCGGGCCGTCCCGGCAGGGCGACCCCGGCACCGGGACCAGGAGGCGCGGTGCCGGTGACCGACGCGGGCCCCGCAGCCAGCGCCTCCTGCACCGCCGACGCGGTCGCGTCGACCTCGGACCGCCTGGTGGTCCAGGCGTCGGTGACGGCGTCGAGCACCTGTCGGAACGACGGCCGACCCTGCACGGGCACCGGCGGGAAGTACGTGCCGGCGTAGAACGGCCGACCCTCGGGCGTGACGAAGACGGTCAGCGGCCAGCCGAGCCCCTCGGTGAAGGCCGAGGCGGCGGCCAGGTAGCTGGAGTCGACGTCGGGGTGTTCCTCGCGGTCGACCTTGACCGAGACGAAGCCCGCCGAGAGCTGGGCGGCGACCTCGGGGTCGGAGAAGCTCTCGCGCGCCATGACGTGGCACCAGTGGCAGGTCGAGTAGCCGATCGACACCATCACGGGCACGTCCCGCTCGACGGCCTCGGCGAACGGCCCCGTCCCCCAGGCACGCCACTCGACGGGGTTGTCGGCGTGCGACCTGAGGTAGGGGCTGACGGCGTCTCGCAGCTGGTTCGGCATGCGGGCCACGGTAGGCGTCAGCGCGCGGGGACGTCCCTCAGGGGTGCGCCGTCGTACTCGCTCAGGGGGCGGATGAGCGAGTTGGCCTCGCGCTGCTCGATCACGTGGGCGCTCCAGCCGAGGACGCGCGACGCGACGAACAGCGGCGTGAAGACCGGCGTCTCGAACCCCATCAGGTGGTACGCCAGCCCGGACGGGTAGTCGACGTTGGGCTTCAGGCCCTTGCGCTCGAACACCGTCGCGGCGACGACGTCGTAGGTCTCCTTGAGCCCGTCGACCCGGTCGTCGCCCTGCTCGCGGGCCCGGTCGACGAGACGGCCGAGGGCGTCCTCCATCGTGGGAACCCGGCTGTCGCCGTTCTTGTAGACCCGGTGCCCGAAGCCCATGATCTTCTCCTTGCGCGCGAACGCCTCGTCGAGCCAGGCCGCGGCCCCGTCGGCGGGGCCGACCCGGTCGAGCAGCTCGAGCGCGGCCTCGTTGGCGCCGCCGTGCAGCGGGCCCTTGAGGGCCCCGATCGCGCCGACGATCGACGAGTGCAGGTCGGACAGCGTCGAGGCGACGACCCGGGCCGTGAAGGTGGAGGCGTTGAACGAGTGCTCGGCGTAGAGCGTCATCGAGGTGTCGAACGCGTCCACGTCGAGCGGGTCGGGCTCGCGGTCGAACACCTGGTGCAGGAAGTCGGCGCTGTAGCCGAGGTCGTCCCGCGGCGGAACCGGCGGCAGGTCGTGGCGGCGCCGCTGGTCGTAGGCGATCACGGCGGGCAGCACGGCGAAGAGGTGCGTGGCGAGTCGACGCGTGTCGGCGACGTCGTAGGCGCCCGCACCCGTCGTGGGTTCGGGCCGGGCCGCGCCGATGGCGCTCACCGCGGTGCGGACGACGTCCATCGGGTGCGCCGAGGTGGGGATCAGGTCGATCAGGTGCTGCAGCCCGGGGGCCAGCGTGCGGTGCGAGCGCAGCTCGGCGTCGAAGTCGCGTCGCTCGTCGACGGTCGGCAGGTCGCCGTGCAGCAGCAGCCAGGCGACGTCCTCGACGTCCCGCTCGGCGGCGAGCTGCTGCACCGGGTAACCGCGATAGAGCAGCGAGTTGCTGGCCGCGTCGACCTTCGAGACCGCCGTCCGGTCGACCGTGACGCCGGCCAGGCCCTTGTGGATCTCGGGACCTTCGGAGGCGGCCGGGGCGGGTGCGGTGATGGTGTCGCTCATGTCACTCCTTCGTGATGAGGCGGGCCCGCCGGAGCGGGCCGGTCGTGTCGGGACGGGGCCGCGACACGATCGTCGAGGCTCCACTCTAGGTGGCGACCGCCTCGGGACGGGAGGGGCGGACGGGTCTCGTCAGCACGATCGAGACGACACCCGCCAGCACGAGGGCGAGGCCGATCCAGCCCGGCGGCTCGAGCCGCTCGCCCACCACGAGCACCGCCAGCAGGGTCGCGACGAACGGTTCGAGCAACGTCACGGTCGTCGCCCGAGAACTCGACACCGTGCGCAGGCCGTGGCCGAAGAGGAGGTAGGCGACGAACATCGGCCCGATCGCGAGATAGACCGTCGCCCCCACGGAGGCGCCCGACTGCAGCAACGGAGCCCCGGTCGCCAGCAACACCGGCAGCAGGAGCACCGCACCGAGGCCGAACTGGGCCGACACGGCCCCGCGCGACGGGTGGCCCTCGGCCATGAGCCGAGCCGCGGTGTAGGTGTACGTCGCGTAGGCGAGGCCCGCGAGGACGCCCAGGGCGATGCCGAGCGGGGCCGACCCGGGGGACGCCGCCGTGCCCGCCTGACCGTGCTGCCCGGTCGCCGCGAGCACTCCGACGCCCACGACGGCCAGTGCCGCACTCGCCACCCAGCGGGGCTCGAGGGGACGCCGCCGGCCGGGCGGGTCGAGCAGGCGTTCGAGCAGCGCCGCGAAGACGGGCGCCGTGCCGAGCGAGACCACGTTGCCCACGGCGACGCCGGCGAGCGACATGGACGAGTAGAACGCCAGCGGGTAGACCACGACGCCCAGTGCCCCCGGCACGAGCCAGCACCACGCCGCCGGGCCACCTCGCAGGGCGGCGCGCGTGGCGCGGGGGGCCGTGAGCGCCAGCAGCAGGCCGCCGACGCACATCGTCGCGGCGCCCGTGGCGAGCGGGCCGACGTCGCCGGGAAGAGAAGACGCCACCGTGCCCGTCGTGCCCCAGAGGAGCGCGGCGAGCACGATGGCGATCATCGTGCGAGGGTACCGACGGAGCGGGTCAGGTGCGCGGCGGGCCCGGGCAGTAGTTCAACGCGGCCGCGTTCTCGGAGACGGCGGCCGTGCCACCGATCGTGACGACCTTCTCGGACGCGAGGCCCGCGATGAGGTCCTCGGCGTAGTAGTTCGTGCAGCCGGGCGCGGTGAGGAGCACGGGCGACTTCTCGGCGCCGGCGACCGCGGCGATCGCGAGGGCGTCCGGGAAGTTCTGCCCGGAGGCGAGGTACACGGTGCCCGAGTCGTCGGTACGGGGGACGTCGCCCGTCGCGTCGCTGAAGGCGAAGAACGACACGAAGGCCGAGGTCTCGTAGCGGTCCTGGCCGGCCAGCAGGGCGACCTCGCCCGGGAACTGCGCGTCGAGATCGGAGACGATGCCGTCCGAGATGACCGCGGGGCCACCCACGACGGCGACGGACTCGACGCCGAGCGATTCGAACAGGTCCGACGTGGGCTGGTCGACCCCGTCGGCGGTCCCGGGGACGAGCACGACCGCGTCCGGCGCACCGGTCGAGTCGGTGCTGCCGGCACCGGCGGCGGCACTGGCGCTGATGGCGTCGGGGAAGTTCAGGCCCGAGGTGACGAAGGCGCGGTAGACGCCGGTCTCGGCGAAGAACGCGTCGACGACGGCCCGCGAGGTCGCGTAACGGTCGGCGCCCTGGACGCGATCGACCGTCGCCCCGGTGATCTTGCCGATCTGGGTGGCGACGGCGGGCGACACGGCGTTGACGCCACCGATGACGACCACGTTCCGCGGCTTGAGGGCGACGAGGCGGTCGGCCACCGACGACGGGAGGGCGTTCGGAGCCGTCAGCAGGAGCGGCGCCTCGATCAGCGCGGCGGCCGGAGCGGCGCTCAGCGCGTCGGGGAACTGCACGCCGTTCGCGATGATGACCGTGCCGGCACCGTCCGGGTAGGCCCGGCCGGCGATGTCGGCGGCCGTGGCGAAACGGTCGGCGCCCTGGTAGCGGTCGAGGGCGGGGGCCGCCGCCGCGGAGGCGTCGGACCCGGTGAAGGAACCGGTGGCGGGTTCGGCGGTCGCCGCCGTGACGCCTGCCAGGCTCAGGGCGACGAGGCCGCCCACGGCGGCGGTGACGCCGAGGACTCGGGACATGGAAGGGTTCACGGGGGTCCTGTCAGATCGGGCTGAGGTTCTGCTGTGAGGCTAGAAGCCCGATCGTCCGCCCGGCAGCCCCCGTCCGGGCAGCCCCCGTCCTGGTGATCCCCGTCCGGGGGGTGCCCCCGTGACCCGGTCAGCGGGGCGCCGCGACTCCCTCGCCGACCCCGGTGACGGCGGCCGAGAACCGGTCCACGAGTTCGCGCTTGAGGACTTTGCCGCTGGGGCCGAGCGGCAAGGCGTCGAGGACGTGGACCACGCGGGGGTACTTGTAGGCCGCGATCTCGTCGGCGACGAAGGCGACCAACTCGTCGGGGGTGGCCGTGGCCCCGTCACGGAGGACGACGGCCGCCTCGATCTCTTGCCCGTGCAGCTCGTGCGCCACGCCGAAGACGGCCGCCATCGTGACGTCGGGGTGCTGCGCGAGGACCTCTTCGACCTGCCGCGGGTAGACGTTGTAGCCGTTGCGGATGATCATGTCCTTCGTGCGGTCGACGATCGTCAGGTAGCCGTCGTCGTCCTTCGTGCCGAGGTCGCCCGTGCGGAACCAGCCGTCGACGATCGCCTTCGCGGTGTCCTCGGGCCGGTCGAGGTAGCCGTTCATGAGGTTGTGCCCACGGATGACGAGTTCGCCGATCTCGCCGTGCGGCAGCAGCACGATCGAGTCCTCGACGTGCTGGTCGGCGATCTCGACGTCGACGCCCCAGATCGGCGTGCCGATGGTGCCGGGCCGCGGTGGCACCCCGACGTGGTTGAAGGTGGCGACGGGCGAGGTCTCGGTCAGCCCGTAGCCCTCGTGGATCGGGGCGTCGTACACCTGCTGGAACTTCTCGAGCACCGCGAGCGGCAGCGACGCCCCGCCCGAGACGGCGTAGCGCAGCGGTGGGCGCGCCTCGCTGCGGGTGGCCGCGGCGATCAGGGCCATGTACATCGTGGGCACGCCCATGAACACCTCGCAGCCGTGCTCGACCATCGCGGCGAGCGCGGCGTCGCCGTCGAACTTCGGCAGCATGACGATCGTCGCGCCGACCCGGAACCCGGTGTTCATCGTGCAGGTCTGTCCGAAGGTGTGGAACAGCGGCAGGGCCCCGAGCAGCACGTCGCCGCGATGCATGTCGAACGTCGTCATCAGGTTGGTGTTGACCTGCTCGATCAGGGCGAGGTGAGACCCTTCGGCCCCCTTGGGCTGGCCCGTGGTGCCGCTCGTGTAGAGGATCGTGGCGGTGTCGAACGGGTCGCGGGGCACGTAGGTGTCGAGGGGTTCGGCGGCCGCGGCGAGGTCCTCGAGGCGGTCGGGCCCGTCGTCCTCCTGGCCGGCAGGAGGCGCGAGCACGGTCAGGACGTCGACCCTCGCGAGCTGCGCTCCCGCGCCTCCTTCACCGAGCAGCGGTGCGGCGCAGACGAGCAGGCGGGAGCCGCTGTCGCGCAGCACGTACTCGATCTCGTGTCGCTTGAGGAGGGCGTGGACGGGCACGGCGACCGCGCCGAGCGCGAGCGTCGCGTAGTAGACGCGGGGGAAGTCCGCGACGTTCGGGACGAGCATGGCGACCCGGTCCCCAGGGCCGACGCCCCGGGTGCGGAGGGCCCCGGCGTAGGCCAGGGTCTGCTGCCAGAGCTCGGCGTAGGTGGTCGAGGTGGGCCCGACGATGACGGCGACGTCGTCGGGGTACCGGCCGGCCGACTCGGCGAGGATGGCCGCGACCGACGCGGTGGCGTGGCCTCGGGGGCTGGGTGCTGATGACATCGTGTCTTCTCCGTCTCCGTTGACGTGCAGTTCGACGCGATCCTACGACGCCGTGCGGGGAAGCCGGCCCTCGTCGGGCCCGGGTCGGGCCCGGGTCGGGCCCGGGTCCGAGCCGGCGGGCCCTGCTACCGCACCCCGCTCCGGACGAAGCCCTGCACGAAGAACCTCTGGAACGCGAGGAACAACGCGACCATGGGCAGCACCGAGATGACGGCGAGCGCCATGATGCCGTTGTAGTCCGGGTTGGTCTGGCCCTTCAGGTAGAGCAGCCCGACGGGCAGCGTGTAGAGGTCCGGGTCCTTGAGGGCGATCAACGGCCAGGCGAAGTCGTTCCAGCTGCCGAGCAGGGTGAGCAACACGAGCACCGCGACCAACGGACCGCTCAGCGGCAGGACGATGAGGGTGAAGACCCTGATCGGGCCGGCACCGTCGAGGCGGGCGGCCTCGATCAGCTCCTGCGGGATGCCGAGCATGAACTGGCGCGCGAGGAACACCCCGAACGCGGTGGCGGCCGACGGGAGGATCACCGCCCAGTAGGTGCCGTAGATCTCGAGCCCGTTCACCAGCCGGAACTGAGCGACCATGATGGCCTGCACCGGGATCATCAGGGTCGCGAGGAACACGAGGAACACCGCCGTGCGCCCGACGAAGCGGAGCTGTGCGAAGGCGTACCCGGCGAGCAGGCTCACGACGACCGTCAGCACGGTGACGAAGACCCCGATGACGATCGAGTTGCCGAACCACGCGCCCACGGGGTACCGCTCGAGCACCCGGGTGAAGTTCTCGAGGGTGACGGCGCTGGGCAGGAGGCGGAGGCCACGTCCGAAGACCTCGCCCCGCGGCGAGAACGCCACGACGAGCATCCACAGCAACGGGAACGCGACGACGACGGACGCCACGACGGCGACGACGGTACGGAGGACGACGAAGCCACCACGGCGACGTGGTCGCCTGCGCGGGGCACGGACGCCGGCGACGCGATCGGCGCCGCGGACGGTGCTCCGCGGCGCGCCGGCCGCGGGGACGTCGGCGACGGACTGGGGTGTGGTCACGTTCTGTTCCTCGTCATTCGGTGAGGTCGCGGGTGCGGTTGGTGCGCCACTGCACGACGGTGAACTCCAGCGTGACGACGAGGATCACGACGCCGAGCGCGGCGCCGTAGCCCTGTTCGCGGATCTGGAAGCCGTTGCGGTAGGCGTAGGTGCCCAGCACAGACGTGGAGTAGCCGGGGCCGCCGCCGGTGAGCACGAAGACGAGGTCGAAGACCTGGAACGACGCGATCACGTTGAGCACGAGCAGGAAGAACGTCGACGGCCCGACGAGCGGCACGGTGATCGAGCGGAACCGCTGCCAGGCACCGGCGCCGTCGAGCTCGGCCGCCTCGTAGAGCTCGGGTGAGACGGACTGGAGGCCCGCCAGGTAGATGATCATGTTGAGGCCGACGCGCAGCCAGATCATCGTGACGATGACCGAGACCATCGCGAACGCGCCGTCCGACTGCCACGGCACGGCCCCGAGCCCGAGGGCGCGCAGCACCTTGTTGACGAGACCGTTCGCCTCGGTGAAGAGGATCACGGCGATCATCGCGCTGGCGACGCCCGAGACGACCATCGGCAACACGAGCAGCGTCCGCCAGGTCCGTCGGCCGGGGAGCACCCCGTCGAGCAGGACCGCGAGCCCGAGTCCCACCGCCATCTCGACCGGCACGGTGACCACGGTGAAGAGCACCGTGTTGCCGAGCGTCTGCCAGAAGATGGGGTCGGCGACCATGCGGGCGTAGTTGGCGCCGCCGACCCACTCGGGGTCGCCGAAGCCGCGGGTCTCCTGGAACGACAGCTGCACGGCCCAGAGGATGGGGACGAGCAGGAACACCGACAACAGCACGAGGTTCGGCCCGATGAAGGCCCAGCCGACCAGGTTCTCCCGGAGGCGGGCGGCGCGTCGTCCCGGACGGCGCGCACCCGGCATCGCCGTCATCAGTCGGTGGCCTGGCCGACGGCCTCGTCCAGGGCGCTCAGGGTGTCGTCGACCGACTGCCCCTGGGTGAACGCCGCCTCGAGCTGGTCCTGCATCGCGACGGTGATCTCGGCCAGGTACGGCGAGGTCAACTGCTTGACGTCACTCGGCTGGATGGTCGTGGCCTGGTCGACGAACACCGGCATCACGTCGGGCCGCACGGCGAAGTCGATGGACGAGGCGTCGATGTCGGTCCGGGTCGGCAGCTCGTTGGTCGCGGCGCAGAACTCCGTCATCGCGTCGGCCGAGGCCATGAAGTTCAGGAACTCGGTCGCGAGCTCGCCCTGGTCGGTGTCGGCCGTCGCGACGAGGGCGTTGCCGCCGAGGTCGGTCGCCCCGCGCTCGTCGACCGGCATCGGCACGGCCGTCCAGTCGAAGTCGGTCGAGGCCAGCTCGGGCACCAGGAACGAGCCCACGAACGCCATCGCCGTCGTCTGTTCGCCGAACTCGGTGTCGGCGTACGTCGTCGACTTCACGCTGCTGCTCGGCGCCACCCACCCCTGCTCGAAGAAGGACTGGGTGAAGCCGAGCGCCTCTGCCGCCTCGGGCGAGTCGATCTCGCTCGTCGTCCCGTCGTCGGCGAGCAGGGCGCCACCGGCCTGGAACAACCAGCTGAGCCAGCGCGGTGTGCCACCCTGCTGCCAGTTCACCCCGAACGGGTACTGGTCGGCGGGGAGGCTCGCGCGGAGCTTCGTCGCGACCTCGCCGAACTCGTCCCACGTCCACGCGTCCGCCTGGCTCGTCGGCAGGTCGGTGACGCCGGCGGCGGCGAGCAGCTCGGTGTTGACGAGCAGCGCCGAGACGTCGGTCTGGTGCGGCACGCCGTAGGGGGCGCCCTCGTACGAGACGGCCTCGAGCATGGCGGGCTGGAAGGAGTCCTCGTCGTCGATCCGGCCCGTGAGGTCGAGCAACTGACCCTGGCTGGAGTACACGCCGAGGTTGCCGTAGTCGACCCGGAAGACGTCGGGGGCGTCGCCCGTCGAGAGCTGCGCGTCGATGTTCGAGAACATCTGGTCGTAGGGCACGACGTTGAGGTCGACCGTCGCGCCGTCGTGCTCGCTCTCGAACTGGGCGACGAGCTTCTCGAACGAGTCCTGCTCGGATTCGCTGGCCCAGGTCGTGAAGGTGAGGGTGCCGTCGGCGGCGTCGTCGGAACCGCCGGTGAAACCGCTGCAGCCTGAGAGGCCGGCGGCGAGGGCGAGGGACGCCGCAGCGGCGGCGGTGGTGCGTCGGGTCGTGCGTCGGGTCGTCATGTGGGTCTCCTGGCGTCGGTGCGGTCGTGATCGGTGCTGGGGTGCTCGATGCGGTGCGGTGCGGATCGGTGCTGTGGAGGGTGCGTTCCCGTCTCGACGAGACGGGCGACCGTCACGACGCGGTCAGGCGTGCCTCGACCAACGACACGAGGCCGTGTGGCCCGAGCAGGGCGTCGAGACCGGCTTGTACCCCGGCCCTGTCGCCGTCGTGCTGCGCAGAGTTTGCTCCCTCGAGCGCCAGGACGACCGCCGTGACGTCTTCGAGTGCGCGGACGCAGCCGAACCGGGTGATGCGGTCGTGGTCGAGCACCACGTCGTCGCCGTAGCCGGTGCGGAACGCCGCCCGGTGCTCGGGCTCGACGGGCAGCCCGGGCAGCACGCCGAGCTCGACGAGCACGAGGTCGACCTCGCGTGGGGCGACGGTGGCCTCGTCGAGGTCGATGAGCCAGGGGCGGCCCTCGGGATCGACCACGACGTTGCCGAGGTGGGGATCGCCGTGACAGGAGACCCGGGCGGTCGCGCCCCGCGCCTCCTTCAGTCGGAGCGCGGTCGTCTCGAGGAGCCGGAGACGGTCGCGGTGGGCGTGCCAGAGATCGGCCAGCCAGGGGTCGACCCCCGGGGCCCGAGCGGCGCCGACGAAGCGGGCGTCGAGGTCGCGGAGGCGCACGCGGGCCCGACGGCCCGTGCGCTTGACGCCGTGGCGCAGCGGCGCGACGGACGACGGAGGCGGTTGGTCGTGCACCCGGCGGACGACGGCGCCCAGCTCGGCCCACTGCGCGAGGTCGAGGCCGCGCGCGTCCTCGGCGGCGTCGTCGCCGAGGACCCACGGTGAGACCGACACGAGGAGCCCACCGCGCTCGACCCAGTGGTGGCCGGCGAGGGTCGGCAGCGGTGCGACGACGCCCGACCCCGGGCCGAGCACCGCGGCGAGGGCCAGCCCGAACCGGCAGTCGCGCCGGGTGGCCTTCACCGCCCACTCGTCGCCGGCCCGGTCGCGCACCTGCCAGACCGCGGCATCGGGGTCGAGCCCGCCGACGATCATCGTCTCGTCGACGGCATGGAGGCCCCAGTCGCCGAGCGCCGGAGGGCGGCGGGACGACAGCGACGGGAGCGTCGAGGACGGGGCGGACACGCGGCCATCATTGTCCGCACCACCGACATCGGTCCGTGGGAGCCGAGCGGTACTCGTTTCCCGGACAGCCCCCGGCGACCACGACGAGCGGAGGGACCCCGACGGCGAACCCCCGGCGCCCGGTCCGGCCCCGGGCGGCTTACGATGGAGGGCTTATGATCCCCACCATCACGTATCCCGCCGAGCTGCCGGTCAGCCAGAGGCGCGACGACATCGCCGCGGCGATCCGTGACAACCAGGTCGTCATCGTCGCGGGCGCCACCGGTTCGGGCAAGACGACCCAGCTGCCCAAGATCTGCCTCGAGCTCGGCCGGACCAAGATCGGCCACACCCAGCCGCGCCGCATCGCGGCCCGCACCATCAGCGAGCGCATCGCCGAAGAACTCGGCGACGAGGTCGGCGGCGTGGTCGGCTACCAGGTGCGGTTCACCGACAAGGTCGGTGCCGACACGCAGATCAAGCTGATGACCGACGGCATCCTGCTGAACGAGATCCACTTCGACCGCGAGCTCGAGCGCTACGACACGATCATCATCGACGAGGCCCACGAGCGCAGCCTGACCATCGACTTCCTGCTCGGGTACCTCAAGCAGCTGCTGCCCCGCCGCCCCGACCTCAAGCTCATCATCACGAGCGCCACGATCGATCCCGAGTCGTTCTCGAAGCACTTCGGCGACGCGCCCATCGTCGAGGTCTCGGGTCGCACCTACCCGGTCGAGGTCCGCTACCGACCGCTCGTGGCCGACGACACCACGAGCGACGACGACGGCGACCTCGACGACGACGACCGCCCCGGGGGTCGCCAGGGCGACCGTCAGGAGGCGCGGGCCGGCGACCGCAGGCAGCGCGCCGACGACAAGGACTACCTGCAGGGCATCAACGAGGCCCTCGACGAGCTCGCCCGCGAGTCGAGCGGCGACGTCCTCGTCTTCCTCAGCGGAGAGAACGAGATCCGTGACGCCGAGGAGAGCATCCGCGGCCGCAACCTGCCGTTCACCGAGGTGCTGCCGCTGTACGGCCGGTTGAGCGCCGCCGACCAGCACCGGGTCTTCCAGCCCAGCACGACCGCGGGCACCCGGCGCCGCATCGTCCTCGCGACCAACGTCGCCGAGACCAGCCTCACCGTGCCCGGCATCAAGTACGTGATCGACGCCGGCACGGCCCGCATCAGCCGCTACTCGACCCGGGCCAAGGTGCAGCGCCTGCCGATCGAGGCCATCTCGCAGGCGAGCGCCAACCAGCGGTCGGGCCGCTCCGGTCGCACGAGCAGCGGCATCGCGATCCGCCTCTACAGCGAGACCGACTTCGAGAAGCGCCCCGAGTTCACCGAGCCCGAGATCCTGCGGACCAACCTCGCCGCGGTCATCCTGCAGATGATCTCCCTGAACCTCGGCGACATCGCCGCCTTCCCCTTCCTCCAGCCGCCCGACTCGCGCGGCATCAAGGACGGACTCGACCTGCTGCGCGAGCTCGGCGCCGTCACCCAGGGCGGCCAGATCACCCGGGTCGGCAAGCAGCTCACGCGACTGCCGATCGATCCGCGCCTCGCCCGCATGGTCGTCGAGTCCAAGACGCAGGGCACGACGCGCGAGGTGCTCGCCATCGTCTCGGCCCTGAGCATCCAGGACCCGCGCGAGCGGCCCCTCGAGCGGCGTGCCCAGGCCGACGAGAAGCACTCGCGCTTCCGCGACCCCAAGGGCGACTTCCTCACGCTGCTCAACCTGTTCGAGTACCTCGAGGACAAGCAGAAGGAGCTCAGCGGCAACGCCTTCAAGCGTCTGTGCCGCGACGAGTTCCTCAACTACCTGCGCATCCGCGAGTGGCAGGACGTCTACCGCCAGCTCAGCCGCGCGGCCAGGCCCCTCGGCCTGCACATCGGCGAGCGCAGCGCGAACCCCGACGGCGTCCACCGCAGCCTGCTGGCCGGCCTGCTCAGCCAGATCGGCCTGTTCGACCCGCAGAAGAAGGACTTCGTCGGCGCCCGCCAGACGAGGTTCCTGATCTTCCCGGGCAGCAGCCTCGCGAAGAAGCCGCCGGCGGCCGTGATGACCGCCGAACTCGTCGAGACCAGTCGCCTGTTCGCCCGCGTCGCCGGCTCGATCGACCCGGCGTGGGCCGAACCGCTGGCGCCCGACCTGGTCAAGCGCAGCTACGGCGAACCCCACTGGGAGAAGAAGCAGGGCGCCGTCGTCGCCTACGAGCGCGTCACGCTCTACGGGGTGCCGATCGTCGAGCGACGACGCATCCAGTTCTCGCGCATCGACCCGGCGTACGCCCGCGAGCTGTTCATCCGGCACGCGCTGGTCGAGGGCGACTGGGAGGGGCACCAGGCGTTCGAGCAGAAGAACCGGCAGCTCATCCGCGAGCTGACCGAGGTCGAAGAGAGGACGCGTCGCCGCGACATCCTGGTCGACGGCGACGCCGCGTTCGAGTTCTTCCAGCGGCGCATCCCGGCCGACGTCGCGAGCATGCGCGACTTCGAGGGCTGGTGGCGCAAGGCCAAGGTCGACACGCCCGACCTGCTCACCATGACCGCCGCCGACCTGCTCGGGGACGACGAACCCGACGTCGACGAACAGGGCTTCCCGAGCACGTGGCAGCAGGGCGACCAGACGTTGACCCTGCGCTACAAGTTCGAGCCGGGGGCCGACGACGACGGCGTGACCGTGATCGTTCCGCTGCCGCTGCTGCCGCGCCTCCGTCCGGTCGGCTTCGACTGGCAGGTGCCGGGGTTGCGCGACGAGCTCGTCACGTCGCTCATCAAGTCGCTGCCGAAGCAGATCCGCAAGAACGTGGTGCCCGCCGCCGACTGGGCGTCGAAGATCACGGACGAGCTGCCCGACGCACCTCCGGCCGACGTCGACGAGCCGTTCACGGCGACCGTGGCCGCGGCGATCAAGAAGCTCACCTACACGCCCGTCTCGACCGACGACTTCGACCTGCACCGCGTGCCCGCGCACCTGCGGGTCACGTACGCCGTGGTCGACGAGCGAGGCCGCACGGTCGGGGCCGACAAGGACCTCGACGCGCTCCAGCACCGGCTGCGCGACGCCACGCGCGACAGCGTCGCGCGCGTCACGCAGGGCGGCGGGCGCGACGAGCGCAGCCGTGGCCGGGGCCGCGGACGAGGAGGCGCGGGGGGCGACGCCACGCCCGTCACGCCTCGCCCCACGAGCTCGATCGAGCGCGAGGGCCTGACGTCGTGGGACTTCGACGAGCTCCCCGCGGTCGTCGACACCCGCCACGGCGACACCGTGATCCGGGCCTACCCGGCGTTGGTCGACCACGGCGACTCGGTCTCGATCACGTTGATGGCGACGCCCGCCGACCAGGCCCTCGCGACGCCGAAGGGCGTGCGGCGCCTGCTGATGCTGGCGACCCCGTCGCCCGTGGCCTACGTGCAGCAGCACCTGACGAGCGCCGAGAAGCTCATCCTCGCGACGAGCCCGTACCAGAACACGTCGGCGCTCTTCGCGGACTGCCTCGTGGCCGTCGTCGACGACGTGCTGTTCCGCGTCAAGCCCGACGGCATGGTCATGACGAAGAAGGAGTTCCTCTCGACCCGCGACCGGGTCTCGGGGGCCGTGATGGACCAGATGTTCCAGACCGTCTCGCTCGTCGCCCGCACGCTGACCGCCGCCCGCGACGCCGACAAGGCCCTGAAGGGTGCGACCTCGATGACCCTGCTCGCGGCGCTGACCGACATGCGGCAGCAGCGGGATCGCCTGATCCGTCCGGGCTTCGTGTCGCAGACCGGGCTCCAGCAGCTCCAGCGCGTGCCGGTGTACCTCGTGGGCATCACGAAGCGCACGGCGAAACTGCTCGAGAACCCCGGGCGGGACCGCGTCTGGCTCAGCGAGGTGCAGCAGGCGACCGAGCGGTACGAGGCCGCGGGCGGGACGTTCCCGCCCGCCGACACCGCGCCTCCTGCGCTCGTCCGCGCCCGGTGGATGATCGAGGAGTTCCGCCTCAGCCTGTTCGCACAAGACCTGCGGCCGAGCGAGAGCGTCTCGCTGCAGCGCATCGTCAAGGTGCTCGCCTCCGCCTGAGCGCCTGCCGCCACTAGCCTGAACGCATGCGCGCGACGGTGAAGGACGTGGCGGCACTCGCCGGGGTGTCGCCGAAGACCGTCTCCAACGTGATCAACGGCGTCGTCTTCGTCCGGCCCGACACCCGCACCCGGGTCGAGAGCGCACTGGCCGAACTCGACTACGTGCCGAACCTCAGCGCGCGTGGCCTGCGCACCGGGCGCACCGGGTCGATCGCCCTGGCGTTCCCCGACCTGAGCACCCCGTACAGCGCCGAGATGACGCACTGGTTCGTCGAACAGGCGCACGAGCGCGGCTGGTCGATCCAGCTCGAGCAGACCGGATCACGGCCCGAACGCGAGGGCGAGCTGCTCTCGCGCGGCAAGGAACACCTCGTCGACGGCCTCGTCCTCAACCCGATCACGCTCGACGCCAGCGCCCTGTCGTCCGCCGGCAGCGGCTCCGGCACCGGCACCGGCACCGGGGCCACCGACTCGCTGCCGCCCGTCGTCGTCATCGGCGAGGTCGAGCAGACCCTCGTCGACCAGGTGCGGGTCGACAGCGTCGCCGCGGCCCGCGACATGACGGCCCACCTGATCGCCGCCGGACACCGCCGCATCGCGACCCTCGGCGACTCGGCCGGCGAGTTCGACACGGCCACGGCGCGCGCCCGCACCCGCGGCTTCGAGCAGGCCATGGCAGAGGCCGGGCTGCCCCTCGACCACGCCCTGCAGTACTCGTGCCCGGAGTGGACCTCGGCCGACGCCTTCTCGGTCGTCCGGGCGGCCGTCGAGCGCGGCGACCGGCCCGACGCGATCTTCTGCTTCACCGACTCGCTCGCCATCGGCGCCGTCAGCGCGCTGACGTCGGCGGGCCTGCGGGTCCCCGACGACGTCGCGATCGCCGGTTTCGACGACATCGTCGACGGGAGGTTCTCCGTGCCGCCGCTGACGACCGTCACCTTCGACAAGCGCCTCTTCGTCGAGCGCACCCTCGAACTGCTCGCGGCCCGCATCGCCGACCGGCAGGGCGCGGCCGAACTCGTGATCGTCCCCCACGAGATCGTCGTGCGCGCCAGCACCCGCGGCCGCGCCTGACACCGCGAGAGGGGCACGACGCCAGAAGAGAGCCTGGCGCTGTGGCCATGTCCTGGCGGTGTGCCGGAAACCTCTTGCGCATCCGTTACAACGATGGAATAGTCGCTCTCGTCACGCATCACGAAGGAGTGAAGATGACCGAGAACCATCGGACGACCCCGGCACCGCGTCCGGGCACCACCGCCGGCACCGCCACCCCCCGCGGCCTCAGCCGCCGCAGCATGTTGCTCGGCTCGGCCGCCCTCGTCGGCGGGGCGTTCGTCGCCACGGGCCTCTCGGGCTGTGCGCCCGGGGCGGTCACCGGCTCGGGCACGGACGTCGCGCAGCTGAAGTTCTGGCACCTGCTCAGCGGCGGTGACGGCATCAAGATGTCGGCGCTGATCGACCAGGCCAACGAGCAGAACCCGGGGTTCCACGCGACGCAGACCGTGCTCGCCTGGGGCACGCCGTACTACACGAAGCTCGCCATGGCCTCGGCCGGCGGTCGCGCACCGGACGTCGCGATCATGCACGCCTCGCGCGTGCCCGGCTACGCCCCCGGCGGCCTGCTCGACCCGTGGGACGTCGAGAAGCTCGCGTCGTACGGCGTCCGCGAAGAGGACTTCGCCGAGGCCGTGTGGAAGAAGGGCTTCAACGGCGGCGACCTCTACTCGGTCGCCCTCGACTCGCACCCGTTCATCCTGTTGTACAACACCGACATCGCCGCCCAGGCGGGTGCCCTCGGCCCTGACGGCAAGCTCGTCGAGATCACCAGCCCCGAGCAGTTCCTCGAGGTCGCGAACGCCATGCAGCAGGTGACCGGCAAGCACGGCGCCTCGTGGGGCTACCTCAACGACGGCGCGCAGCTGTGGCGCATGTTCTACACGTTCTACAAGCAGCAGGGCGCCGACATGGTGCTGAAGGAGGGCGGCACGGTCGAGTACGACGAGCAGGCCGCCGTCACCGCGCTCCAGTTCATGCAGCAGCTCACGGACGGCACGGCGATGGCCACGGCCAGCGACATCCAGTCGGGCATCGCCGAGTTCGTCAGCGGCGAGAGCGGCATGCTCTTCACCGGCGTGTGGGAGGTCCCGAGCGCCGAGAACGCGGGCATCCCGTTCGACGGCAGCATCATCCCGACGCTCTTCGGCACGCCGGCCGTCTACGCCGACTCGCACGCGTTCGTGCTGCCGAGGCAGAGCGAGGTCGACGACGTCAAGCGCGAGGACGTCTACAAGATGGTCTCGACCATCCTGAAGGACTCCATCTCCTGGGCCGCGGCCGGGCACATCCCGGCCTACCTGCCGATCGTCGAGAGCCCCGAGTACGCCGAGCTGCGACCGCAGGCGAACTACGCCGAGGCGGCGGACTACCTGAACTACGACCCGCCCGCCTGGTTCACCGGCTCGGGCTCGGACTTCCAGACGTACTTCCTCGACTCGATCCAGTCCGTGATCCTCGCCAAGGACGACGCGGCCGACGGCATGCGTCGGTTCGTCGCGCGCGTCAACACGCAGCTGTCGCGGCCGGCTCCGGTGTGACCGTCGTGCCCTCCCCCACACCGACACGACACCGCCGCCCCGTCCGCCCGACACCGCCCTCCTCCCCCTCCGCACGACCCGACCATCACGACGACGAAGGAGTCGATCTGTGACCTCCACCACGGTCAAGGCCCCCCGGGCCACCGCCGAGCGCGCGCGGTCCGACGCCCGCGCGACCGACCGCAGCCGCGCCTCCCGCAAGCGGACCGGCCCCTCCGACAACCGCATCGGCTGGGGCTTCGCCGCTCCGTTCACCGTGCTCTTCGCGGTGTTCCTGGTCTGGCCGCTGCTCCACGGCTTCTACCTGAGCTTCACCGGCCAGAGCCTGACCGGCCAGGGCGGCGAGTTGATCGGCGTCGCCAACTACGCCGAGGCCTTCGCCGACGGCGACATGTGGCGTTCGATGCTCAACACGCTGTGGTTCACGGTGCTCAGCACGATCCCGCTCGTCGTCGTGGCGCTCGTGCTCGCCATCCTCGTCAACACCGGGCTGCCGGGTCAGTGGCTCTGGCGGCTGAGCTTCTTCCTGCCGTACCTGCTCGCCTCGACGGTCGTCTCGCTGTTCTGGATCCAGCTCTACAGCCCGACCCTCGGCCCGATCAACAACGTGCTCGGCACGCTGGGGCTGCCGCAACCCGCCTGGCTGCAGGACCCCGACACCGCCATGATCGCCGTGGTCGCGACCACCGTCTGGTGGACGGTCGGCTTCAACTTCCTGCTGTACCTCGCCGCCCTGCAGAACATCCCCGACCAGCAGTACGAGGCCGCGTCGCTCGACGGCGCCGGACGCTGGCGGTCGCTGCTGTCGATCACCATCCCGCAGCTCGGCCCGACCACCGGCCTGATCGTCATCCTCCAGGTGCTCGCCTCGCTGAAGGTCTTCGACCAGATCTACCAGATGACCACCGGCGGACCGGCGGGCAGCACCCGCTCGGCCGTGCAGTACATCTTCGACACCGGCTTCACCGGCTACCGCTTCGGCTACTCGTCGGCGATCTCGTACATCTTCTTCGCGGTCATCGTCGTCATCTCGATCGCGCAGTTCAGCATCACGGCCCGCAACCGCAAGGGAGCCCAGAAATGACCGCCCCCGCCCTCGCCCCCACGTCCGACCTGCGGGCCCCCACCGCCGGCCGGGGCCGGAAGGGCCACAAGCCCGGCCAGAAGCCGTTCGGCCCCATGGCCGTGATCAGCGTGGCCATCCTGGTCGTGCTCGCCGTCCTCTGGCTGCTGCCGTTCCTGTGGTCGCTCGCCACCTCGTTCAAGAGCGAGACCGACGCCGCGGCGACGCCGCAGACCTGGATCCCGGCCGGCGGCTTCACGCTGGACGCCTACCGCGGGGTGCTCGAACAGGGCAACATCCCGGTGTGGCTGTTCAACAGCCTGTTCACCTCGATCGTCATCACGCTGATCGTCGTGGCCACCTCGGCCCTCGTCGCCTACGCCTTCTCGCGCCTCGACTTCCGGGGCAAGAAGTGGCTGTACGTCGCGACGATCGCGTCGATCATCATCCCGCCGCAGGTGCTGATCGTGCCGCTGTTCTACCAGATGCTCGCCTTCGACATGGTCGACACGTACTGGGGCATCATCCTGCCGCAGGCGATCGCCCCGGCGATGGTGTTCGTGCTGAAGAAGTTCTTCGACCAGGTGCCGATCGAGCTCGAGGACGCCGCCCGCGTCGACGGCGCGGGACGCATCCGGGTCTTCTTCACGATCCTGCTGCCGCTGTCGCGCCCCATCCTCGGCGCGGTGTCGATCTTCGTGTTCATCGGCGCCTGGAACAACTTCCTGTGGCCGTTCATCGTCACGAACGACGCGTCGCTGCTCACCCTGCCGGTCGGCCTGCAGACCATCGAGAGCGCCTACGGCATCCAGTACGCGCAGAACATGGCCGCCGCGGTCCTCGCGGCCCTGCCGCTCATCCTCGTGTTCCTGTTCTTCCAGCGGCAGATCATCAAGGGCATCTCGACCACCGGGTTCGGAGGTCAGTGATCCGACCGCCCCGGACGCGACCGCCCTGCCGCACCGCGCCTCCTCGTCCCCACCGCACGCACGCCGATCCCCTCACCTAGGAGACCCATGTCCACCGCCCGCATCACCGTCGACCGCGAGTTCACCATCGGCCCGGTCCCCCGCCGCCTGTTCGGCTCGTTCGTCGAGCACATGGGCCGCTGCGTCTACACCGGCATCTACGAACCCGGTCACCCCACCGCCGACGAGAACGGCTTCCGCCAGGACGTCCTCGACCTCACCAAGGAGCTCGGCGCCACCGTCATCCGCTACCCCGGCGGCAACTTCGTCTCGGGGTACAACTGGGAGGACGGCGTCGGCCCGGTCGACCAGCGCCCCCGTCGCCTCGACGGCGCCTGGCACACCGTCGAGACCAACGCCTTCGGCCTGCACGAGTTCGTCGCGTGGTCGAAGCTCGCCGGCACCGAGGTGATGGAGGCCGTCAACCTCGGCACCCGGGGCGTCGATGCCGCCCGGGAGCTCGTCGAGTACGCCAACCACCCCGGCGGCACCGCGCTGAGCGACCGCCGCATCGCCAACGGCGCCAAGGACCCCTTCGACATCAAGCTCTGGTGCCTCGGCAACGAGCTCGACGGCCCGTGGCAGATCGGCCACAAGACGGCCACCGAGTACGGCCGCCTCGCCCAGGAGGCCGCCAAGGCCATGAAGTTCGTCGACGACTCGATCGAGCTGGTCGCCGTCGGCAGCTCGGGCCGCGGCATGCCCACCTTCGGCACCTGGGAGCACGAGGTCCTGACGCACGCCTACGACGAGGTCGACTACGTGTCGATGCACGCCTACTACCAGGAGCACGACGGCGACGCGAAGAGCTTCCTCGCGACGGCCGTCGACATGGACGCGTTCATCGAGGAGGTCGTGTCGACGATCGACGGCGTCAAGGCCGCCGGAAAGCACACGAAGCAGGTCGACATCTCGTTCGACGAGTGGAACGTCTGGTACCAGACGGGCCTCGACTCGGACGACCAGCCGCACAACGTGTCGAAGGGCTGGCGCGAGCACCCCCGGCTGATCGAGGACCAGTACAACGTCACCGACGCGGTCGTGGTCGGCACCTTCCTCAACTCGCTGCTGCGTCACGGCGACCGGGTCAAGATCGCCAACCAGGCGCAGCTCGTCAACGTCATCGCGCCCATCCGCAGCGAGGCCGGCGGACCCGCGTGGCGTCAGTCGATCTTCTGGCCGTTCGCCCGCATGGCCGCGCTCGCCACCGGGCAGATCCTGCGCACCCTCGTCACGAGCGACAAGGTCGACACCGAGAAGTACGGCGACGCCGACCTGGTCGACGTCAGCGCCACCTACGACGAGGAGGCCGGCACGGTCGCGTTCTTCCTCGCCAACCGCGGTCTCGACGAGGCGGCCGACGTCGAGGTCGCCCTGCGCGGCTTCAGCGGCGGACGCGTCACCCGCGCCGAGGTCCTGGCCGTCCCCGAGGGCGGCGACCGCTTCTCGTCCAACACCGAGGGCGCGCAGGACACCGTGGGCCTCGTGCCGCTGACCGGCGTCACGGTCGACGGCGGCACCGCGCGCCTCCGCCTGCCCGCCCTCTCGTGGGCGGTCGTCGAGCTCGAGGTCGGCAAGGCCTGACCCACGGCACGACCGCAGGAGGCGCGGTGCCGGTCACGACCGGCACCGCGCCTCCTGCGTCCGGTCGCGTCGACGCCCGGGATCAGCCGCGGGGCTTGAAGAGGCGGGCGATGCTGTCGCGCACCGACTCCTCGATGGTGTCGGTGAAGCCGTTCGAGAAGCCCAGGGCGTCGGCAGGGGCCGACGCGGCCGTCATCGACTCGACGACGCGCTGACCGTGGTGGGCACGCGCCTCGCGCACCGAACCGAAGCCGAGGCCGAGGTCGACGGCCGCCTGGGCGAGGAGCGCCTCGCGGGCGTCGTCGGTGCTGGTCTGTGCCTCGGCGAGCGCGAGCACGGACAGGTCGTCCACGCCGTCGTCCACCCATCGGGCCGCACGCCCCGGCAGCACGCCGGAGGGCAACAGGCCGAGACGGCGCTGTGCCTCGCTGTCGCGGATCTCGGCGCGGGCGACGGACGGGCCACGGGGAGTCGGGTCGGGGTTCACGACGATCACGATACCGGTGGGCATCCCGGAGCGGCTGCCCCGCCTTCGGGTCGCGCTCAGCTGAACAGGCGCGTTGGGGTCGTGACGTCGAGCTCGCCGGCGCGCAGGTCGTCCCCCGTCAGGTCGTCGCGCGCGTCGCCGTCGTCGAGGGTCTGCTCGATGCGCCCCTTCTCGGCGATGCTCGAGCGGATCAGCGGCAGGCCGCGCTGGATCGCGTGGCGGATGCGCTCCTGCAGTAGCGGGGCAGTGACCGCGTACTTCTCCGCGCCTCCGGTCGCCGTGAAGTCGGTCGTGTGCGCGTAGACGCCCAACGGCAGGGTGAGGGCCTGGAAGAACCCGAACAGCGGTCGCAACGCGTGCTCGATGATCAGCGCGTGGCGCTCGCTGCCCCCCGTCGCGGCGAGCAGCACGGGCACGTCCACGAGCGCGTACTGCTCGACGAAGTCGAACAGGTGCTTGAACAGCCCGGTGAAGGAGGCGCGGTAGACGGGCGAGGCGACGATCAGCAGGTCGGCGGTCTCGATGGCGACCAGCTCGCGCTCGACCCGCTCGTCGAGCTGGTCCCGGGTGAGGGCGCCGGCGAACAGGGGGCCGAGTTCGCTGACCCGGATCACGTGCGCCTCGATCGGCAGGACGTCGCCCAGCGCCGTCACGATCTCGTGCACGAGGGCGTCGGTCTTCGACGGTGTGCTGAGGGTGCCCGACACCGCGACGACCCGCAGGGGACGGGTCGGACGCGGGGACGAAGGGGTCGGAGGCAGCGAGGAAGTCATCCCCTCCATGCTGCGCCCGAGGCCGACGTAACACAGGGTGTGTGACGGATCGTGACGTGCGACAGTGTTCCGGTGACACATCAACCACTGCAGGAGGGGTTCGATCCTGCCGCCCACGGCTTCGACCCCGCACGACCCGATTCCGACCTCGCCGCCTCGTTCGGGCTGGCCGCCGACGTCTACGAGAGGGGTCGCCCGTCGTACCCCCTCGACGCCGTCGACTGGCTGCTGCCCGAGGGCGCCTGTCACGTGGTCGACCTGGGGGCGGGCACGGGCAAGCTCACCCGTCTGCTGCTCGACCGTGCCCCGTCGGTCACGGCCGTCGAGCCGTCGCCGGGCATGCGCGCGACCCTCGAGCAGGTCGTCCCCGGGGCGACGTCGGTCGCCGGGTCGGCCGAGGACATCCCCCTCGGCGACGACTCGGTGGACGCCGTCCTCGTCGCGCAGGCCTGGCACTGGGTCGACCCCGACCGCGCCGTGCCCGAGATCGCCCGCGTCCTGCGTCCCGGCGGCACCCTCGGCCTCGTCTGGAACATCCGCGACGAGTCCGTGCCGTGGCTGGCGGAGCTCAGCCGGGTGATGCGTCAACCCCGCGAACGCGACATGGGGTCGGACGCCCCCGTCGTCGGTGCGCCGTTCGGCACCGTCGAGCGGTACGACGTCCCCTGGGTGCACGAGCTGGGTCGCGACGAGTTCCTCGCCATGATCGCGTCGCGCAGCTACGTCATCACGCTCTCGCCCGACGACCGCGCGGCCCTGCTGCGCGACGTCGAGCGGCTGCTCGACACGCACCCGGACACCCGCGGCGCCGACCTGATCCGCCTGCCCTACGTGGCGCGGTGCTCGCGGGCCGTCCTGCCCGGCTGAGTCGCGCCTCCTCGGCACCCACCCTGCGAGCCCGCCTCGTCGGCACCCACCCTGCGAGCCCGCCTCGTCATCCCCGGACGCGGGCGGGCCTCGTCGTCCCCGGACGCGGGCGGGCCTGCAGGGCACGGGCAGCACGCACGAATAGGGTCGGGTCATGGACCAGGAGGCGCGGCTCGTCACGGTCGACCACGCCTGGTCGGGCCGGTGGTCCGGTCGCAGCCTGTTGCGCCTCGACGCCCACGGCGTGGTCTTCGCCGGATCGGCCGACGCGCACGACGCCGACACCCTGGCCGGCGCCGAGCTGCCCCACGTGCCGGGCACCGTGCTCGCCCCCTTCACCGACTCGCACGTCCACCTCGGCCTGATCGACGCCACGCAGCTGCCCGTCGGCGGCATCTCGCGGGTCGTCGACCTCGGGTGGGACCCGACGGTCGCCTCCGGCTGGCTCGGCCGGTCGGGTCGCGACGGCTGGCCCGAGCTGGCGATCGCCGGCGGGTTGATCACGGCGCCGGGCGGGTACCCGAGCCGGGCGGGCTGGGCGCCGCCCCGCGCCTCCCTCCCGGTCGGCGGCCTCCGCGCCTCGACCCGGCTGCGCCGCGCGGCCCGGCTCGTCGAGCAGCAGCACGCCCTCGGCGCCTCGATCGTCAAGGTCGCCCTGAACTCCGACGTCGGCCCCGTCCTCGACGACGCGACGCTGGGCGCCGTCGTCGACGCCGCTCACGGGCTCGACCTGCCCGTGGTCGCCCACGTCCAGGGCGCCGGCCAGGCGGCACGCGCGGCCGACGCCGGGGTCGACCGGCTCGCCCACACGCCCTTCAGCGAACGGCTCGACGACGACCTGATCGCCCGGCTGGCCGCGTCCACGACGTGGGTGAGCACGCTCGACATCCATGGCTACGGTCTCGGTGGGGTCGCGCACGAGACGGCCGTCGACAACCTGTCGCGGTTCCGTGCCGCCGGGGGCCGGGTGCTCTACGGCACCGACCTCGGCAACGGCGACCTTCCGCTCGGGGTGAACGAACGCGAGCTGCGCGCGATGGGTCGGGCCGGCTTCGGGCTGGCCGGCCTGCTCGACGCCCTCGCCCCCGACGTCGCCGGGCCCACCGGCGGTGCGCGCCTGCCGTTCACCCGCGTGACCTGGATCGCCGACGCACCCCGCGCCTCCGCGTCCTCCGACGAACGGGCCGCCTGGCTCGCCCGCGCGACCGCACTGACCGCCGACGAGCTGCTCGCCGTCGCCCTCGAGGAGAAGACCCGATGACCGATCCGCTCGCCTACCCCGTCGACGCCACCGACCCCGACGAGCAGGCCTCGGCGCATCCCGCCGGCCCGCTCGACGCCGCCGACCCGCTGGCGTCGTTCGTCGACCGGTTCGTGCCGGCCGTCGACGTGGTGTCGTACCTCGACGGCAACTCGCTCGGGCGGCCCGTGACCGCCACGCTGTCGCGACAGTCCGAGTTCGTCGAGGGCGCCTGGGGCACGCGGTTGATCCGCTCGTGGGACGAACGCTGGATGGCCCTGCCGACCGAGCTCGGCGACCGCATCGCGGCGGCCTGCCTCGGTGCCGCCCCGGGCCAGACGGTCGTGGCCGACTCGACGACCGTGCTGCTCTACAAGGCGATCCGCGCGGGCCTGCGGGCCCGGCCCGACCGCCACGAGATCGTCATCGACGACGACCAGTTCCCGACCGACCGCTTCGTCGTCGAGGGCATCGCCCGCGAGCACGGGGCCACGATCCGCTGGATCGCCGTCGACAAGGCGACCGGCGTGACCGTGTCGCAGGTGCGCGACGTCGTGGGGCCCGACACCGCACTGCTGCTGGTGAACCACGTCTCGTACCGGTCGGGCTGGTTGGTCGACCTGCCCGCGATCACGACGCTCGTGCACGAGGCGGGCGGTCTCGTGCTGGCCGACCTCTGCCACAGCGTCGGCGTCGTGCCGATGCAGCTCGACGAGTGGGGCGTCGACCTCGCCGTCGGCTGCACCTACAAGTACCTGAACGGCGGGCCGGGTGCCCCCGCGTTCGTCTACGCCCGCGCCTCGCTGCTGCCCGAGCTCGACCAGCCGATCCAGGGATGGATGGGCGCCGCCGACGTGTTCGCCATGGCCGACGGGTACCAGCCGGCGACCGGCATCCGGCGGTTCATCAGCGGCACTCCCCCGGTGATGGGCATGCTCGCGATGCACGACATGCTCGACCTGATCGACGAGGCCGGCATCGACGCCGTCCGGTCGAAGTCGCTCGCCCTGACCGACTACGCCTTCGACCTCGTCGACGCCTGGCTCGTGCCGCTCGGGGTGACCGTCGCGACGCCTCGCGAAGCGGACCGCCGCGGCAGCCACGTCACGATCACGCACGACTCGTTCCGGTCGATCGTGGCGCGGCTCTGGGAGGCCGGTGTCATGCCGGACTTCCGCAACCCCGACGCCCTGCGCATCGGACTGTCGCCGCTCAGCACCTCGTTCGCCGAGGTGCGGATCGGCATCGCCGCGATCCGGGCGGCGCTGCTCGCCGACTGAGCCCGCACGCGGTCGGACCGGACGCAGAACAGGCGCCGCCCGGGATGGGCGACGCCTGCTGCGTGGTGCGGGGGTGGGTTAGAAGTCCCAGTCCTCGTCCTCGGTGTTGACGGCCTTGCCGATGACGTACGACGAACCCGACCCCGAGAAGAAGTCGTGGTTCTCGTCGGCGTTCGGCGAGAGCGCGGACAGGATCGCCGGGTTCACGTCGGTCGTCTCTTTGGGGAACATCGGCTCGTAGCCGAGGTTCATCAGCGCCTTGTTGGCGTTGTAGTGCAGGAACTTCTTGACGTCTTCGCTGAGGCCGACGCCGTCGTAGAGGTCTTGCGTGTACTGGATCTCGTTCTCGTAGAGCTCGAAGAGCAGGTTGAACGTGTAGTCCTTGATCTCTTGCTTGCGCTCGTCCGAGGCGCCTTCGAGACCCTTCTGGAACTTGTAGCCGATGTAGTACCCGTGCACGGCCTCGTCGCGGATGATGAGGCGGATGAGGTCGGCCGTGTTGGTCAGCTTGGCGCGCGACGACCAGTACATCGGCAGGTAGAAGCCGCTGTAGAACAGGAACGACTCGAGCAGCGTCGAGGCGACCTTGCGCTTCAGAGGGTCGTCGCCCGTGTAGTAGTCGAGGACGATCTGGGCCTTCTTCTGCAGGTTGACGTTCTCGGTCGACCAGCGGAAGGCGTCGTCGATCTCGGGGGTCGACGCGAGGGTCGAGAAGATCGACGAGTAGCTCTTGGCGTGCACCGACTCCATGAACGCGATGTTCGTGTAGACGGCTTCTTCGTGCGGGGTGATCGCGTCGGGGATCAGGCTGATCGCGCCGACGGTGCCCTGGATGGTGTCGAGCAGCGTCAGGCCGGTGAAGACCCGCATCGTCATCTGCTGCTCTTCGGGCGTGAGGGTGTTCCACGACTGGACGTCGTTCGACAGCGGGATCTTCTCGGGCAGCCAGAAGTTGTTGACCAGCCGGTTCCAGACCTCGACGTCCTTGTCGTCGTGGATGCGGTTCCAGTTGATCGCACTGACCGACGAGATCAGCGGGACCGACTTGCCGGTGGCGTGGACCGGATCGGTGAGGGTCATGACGTGCCTTTCAGGAGCAGGAATGTGAGTTCAGGAGGCGCGGCCCGGTCGTCGAGACCGGCCCGCGCCGGGTGGCGTAAGGACTCGAGGCGCAGGGCCTAGAGCATGCAGCTGACGCAGCCGTCGACCTCGGTGCCCTCGAGCGCGAGCTGGCGGAGGCGGATGTAGTAGATCGTCTTGATGCCCTTGCGCCATGCGTAGATCTGCGCCTTGTTGATGTCGCGCGTGCTCGCCGTGTCTTTGAAGAACAGCGTGAGCGACAGGCCCTGGTCGACGTGCTGCGTCGCCGCGGCGTAGGTGTCGATGATCTTCTCGGGCCCGATCTCGTAGGCGTCGGTGTAGTACTCGAGGTTGTCGTTCGTCATGAACGGCGCCGGGTAGTACACGCGACCGAGCTTGCCCTCTTTGCGGATCTCGATCTTCGACGCGATCGGGTGGATCGACGACGTCGAGTGGTTGATGTACGAGATCGACCCGGTCGGCGGCACGGCCTGGAGGTTCTGGTTGTAGATGCCGTGCTGCATGACGCTGGCCTTGAGCGCGAGCCAGTCGTCCTGCGTGGGGATCGCGACGCCGGCGTCGGCGAACAGTGCCGCCGCCCGCTCGGTCTCGGGCTTCCACTCGGTCTCGGTGTACTTGTCGAAGAAGGTGCCCGACGCGTAGGTCGAGTCCTCGAAGCCGCCGAAGGTGACGCCACGCTCGATCGCGATGGTGTTCGAGGCGCGCAGGGCGTGGAACAGCACCGTGTAGAAGTAGATGTTCGTGAAGTCGATCGCCTCGGGCGTGCCGTAGTGCACCCGCTCCCGGGCGAGGTAGCCGTGCAGGTTCATCTGGCCGAGGCCGATGGCGTGCGACTGGTCGTTGCCGACCTCGATCGAGCGGACCGACGTGATGTGGCTCATGTCGCTGACCGCACTGAGGCCGCGGATCGCGGTCTCGACGGTCTTGCCGAGGTCGGGGGCGTCCATCGAGAGGGCGATGTTCATCGAGCCGAGGTTGCAGCTGATGTCCTTGCCGATCTCGTTGTACGAGAGGTCTTCGTTGAAGGTCGTCGGCGTGTTGACCTGAAGGATCTCGGAGCACAGGTTCGACATGTTGATGCGACCCTTGATCGGGTTCGCCTTGTTGACCGTGTCTTCGAACACGATGTAGGGGTAACCCGACTCGAACTGGATCTCGGCGATCGTCTGGAAGAAGTCGCGCGCCTTGATCTTGGTCTTCTTGATGCGCGAGTCGGCGACCATCTCGCGGTACTTCTCGCTGATCGCGACGTCGCCGAAGGGGACGCCGTAGACCTTCTCGACGTCGTACGGCGAGAAGAGGTACATGTCTTCGTTGTTCTTGGCGAGCTCGAACGTGATGTCGGGCACGACGACGCCGAGGGACAGCGTCTTGATGCGGATCTTCTCGTCGGCGTTCTCACGCTTGGTGTCGAGGAACCGCATGATGTCGGGGTGGTGTGCGCTGAGGTACACCGCACCGGCACCCTGGCGGGCACCGAGCTGGTTCGCGTAGCTGAAGCTGTCTTCGAGCAGCTTCATGACGGGGATGATGCCCGACGACTGGTTCTCGATCTGCTTGATCGGGGCGCCGGCCTCGCGGATGTTCGAGAGCGACAGGGCGACTCCGCCACCGCGCTTCGACAGCTGCAGCGACGAGTTGATGCCGCGCGAGATGGACTCCATGTTGTCTTCGATGCGCAGCAGGAAGCAGCTGACGAGCTCGCCGCGCTGGGCCTTCGCCGTGTTGAGGAAGGTCGGCGTGGCCGGCTGGAACCGGCCCGCGATGATCTCTTCGACGAGGTTGACGGCGAGCTTCTCGTCGCCCTGGGCCAGGCCGAGGGCGGTCATGACGACGCGGTCCTCGAAGCGCTCGAGGTAGCGCTTGCCGTCGAACGTCTTGAGCGTGTACGAGGTGTAGTACTTGAACGCGCCGAGGAAGGTCTGGAAGCGGAACTTCTTCGAGTACGCGAGGTCGTTCAGCTTCTCGATGAAGGCGAAGTCGTACTGCTCGATGGTGGCGAGCTCGTAGTACTCGTTCTCGACGAGGTAGTCGAGACGCTCACGCAGGTTGTGGAAGAAGACCGTGTTCTGGTTGACGTGCTGCAGGAAATACTGCTTCGCCGCCTCGCGGTCCTTCTCGAACTGGATCTCGCCGGACGGACCGTAGAGGTTCAGCATCGCGTTCAGGGAGTGGTAGTCCATCCCCGAGCTGAGACCCTGCCCCGGGGCGGCGATCACTTCGAGGTCATCGACTGCTGCGTCCAAAATTCTTCCAATCCTGTGTGTACGGCTTGTACGTCGTCTGGTGTTCCGAAGACTTCGAAACGGTAGAGAAGGGGAACGTCGCACTTGGCGGCGACGATGTCACCGGCCAGGCAGTAGCCCTCTCCGAAGTTGGTGTTGCCCGCCGCGATCACGCCTCGGATGAGGCGCCGGTTGCCCTCGTCGTTGAGGAATCGGATGACCTGCTTCGGGACGGCGCCTCGTCCTTCGCCGCCACCGTAGGTCGGCAGGACGAGGACGTAGGGGTCACGGACGTTGAGCGGCGGCTCGGACGGGAACAGCGGGATGCGCCGGGCCGGCAGACCGAGCTTCTTGACGAAGCGGTCGGTGTTGCCCGAGACGCTCGAGAAGTAGACGAGTTCGTTCGTCATGACGAGTCCTCGCCTCCGACGTGGTGTGGGCCCGAGCCCCGGGTCATCCGACTGGTGGGGCGCTGTGCGCCCGGTCGACTAGTCGACCTTGGCGGCCAGCGCGGCGATCTTGTCGGGGCGGAAACCGCTCCAGTGGTCGTCGTCGGCGATGACCACGGGGGCCTGCATGTAGCCGAGGGCGCGGACCTTCTCGAGGGCGGCGTCGTCGGCCGTGACGTCGAGCACGTCGTACTCGATGCCCTTGTTGTCGAGGGCTCGGTAGGTGGCCGTGCACTGGACGCAGGACGGCTTGGTGTAGACGGTGATGGCCATGGGATCCCCTGTGTTCTGGCCGGCCCCTGAGGCCGGATCGGTGGTTCGTGAGCCTGCGGGTCGTGGTGCCCGTGGCGACTCCTCGATACTACATCTAGTGGCCGGGGGTTGCCCCCACAACTAGATGCGGTGTTACACGCCTGTAGTTCGTCTCGCAGAGTTGTCCACAGGGAACCGCACACGTTTTGCACAGAACGAGGGCGGTTCTCCCCGGTTCTGCGCCGTTCTCCACATGTTCGTCCCCACCACCGACACTCGTCGACGGATGTCCCCAGTTCGGGACCACGGCGTGTCGCGGACCGCGGACCCACTCGTAGACTTGTCCCCTCGTGAGCACCTATTCGACCCTGCTGAAGACGCCCGGCGTCTCGCGCATCATCGCGGCCCAGCTGACCGCGCGCTTCCCGTTCGGCATGCTGTCGCTCGCGTTCCTGCTGCACGTCGAGCACGTCCACCACTCGTACGCCGCGGCCGGTCTCGTCCTCGCGGCGACGAGCATCGGTCAGGCGATCTCGGGGCCGCTCACCAGCCGGTGGATGGGCCGCTGGGCGATGCGCCCCGTGCTCACCCTGACCCTGGTGGTCTGCCTCATCACGATGGTCACCTTCACCCTGTACGACTTCTCGGTGCCGGTGTTCATGGCGCTCGGCTTCGTGACGGGCCTCAGCGTGCCCCCCGTCCAGCCGGCCGTCCGCACCATCTACCCGAAGATGGTCACCTCGAACCAGCTCACCCCCCTCTTCTCCCTCGACGCGTCCGCGCAAGAGATCATCTGGGTCGCCGGTCCGGTCATCACGACCTTCGTCGGCACGCAGGTCGGCACGCGAGAGGCGATCTGGCTCGCGGCCGCGTTCCTGGTCGGCGGCGGCATCTGGTTCATCGCCTCGCCCGAGGTCGGACGCGTCCGCATCCCCCGCAGCAAGCGGGCCTTCGGCAAGGTGCTGGCCCGGCCGACCGTGCTGCTCGCGACCGTCGCCGGGTTCCTGCTCATCGGCGCCTGCGCCGCGGTCGAGGCGGGCGTCGTCGCGCTCTTCGGCGAGGGGAGCGCCGACTCGGGCATCGCCCTGGCGATCTTCGCCGCGGGCTCGCTGGTCGGCGGTCTCGCCCTCGGGCACGTCCCGGTCGGCCCGTGGGCGCTCGCCCGCCGCATCGCCATCGTGTTCGTCGGCATGACCCTCGCGATCTTCGCGACGGGCCTCTGGCCCATCAGCATCACGCTGCTGATCGCGGGCGTCGGCATCGCACCCGCCCTGGCCGTGATGTTCGCGATCGTCTCGTCGAGCGTGAAGTTCAGCGACACGGCCGAGGCCTACGGCTGGGCCGGCACCGGCCAGCTGATCGGCTCGGCCCTGGGTTCGGCCATCGCCGGCTTCGCGATCGACCACGTCGGCGGCCAGGGCGGGCTCATCGTCGCCGCGTGCTTCGCCTTCGTCGGCATGATCGTCGGGGCCGCGTTCCACAAGGCGCTGCCCGACCTCCGCGGCCGCGACGCGAGCCCCCTGCCCGACACCGAACCGGTGCCGGTCCAGACGAGCTGACCCGCGCCTCCTCGTCCATCGGGCGACGGGCCCGGCACGCACCGTTCACCGGACGGTCGCCCGCTGCGTGCGACACGCGTCGGCCGGTCGCTGGCAGAGTTGGGGCATGCCCTCCATCGACGTGCCCCAGATCACCCTCAACGACGGCCGCACGATCCCCCAGCTCGGCCTCGGCGTCTACAAGGTCGCCGACGACGAGGCCGAGCGGGTCGTCGAGACCGCCCTCGCCGAGGGGTACCGCCACCTCGACACAGCCGAGTTCTACGCCAACGAGCGGGGCGTGGGCCGGGCCCTGCGGGCCTTGGGCGTGCCGCGCGACGAGGTGTTCCTCACGACCAAGGTCTGGAACACCGCGCACGGCTACGACGAGACGCTCCGCTCGTTCGACGAGAGCCTGACGAAGCTCGGCACCGACCACGTCGACCTCTACCTCATCCACTGGCCGGCTCCGCGGCAGGACAAGTACGTCGAGACCTACCGCGCGCTCGAGACGATCCGGGCCGAGGGCCGCGCGCTCTCGATCGGCGTGAGCAACTTCCAGATCGCGCACCTCGAGCGCCTGATGGCCGAGACCGACGTCGTGCCGGCCATCAACCAGGTCGAGGCGCACCCGTGGTTGCAGCAACGCGAGCTGCGCGACTTCGACGCCGCCCACGGCATCGTCACCGAGGCGTGGTCACCGCTGGCGCGAGGGCGCATCCTGGACAACGCCGCCCTGGTGCGCATCGGCGCGAAGCACGGGGTCACCCCGGCCCAGGTGACGATCCGCTGGCACCTGCAGCAGGGCCTCGTCGTGATCCCGAAGTCGGTCACTCCGTCGCGCATCCGCGCCAACCTCGACGTCTTCGGCTTCGAGCTCGACGCCGGCGACCTCGCCGCCGTCGCGGGCATCGAGACGGGCGAGCGCACCGGGTCGCACCCCGACCACAACGGCTGACACGGGCGGGCGCCACCCCACCGGGCGATCGCCGACACCCCCGCAGGAGGCGCGGGTCCGGTCGGTCGCGCCCGGCACGTTACCGTGGACCGGCAACCCGTCGACGCAAGGAGCACCCCGCATGACCATCACCGCCGCAGCAGACGGATCGGCCCTCGGCAACCCCGGCCCCGCCGGATGGGCCTGGTACGTGGACGACGAGCGGTGGGCGGCCGGCGGCTGGCCGCGTGCCACCAACAACCAGGGCGAGCTCACCGCCGTGCTCGAGCTGCTGCGCGCCACGGCCGGCTCCGACGACGACCTGCACATCCTGTGCGACAGCCAGTACACGATCAAGGCCTGCACCGAGTGGATGCCCGGCTGGAAGCGCAAGGGATGGCGGAAGGCCGACGGCAAGCCCGTGCTCAACGTCGAGATCCTCAAGGAGCTCGACGCCGCCCTGGCCGGGCGGAAGGTGCGCTTCGAGTGGGTCCGCGGCCACGTCGGCCACGAGATGAACGAGGCGGCCGACGTGCGGGCCCGGGGCGCGGCCACGGCGTTCCAGAACCGCACCGACGTGCCGTCCGGGCCCGGCTGGCCGGGGGCACCGGTCGCCACGACCGCCCCGATCGCGGCACCGGCGACCCCGCCCGCGCCTCCGGCGACGCTCTTCTGACGCACCCCGCCCGCACCGCACCGCGAATCGTGCACCGCACCTGATCTAGACGCGGTGCCGTGCACGAAACGCGGTGCCGGACCACGCAGGGCAGCGCAGCGCGGCTACATCGAGGGGTGCGTGCTCGACAGCCCGCCGTCGACGACGAACTGGGCGCCGGTCGAGAAGGCCGAGTCGTCGCTCGCGAGGTGCAGGGCGAGCCCGGCGACCTCGTCGGGCTTGGCGAGTCGACCCCGCGGGCTCATGGCGCGGAACGCGTCGAGCACCTGCGGCTGGGCCTCGACCTGACGGCGGAACAGGGCGGTGTCGGTCGGGCCGGGGTGGAGCGAGTTGATGCGGATGTTCCAGCCCTCTTGGGCGGCGTGAGCGGCACTCGACCGGGTGAGCCCGACCAGCGCGTGCTTGCTCGCCGTGTAGGCCGCGTCGTCACCGAAGCCGAGGAAGGACGTCGCCGGAGCCAGGTTGATGATCGACCCGCCCTCGCCGTCGGGGTTCGCGCGCATCTGCTCGATGGCGAAGCGCGTGCCGAGCATGACGCCGGTGACGTTGACCGCGAAGACGCGGTTCCAGCTCTCGAGCTGGGTGACGTCGATCGACTGACCCGAGACGATGCCGGCGTTGTTGACCAGCACGTCGAGTCGGCCGTAGTGCTCGGCGATGCGGTCCATGACGCGCTTCCAGTCGCCGCCGTTGGCGACGTCGTGCTGCACGAACTCGGCCCCCGTCTCGGCGGCCACGGCCGCCCCGTCGACGATGTCGGTCGCGACGACCCGGGCCCCCTCGTCGGCGAACCGGCGGACGATCGCCTCGCCGATGCCCGAGGCTGCCCCGGTGACGATGGCGACTTTGCCGGACAGACGAGACATGGCGACCTCTTCGTGGTGGAACGCGGGTGGAGCTGGTCGGCTGCCGGGGTGGGGCGCGACCCTACGAGATTACCCCTCGACGGGTGACGGTCGGCTCCGCTCGGAGGCCGGCCCGACGGCCGTGACGGTCACGACGGCCTCGCCTCGCTCGTCGCTCGAGGCGAGGTCGACCACGGCCGAGATGCCGAAGTCGTGGTCGCCCTCGGGGTCGGCGAGGATCTGCCGCACCCGCCACACCGTGGGCAGTTGCTCGACCTGGAGCATCTGCGGCCCCCGGGCCGCGGCGTCCGTGCCGATGGAGTCGTACTCGTCGTAGTACCGGTCGAGGGCCTCGCCCCAGCGGTCGGCGTCCCAGCCCGAGCCCGCGTCGAGGGCCCCGAGGGCGTCCGCGTCGTCGCGGGCGGCGAGTTCGACGCGACGGAACAGCTCGTTGCGCACCATGATCCGGAAGGCCCGCGCGTTGGCGGTGAGGTTGCGGAGCGTCGGGGGCACGATCTCGTCGTGGGCCTCGAGCTCGCTCGGGTTCACCATCTCTTCCCACTCGTCGAGCAGGCTGGAGTCGACCTGCCGGACGAGTTCGCCGAGCCACTCGATGACGTCGACCAGCTCGTCGGTCTTGGCCTCGTCCGGCACCGTCTGCCGCAACGCACGGAAGGCGTCGGACAGGTAGCGCAGCACGAGCCCCTCGGAGCGGGCCAACCCGTAGAAGGCCACGAAGTCGCCGAACGTCATGGCGCGCTCGTACAGGTCGCGCACGACCGACTTGGGGCTGAGCGCGAAGTCGCCGATCCAGGGCTGCGAGGCCGCGTACGTCTCGAACAGGGCGGTCAACAACTCGTCGAGCGGCTTGGGCCAGGTGACCTCCTCGAGGAGTTCCATGCGCTGGTCGTACTCGATGCCCTCGGACTTCATCGCGGCCACGGCCTCGCCGCGGGCCTTGAACTGCTGCTGCGACAGGATCGGCCGGGGGTCGTCGAGGGTCGCCTCGACCACGGACACCATGTCGAGGGCGTAGGTGGGCGACTCGACGTCGAGCACCTCGAAGGTCGCCAGGGCGAAGGGCGACAACGGCTGGTTGAGGGCGAAGTTGGCCTGCAGGTCGACGGTCAGGCGGATGGTCGGAGCGCCTCCGTCGGGCGAGGCCTCTTGTACGACGACCTCGGCGGTGCGCAGCGTGCGGTAGATCGAGATGGCCTGCCGGGCCATGGCGTACTGCTTGGCGAGGGGCTCGTGGTTGTCGAAGACCAGCGAGCGCACGTTGGCGAAGACGTCGCCGCCGCGCCCGATGACGTTGAGCAGCATGGCGTGGGTGACCTGCATGTGCGAGGTCAGCGCCTCCGGCTCGGCGGCGATGAGCTTGGTGAAGCTGGGCTCACCCCAGGACACGAAGCCGTCGGGCGCCTTCTTGCGGACGATCTTGCGCTTCTTCTTCGGGTCGTCGCCCGCCCGCTCGATCTGCTTGAGGTTGTCGATCTCGTGCTCGGGCGCCTGGAGCGTGACCGTGCCCGAGGTGTCGTAGCCCGCGCGACCGGCCCGCCCGGCGATCTGGTGGAACTCTCGCGCGCTGACCTGGCGCATGCGGGTGCCGTCGAACTTGGTCAGCGCCGTAAGCAACACCGTGCGGATCGGCACGTTGATGCCGACGCCGAGCGTGTCCGTGCCGCAGATGACCCGCAGCAGGCCGCGTTGCGCCAGTTGCTCTACGAGGCGACGGTACTTGGGCAGCATGCCCGCGTGGTGCACGCCGATGCCCGAGCGCACCAGGCGGTTGAGGGTCTTGCCGAACCCGGTGCTGAACCGGAAACCGCCGATCAGTTCGGCGATCTCGTCGCGCTGCTCGCGGCTGGCGACCTTGATGCTCGACAGCGCCTGCGCCCGCTCGAGCGCCGCGGCCTGGGAGAAGTGCACGACGTAGACGGGCGCCTCGCCGGTCGAGAGCAGTTCTTCGACCGTCTCCTGCACGGGCGTCTGCGCGTAGAAGTAGTGCAGCGGGACGGGACGCTCGACACCCGTGACCCGCGCCACGGGCCGACCGGTGCGCCGCGCGAGGTCGTCGGTGATGCGGGTGACGTCCCCCAGCGTCGCCGACATCAGCAGGAACTGCGCACGCGGCAGCAGCAACAGCGGCACCTGCCAGGCCCAGCCGCGCGACTGGTCGCCGTAGAAGTGGAACTCGTCCATCACGACCTGGTCGACGGCGGCGTCGGCCCCGTGCCGCAGGGCCAGGTTCGCGAGGATCTCGGCCGTGCAGCAGATGATCGGCGCGTCGGAGTTCACCGACGAGTCGCCGGTCACCATGCCGACGTTCTCGGGCCCGAAGAGCTCGACCAACGCGAAGAACTTCTCGCTGACCAGGGCCTTGATCGGGGCCGTGTAGTACGACCGCCCGCCCTGGCTCAGGGCGACGAAGTGGGCGCCGGCCGCGACGAGCGACTTTCCCGTGCCGGTCGGCGTGCTGAGGATCACCGACGCGCCTCCGACGAGCTCCATCATCGCTTCGTCCTGGGCCGGGTAGAGGGGCAGCCCCCGCGACTCGGCCCACTCGGCGAAGGCCGTGTACGCCGTGTCGGCGTCGTACGAGTCGGCGCCCGGCGTCGAGGGGAGCAGGGCGGCGAGGGGGGCGACAGGAGCGGGCGACATGATGAGTCAACCCTGCACCATCCACCGGTCCGAGGGCGACGACCACGGACGGGTCGTCCGGCCGCGGGAGCGCGACGACGCCCCCGCGGCCGGCCCCCCGCCTCGTGCCCTGAACCTCCACGAGGTGAGGGGGCCTCAAGTAAAGCACGAGGAGGCGCGACTCGCGACCCCGAGGACGCGCGGTCCGCGACGACCTCCGGGACGAGAAGAGGGCACGCCCCGGTCGACGAGCGGAGCTCGGACCAGGGCGTGCCCACCGGACCCACGGCCGATGACCTCACGAAGTCGGATCAGGAGACCACGCTGCGTTCGTCGGCCGCTTGACGGGAACGGGCGCCCCGGTAACCAGCCGGTGAGCGCACTACACCGTACCTCGGACGATGCCCGAGGTGGTGGGTGACTTCCAGGTGATTGGAACACCTCGTAATCCGGATGAAACACCGGACGGCTAACGTCGCGATGAACCAACTGGTTCACATCTCTCGACGGGAGCCCCGATGACCCGCACCACGTCGCTCGACCCGGTCGAACGCTCGGCGTTCGCCGCCTTCCCGAGCGGGGTCGCCGCGCTCGCCGCCACCGGGGTCGACGGCCCGGACGGCATGGTCGTCTCGAGCTTCACGGTCGGGGCCTCGTTCGACCCGCCGATGGTGACGTTCTCCGCGCGTCAGGACTCGGCGACCTGGGCCCGCCTGCGCACGGCACCGCGCCTCGGCGTCTCGGTGCTCGCCGCCGACCAGGGCCTGCTCTGTCGTCAGCTCTCGTCGCGCACGCGCGCCGCCCGGTTCGCCGACGTCGACCACGTCGTCACCGACGACGGGGCCGTCCTGGTGTCGGGCACCCCGCTGCGGCTCGAGTGCGTGGTGCACCGCGAGGTGCCCGCCGGCGACCACGTCGTGGTCATCCTGCAGGTGCTCGGCGCCCGGGTCGACGACACGGCGGCGCCGCTCGTCTACCACGGCACCGCCTTCCACTCGCTGCAGCCGATCGGCTGACGCTCCGACCGGCCCGACGGCTCAGGCGATGCGTCCCGGGCCGCCGAGGAGCCCGTCGACCTGGTCGACGGCACCTTCGACGGCGGCCTCGTCGGCCGGGGACTCGCCGTTCAGCTCGACCTCCTCGGGGCTGTCGCCGTGCACGGCGGCCGGGTCGGTGCGCTCGTCGGCGTCGTGGTTCGCGGGGTTCGTGGGCGTGCTCATGGGGGCCTCTCTCGGGGGCCGACGGTCGACCCCGGTCAGGCCGAAGCTACCCGGCACGTCCGACACGGCTCCCAGCGGATGCGGACCGCCGCCGCGCCTCCCGGGCGTCGGGACGGAGTCGGCCCGACCACCCGCGTCCGACCACTGACGCCCGCCGACTAGTAGAAACGACGGAGGCGCGGAGCCCGATCCGCGCACCCCAGACCCGCCGGGCGTCCGGCAGAAAGGGCCGACGATGTCGTCTCCCCGCACCCCCACCACCCGAGTCGCCGTCACCGGCGGCAGCGGCAAGCTCGGCCGTGCCGTCGTCCGCGACCTCGCCGAACACGGCTACGAGGTCGTCCTGCTCGACCGCGTCCCCAGCCCCGACCCCGTCGAGGGCGTCGTCTTCGTCAAGGTCGACCTGACCGACTACGGCCAGGTCGCCCAGGCGCTCACGAGCGTGGACGACCGGTACGACCACATCGACGCCGTCGTGCACCTCGGCGCCATCCCGGCCCCCGGCCTGGTGCCGAACGCCGCCCTCTTCACGAACAACGTGACGTCGAGCTACAACGTGTTCGCGGCCGCCCGTGCCGCGAAGATCCGCAACGTCGTCTGGGCCTCGAGCGAGACCCTGCTCGGCATCCCGTTCGACATCGATCCGCCGTACCTGCCGCTCGACGAGGAGTACGCCGTGCGCCCCGAGTCGTCGTACTCGCTGGGCAAGGCCGTCGAGGAGGAGATGGCGCGGCACTTCACGCGGTGGGACCGTCAGCTCAAGCTGATCGGCCTGCGCTTCTCGAACGTGATGGACGACGGCGACTACTCGGAGTACCCCTTCGACGAGACGCCCGAGAAGCGCACCTTCAACCTGTTCTCGTACATCGACGCCCGCGACGGCGCCCAGGCCGTGCGCAAGGCGCTCGAGAGCGACCTCGTCGGCTTCGAGGCGTTCATCATCGCGGCGTCCGACACCGTGATGAACACGCCGACGGCCGTGCTCGCCGAGCAGTACTGGCCGCAGGTCGAGAAGCGCCGGGCGGTCGAGGGAGTCGAGCCGCTGCTCAGCAGCGACAAGGCCCGCGACCTGCTCGGCTTCGTGCCCGAGTACTCGTGGCGCGAGTGGGGCGAGCGCACGGGCAACCACCGCGGCTGACGCCCCCTCGGCGCATCGACGACCCGCGCCTCCTGATCCGACGGACCAGGAGGCGCGGGTCGCGTCACGCGGCGCGCCTCACCGCTCGAGCACGACCGTCGCCTCGAGCGGCAGCTCGGCGACGGACGACCCGACGTGCACCGTGAAGGCGCCCGGCTCGTGGGCCCAGGACCCTTCGCGCCAGTCGGCGAACGCCCGGGCCGGGACGGTCACATCGACACGGCTCGTCCCCCCGGCCTGCACCACGACGGGCGCGAACCCGACGAGCCACCGCACCGGACGGTCGACCACGGAGTCGGGGCGCGAGGCGTAGACCTGGACCACGTGCTTGCCCTCGCGGGCGCCGGTGTTGGTGACGTCGACGGCCACCTGCACCGCGCCTCCTGCGCTCACCGTCGAGGTCGCGTCGAGGCCCGAGAGCGACCAGGTCGTGTAGCCGAGGCCGTGCCCGAACGGGTAGGCCGGGGTCGTGCCGGCCTTCAGCCAGGCGCGGTAGCCGACGTGGATGCCCTCGTCGTAGACGACCTCGCCGTCGACGGGGGTGACGTCGATCACGGGCACGTCCGCCTGCGTGGCGGGCCACGTCGTGGGCAGGCGGCCGCCGGGCTCGACGGCACCGGTGAGGACGTCGCCGAGCGCGTGGCCGTACTCCTGACCACCGAACCAGGTGAGGAACAGGGCGTCGACCTCGTCACGCCACGGCATCGTGACCGGCGACCCCGCGTTGACGACCACGACGGTCGTCGCGGCGGCCGCCGCCACGCGCGAGACGAGCTCGTCCTGGCGTCCGGGCAGGTCGAGCGAGGTGCGGTCGAAGCCCTCGGACTCGACCTTGCTGTTCGTGCCCACCACGACGATCGTCAGGTCGGCGGCCGCCGCGGCCGCGACGGCCTCGTCGATCAGCCCGGACGGGTCGGCGTCGTCGGGCTCGATGCCGAAGGTGTAGCTCAGGGCTCCGCCGAGTGCGCTCGCCCCGATGGTGTGGTCGATGACGACGTCGATCGGTCGCCCCTCGACGACCGTCACGGCCGCCGACTGCGACGGCGGTGCGAGGAACGCCGCGCCGAGGTCGTCGCCGACGGCCTCGCTCGTGCCGTCGAGCACGACCTCGCCGTCGACGCGGATGACCGAGTGGCCGACCGAGGCCACGCCGAGCAGGATCTCGCCCGTGACCTCCGGCGTGTAGCGGGTCGAGAAGCGCACCGTGTCGCTGCGCTCGATGGGGGCGTCGCCACCGAACCAGACGAGCGCGGTGGCCCGACGGTCCTCCGAGAACAGCTCGTCGTCGCCCGAGCGGAACGACACACGGACGCCGGGTTCGCCCGTCTCGGGATTGGCGATGCGGTCGAGGGGCAGCTCGGCCACGCCCTCTTGCACGACGGCGCCGACCGAGTAGGTGACGGTGGCGTCGGGGAAGGCCTGCTCGATGCCCTCGACGGGCGTGACGACCTTCTCGGGCAGCACGGTGGCGCTGCCACCACCCTGGGTCCGCGCGAACCGCGCGTTGTGGCCGACGACGGCGACGGACCGGACGGTCGCGGGGTCGACCGGCACCGCGCCTCCCCGGTCGTGGGCCAGGACGGTGCCGGCGGCCGCGGCCTCGCGGACGAAGGCGATGCCGTCCTCGACCGTGGTCGGCGTCGCGGCGACCGGCTCGAAGCCGTCGAGGGCTCCGACGCGGGCGGCGAGCTGCAACAGGCGCAGCACCTTGCGGTCGATCGAGGCCTCCGGCACCTCTCCCGCCCGCACGGCGGCGACGAGGGCGTCGCCCCAGGGACCGTCCGGGCCGGGCATCACGAGGTCTTGCGAGTGCTTCGCGCTCTCGACGCTCCGCACGCCGGTCCAGTCGCTGACCACGACGCCGTCGAAGCCCCACTCGCTGCTCAGCGGCGTCTCGAGCAGCTCGTTCTCGGTCGCGGTCACGCCGTTGATCGAGTTGTACGACGACATGACCAGCCAGGCGTGCGCCTCGGTGACGGCCTTCTCGAACGCCAGCAGGTAGAGCTCGCGCAGGGCCCGGTCGCTCACCACGGTGCTCGCGGTGAAGCGGTCCGTCTCGTAGTCGTTGGCGACGTAGTGCTTGGGGGTCGCGCCGACGCCGTTGTCCTGCACGCCGTGGACGTACGCGGCGGCGAGCTCGGCGGTGAGCACCGGGTCCTCGCTGAACGCCTCGAAGTGCCGACCGCCGAGGGGTGACCGGTGCAGGTTGATGGTCGGGCCGAGCACGACGTCGACGCCCTTGCGGCGGGCCTCGACCGCGGCCGCGGCACCGTAACGACGGGCCAGGTCGGGGTCCCAGGACGACGACAACGAGGAGGCGCTGGGCAGGTTCAGGGACGGCGAGCGCTCGTCCCACACCTCGCCGCGCACCCCGCTGGGGCCGTCGCTGACCAGGATGCGCCGCAGGCCGATCTTCTCGTTCGGGTGGGTCGTCCAGAAGTCGCGGCCGGTGAGCAGCTGCACCTTCTCGTCGAGCGTGAGTCGCCCGAGCAACTCTGTCAGTCGGGCCTGGTCGTCCCGGGCCGGGTCGTCCCGGGCCTGGTCGTCAGGGATCTGGTCGTCGGCCGCGTCGCCGTCGTGGTGGAGGGTCATGACGTGACGCTACCAGCGAAAACCGAGTGGCGGTGGGTTTCGGGCCCGAGCGCCGACGGTCGCGCTAGCCTGACCGCATGGCACAACGGGGTTCGTACGCGAAGGGTGTGGCCAAGCGCACGGAGATCCTCGACACGGCGCTCGAGGTGGTCTCCCGCAACGGCTTCCGCGGCACGTCGGTCCGGGAGCTCGCCGACTCGGTCGGCCTCAGCCAGGCCGGGCTGCTGCACTACTTCGACAGCAAGGACGAACTCTTTACGGCCATCCTGCGTCGACGCGACGAGGTCGACCTCGCGCTCGCCGACCCGCAGGCGGACATCGTCGAGCAGTTGATCACCGTCATCCGGCACAACGCCGACGTGCCCGGGCTGGTCCAGCTGTTCGCCAGCATGTCGACGGCTGCGACGAGCGATCCGAGCCATGCCGCCCACGCGTACTTCGTCGAGCGCTACGCGTCGATCCGCGCCCAGGTCGCCGAGGCGATCACCGCCCGACAGCGACGGGGCGAGGTGCCGGCGGGCGTCGACCCCACCCGACTCGCGACCGTCCTGCTCGCGGTCAGCGACGGCATGCAGATCCAGTGGATGCTCGACCCCGCCACCGACATGGCCGAGCACGTCGAGCTCGTCTGGCGCCTCGCGCTGGCGACTGTCACCCCGCCCGCCTGACCCCGTCCGGCCGGCGCCCGGCACGTCTTCCGGGCCCGGGACGGGACACGCCCGTCCGGCTCAGGCCCGCAGCATGCCCGTCGTCACCAGTTCGCGGACCTGCGGCAGCAGGTCCGCCCGCAGAGCGGCCTCGTCGGCCCCGAGCAGCTGGGCCAGGGCGCCGACGATGGCCCCGACGCTGAGCTCGCCGTCGCAGGCACCGACCAGGGCCGACAGGGCCGTGCCCGAGTCGATCGTGCGGGCGAAGCCGCCGCCCTGCCGCAACGAGATGACCGTGGGGTCGTCGTTGCCCGGCCAGTAGTGGCGCTCCTCGGTGACGTCGCCCGCGACGACCAGCCGACTCGCGGCCAGCTGCTCGTCGTCGAGGTCGCGCAGCAGGTCGATCGCGTCGAGCGTGCCGAGCAGGTGGGCACCGAGTCCCACGTCGTTCTGGCCGAGACCGCCGAGGAGGCGCTCCGTGCGCACCACGGGCAGGCTCGCGTCGCCCGCGGGCCGACGCACCGTCAGGTAGCCGAACCCGACCTCGACGACCCCCCGGGCCTCGAAGTCGCCGAGCCACGCCTCGTACAGGCGCTCGAAGTCGGCGGAACCGGGTCGGGTGCCGCCGTCGCGGATCCAGGTCTCGGAGTACGCGGTCGGGTCCTGCACCTCGCGCTCGACGACCCAGACGTCGACGGGCACGCCACCCCGGGCCGCCCAGTCGGCGACCGAGTACGCGCCCCTCTTGCCGGCGACCGCACCCGCGCCTCCGGACTCCCAGTTGCCCAGCAGCTGTGCGATGCCGCCCGGCGCGAGGTGGCGCCCGAGGCCCTCGACGACCGAGGCGACGAGGTCGTCGCCGACCATGCCGCCGTCGCGGTACTCGTACTCGGGCACGCCCTCGGCCCGCGGCGTGATGACGAAGGGCGGATTCGAGACGACGTGGTCGAAGGTCTCGCCAGCGACGGGCTCGAACAGGCTGCCCAACCTCAGCTCGATGCCGTCCACCAGGTTGAGCGCGGCGTTGAACGCCGCGTAGTCGAGGGCGCGCTGCGAGATGTCGGTGGCCACGACATGTCGCGCGTGCCGGGCCGCGTGCAGCGCCTGGATGCCGCAGCCGGTGCCGAGGTCGAGCGCCCGGTCGACCTGGCGCGAGATCATCAGGCCGGCGAGCGTCGCCGAGGCTCCCCCGACGCCCAGCACGTGGTCCTCGCGCAGCGCCCCCTCGACGACGAGCTCGCCGAGGTCGGAGGCGATCCACCAGCTCACCTCGCCCGAGGCGTCGACGAAGGCGTACGGACGGAGGTCGACGAGCGCACGGACCGAGTCGCCCTCCCTCGCCACGAGCCCGAGGGCGACCGCGCCCTCGGCACCCAGGGTCGGCAGGGCGCCGGCCACCGCGTCGACGGTCTGCGGGTAGCCGAGCACGAAGAGCGACGCGAGCGTGGCGGCCGGACGCACGGACTCGTCGCGAGCCGCGCTGCGGGCGAGGGCACGACGGGCCGCGACCCGCTCGCCGCGGAAGAGTGCGGCCCCGGCGTGCGAGCCCCACGCGTCGGCACCCTGCAGCCGCTCGACCGTGAACCCGGACGACGCCAGGTCGGCCCTCAGCCGCGCGAGCAGCTCGGGATCGGTCGAGAGGTGGGGCGTCGGGGCATCGGTCGGGGTCGTCGGAGGCACCCGACCATCATGGTGCAGGAGGCGCGACACCGGTCGCCCCGGACGCCACGGAGCCCCCGTCGCGGACGACGGGGGCTCCGCCCGACACGGGGCCGGTGGACGCGGAACGGCTCAGCTGGTGAACACCACGTCGTCGTAGTCGAACGACGGGGACATCTGGAAGACGATCTGGTCGGCGTCGGCCACCGAGAACACGATGCGGTACGAGATGGACTGGCCGGCCGGGACGACCGTCGTGGGCGAGCTCTCGATGTCGGAGTCGTAGACCTTGCTGGCCTCGACGCCGCCCGAGGTGGCCGTCTCGTAGGGCATCGGGTCGAAGTTGGCGTCGGTGCCGTTCTCGATCGTCACGGTGAAGACCACGGAGGCCGCCTGGTCGGCGCCGCTCGAGTACTCGCCGGGCGTGTACGCCTCAGGGGCCGAGACGGTCAGGGCGATGCCGTCGTCGTAGGTGAAGGTCTCGCCGAAGGCGTTGTTCTCGGCCGAGGCGTCGCCGTCGGCCGTCCCGGTGTCACCCGAGTCGATCGAGCCGCTCGTGGGCAGGGACTCGTTGATGGCCTGGACGGAGGCGAGCCCGACGATGACACCGAAGACCACGACGGCGATGCCGATCAGGACGCCCAGCCCCGACACGATCGTGCCGATCAGGGCGAGCATGCGCGCACCCTTCTTCTTCACGAGCGCGATGATGCCGAGCACGAGGCCGACGATCGCGGGGATCACGCCGAACCCGACGAACGACAGCAGCAGTCCGACGCCGCCGACGACGATCGAGGCGATGCCCAGGCCGTTGCCGCCCTGAGGCGACTGCGGGGCCTGACCGTAGGCGGGAGCGCCGGTCGGGGCACCACCGTAGGGCTGCTGCTGGCCGCCGTACGGCTGCTGCGGCTGTCCGCCGTAGGGCTGCTGCGAGCGGTCGCCCTGCGACTGCCCGCCGTAGGGCTGCTGCGGGGCTCCGTAGGCGGGCTGAGGAGCACTCGGCGGGGGCGTCGTGCCGTAGGCCGGCTGCGGGGGCTGGGTTGCCGACGGCGGAGGCGTCTGGTCGCCGCGTCCGTTCTCGTCGCGAGGGTCACGGGGCTCGTCGGACGAGCCGTAGGGCGGCTGCGGAGTGCTCATCAGGCAAGCATGTCGTGATCTCGACGTCCCCGAGGGTCGAACAGGCTGCGCGACCGGTTTTCGTTACCGATCTGTCGTAATCGATTCACCCTCCGCAACCTCTCGGCGGTCATGCGCCGAATCGGGGTGGTCAGGCCGGCAGCACCGAGATCTCGAACTCGCCGTACATGTGGGCGGCGTCGCGCAGGTGGCGCAGCGCCTCCTCGGCCTCGGATCGGGAGTGGTACGGCCCCCGGGCCGGCGCGCCGGGCAGGGCGCGGGCGTACGAGTACTGCAGGTACCAGACCGGGTGGTCGTGTTCGTCGTGCTGCACGATGCTGACTGCGAGTGACATGCCCGGATGCTACGACCGCCCTCGGCCCGCCGCACCCGCTCACAGCGGATCCATCAGGTCGCTCGGGCCGACGACGGCGGCGCCGGAATGAGGAAGGCCCGGGTCGTGATCGACCCGGGCCTGATGTGGTGGAGCTAAGGGGATTCGAACCCCTGACCTTCTCATTGCGAACGAGACGCGCTACCAACTGCGCCATAGCCCCAGAAACTGCTCTGCCACGATAGCACCTCGTCGACACCCGGATGAACCCGGGCCGGACGCTCCGCGGGTCAGACGGCGCGGCGACGCTGCAGGGCCTCGTCGAGCGAGAAGTCCGACTGCGGCAGGTCGTCGATGATGCCCATGCGGGCGAAGCGACTCGGGGGGCGAGGGGGCGCGACCGGCTCGACCCGCGCCTCCTCGGCGGGGACGGCGGAAGCCGCGACGGGTGCGGGAGGCGCGGTGCGGGCCACCGACGCCCGTCGCGTCGACTGCAGCGCGGCCTCGGCCCGGGCGGCCTCGCGCAGGGCGTCGTGTTGGGCCGACCGGAGGGACTCGACCGAGCGACGGGAGTCCCGCTGCAGCTCGGCCGCCGCGTCGTCGGCCGACGCGGCGTCCACCGAGGCGTCGGGGACGGGGCGCTGGCGGCCGCGCCGCAGGTAGAGGGGCTTCGGGACGGGCACGGGGGTCCACAGGCGCGACTCGGCCGAGGCCTGCTCGTCGCGGATGACGACGCCGTCGCCCAGGACGCCGGAGAAGTCCTTGAGCGGCTGCGCGACGGGGGCGACGACCGCCCGGCGGGCGCGCGCCCGCGACACGGCGGCGAGCTGGGTCAGCATCGCGACCGCGCCGGCGCCGAAGAGGAGGCCGGCGACGACGAGCACCCACGACGACGTCAGGCCCGCGGCGACGCCGCCGACGACGGCGACGACGCTGACGGCGAGCACCACGGTCGAGACCAGGCGCGAGCGTCGGAGCCGGCGGGCGGCGAGGGCCGGGTCGCGGTCGGCGGCACGCAACACGGGGGCGGCCGCGGCGAGCTCGCGGGTGACGGCACGCTGCCGCGCAGCCTCGTGCGCACGCCTCAGGGCCTCGCGCCGCGCCTCCTCGTGTCGCAGGATCTTCTGCGCGTCGGCGACCGAGCGGGCGTTCGCCTCGATGCGCACCTCGTCGGGGACCTCGGCCGTCTGGGCGAGGATGCGCAGGGTCTGCTGCAGCCGCACGGCGTTGCGTTCGGTCGCGAGGTACTCGCGTCGGCGCTGCCAGGTGGGCACGAGGTAGACGAGCCAGAGCGCGGCGACGAGAGCGAGGACGACGCCTCCACCCCACGACTCGATGTTCATGGTGACCAAGGTATGAGCGGGCGGGCCCCGGAGGCCGCTGATCGACAGGTGTGTCCGCGTGTCGCGGCACGGATGTGCCTCGCGACCCGACGGGCGACCCCGCGGCGGAGTCGCTAGAGCGGCAGCCCGCGCCCGGCCTCGGCCAGGGCGTCGGCGGGCACGCTGCCCTGCCCGACCGGCACGGTGCCCGTGGTCCAGCGACGCAGGACACCCTCGGGGACCTCTTCGGCGACCAGCGCGAAGCAGAAGTGGTCGCGCCACGAACCGTTGATGTGGATGTACCGCCGCCGCAGACCCTCGTACCGGAAGCCCAGCTTCTCGACGACGCGCAGGCTGGGGGCGTTCTCGGGCCGGATGCAGATCTCCATGCGGTGGAGCCCCAGTGCCCGGAAGCAGTGGTCGGTCGCGAGTGCCACCGCGATCGGCGTCGCGTTGTGGCCCGCCGCCGCCTGGGTCACCCAGTAGCCGATGGTGGCCGAGCCGAGCGAGCCGTAGGCGATGCCCGAGACGTTCAGCTGGCCGACGAACCGGCCGTCGAGCTCGATCGCGAACGGCAGACCGAGCCCCGCCCGGGCGTTCGTCTGCAACGAGCGGATGCTGCCGCGCACGTCGTGGCTGGTGAAGCCGTTCGGGTTGGTGGCCTCCCACTGCCGCAGCCACGACCGGTTCTCCATCAGGGCCTGGTCGAGGTCGCGGGTGTCACGGAGACGGAGGGGGCGGATGGTCACCGCCCCCTCCGTCAGCGTGGGGATGTTCGTCACGGAACGAGTCGCCTGCTTACTTCTCGAGCCCGGCGGTGAACTCTTGCAGCCACGGGCGCAGCTCGCCACCGATGTCCTCGCGGTCGGACGCGAGCTGGACGATGGCCTTGATGTAGTCGAGCTTGTCGCCGGTGTCGTACCGACGGCCACGGAAGACGACGCCGTACACGCCGCCGGTCCACTCTTCGGCACCGGCCATCTTCATGAGGGCGTCGGTCAGCTGGATCTCGCCGCCCTTGCCCGGCTCCTGCTTCTCGAGGACGTCGAAGACCTCGGGGCGGATGACGTAGCGGCCGATGATGGCCAGGTTCGAGGGCGACTCGCCCTGGGCCGGCTTCTCGACGAGGCCGGTGACCTTGACGACGTCGTCCTCGTCGGTCTTCTCGACCGTGGCGATGCCGTAGAGGTGGGTCTGCGAGGGGTCGACCTCGAGGAGGGCGATGACGGTGGCGTTCTTCTGCCCCTGCACCTCGACCATGCGCGTCAGCAGCGGGTCGCGTGCGTCGATGATGTCGTCACCGAGCAGCACGGCGAACGGCTCGCGACCGACGTGCATCTTGGCGCGGAGCACCGCGTGGCCGAGGCCGAGCGGGTCGCCCTGGCGCACGTAGTGCATGTCGGCGAGGTCGGTCGACTGGTTGACTTTGGCGAGCTTGTCGTGGTCACCCTTCTTCTTCAGCGTCTCCTCGAGCTCGCTGACGTGGTCGAAGTGGTTCTCGAGCGCGTTCTTGTTGCGTCCCGTGATCATCAGCACGTCGGTGAGGCCGGCGTTGACGGCCTCCTCGACGACGTACTGGATCGCCGGCTTGTCGACGACCGGCAGCATCTCCTTCGGCATTGCTTTCGTGGCGGGCAGGAATCGTGTCCCCAGGCCCGCGGCGGGAATGACTGCTTTAGAAATCGTGAAGCCCATGCGGGTCAGCGTATCCATCCCCGACGTTTCGCGGAGGTTAATAGTCGGACGGTTAAGCTCGTCGTCATGACTGACGACGTCGGCAACGCCAAACGCGCCCTGCGAGCCGAGATCCGCCAGAAGCGTCGCACCCTGGGTGCGCACGAGAGGGACCAGGCCACCGAGGGCATCACGCGGCACCTCACCGACCTCGCGACGGGCCTGTCGGTGCGCTCGATCGCGGCCTACCTGTCGACCGACGTCGAGCCGAACACGCGTCCGTTCCTGAACTGGGCCTTCGCGAACGACGTCCGCGTGCTGTTCCCGATCACGCGGGCCGACGGCCTGCTCGACTGGGCGGTGGGCGACGGCGAGAGCGAGACCCGGGGCCTCTTCGACCTGCCCGAGCCCGTCGGCGAGGTGCTCAGCCCGATGGCGGTCAACGACGTCGACCTGATCGTCGTGCCCGCGGCGTCCATCGACCACGGCGGCATGCGCATGGGCTGGGGCCGGGGCTACTTCGACAAGACCCTCGGCTCGATGGAGCGTCGTCCGCCCGTCTATGCTGTGGTGTTCGACCCCGAGTACGTCGAGTCGGTGCCCCGAGAGCGGCACGACCAACCCGTCGACGGCGTCGTCACCCCCTCCGGCATCCACGAGTTCTAGACTCGCCTTCCTTCAGGAGCGCCTCCGTGCCCACCTACTCCTACCGCTGCACCGAGTGCGACAACGCCTTCGACATCGTCCAGTCGTTCACCGACGACACGCTGACGGTCTGCCCGGTCTGCCAGGGCAAGCTCCGCAAGGTGTTCAGCCCCGTCGGCGTGACCTTCAACGGGTCGGGCTTCTACCGCACCGACTCGCGTTCGAAGGGCACGTCGGGCTCGGGCTCGTCGGGCGGCTCCGGCGAGAAGGGATCGTCGTCCGACAAGAGCTCAGGAGGCGCGAGCGGCTCGTCCTCGTCGGGCGCCTCGGGCAGCGGGTCGGGTTCGTCCTCGTCCGGCAGCGGCTCGTCCGGCTCCGGCTCGTCGGGCTCCGGCTCGTCCGGTTCGAGCTCGTCCGGTTCGAGCTCGTCGGGCGGCTCGTCCAGCTCGTCCTGACAGGCCGCGGCGACCGGCGGGGCCACCCGAGCGCGCCTCCGTGGTTTGCTTGACGTCGAGAATCTCATCTCGTCCGATCAGAAGGAGTCGCCCGTGAAGGGTTTCAGAGAGTTCATCCTGCGCGGCAACGTCATCGACCTCGCCGTCGCGGTCGTCATCGGTGCGGCCTTCACCGCCATCGTGACGTCGCTCGTGACCAACGTGTTCAACCCGCTGATCGGGGCCGCGTTCAACGCGACCATGCTCGACGAGGCGCTCATCGTCACGATCCCGACGCTCGCCGGCGGCGAGGCCCAGCTGAAGTTCGGCGCCGTCATCGGGTCCGCGATCCAGTTCCTGATCATCGCGGCCGTCGTCTACTTCGTGCTCGTGCTGCCGGTCAACAACCTGCTCAAGCGCACCTTCGCCAAGCAGAAGGCGGAGGAGACCCCCGCCGACGTCCCGCCGACCGACGTCGAACTGCTCAGCGAGATCCGCGACCTGCTGCGTGCGCAGGCCGCACCCGCCGTCGGCGGCGGCTCCCACGCCGCACCCGTGCTCGAGTCGCGCGACCCCCACAGCGAGAACGGTCCGCTCGGCAGCCGCTGACGCCCCGGCGGCTCCCCCGGGCAACGACCGCCCGTGAACCCCGAATGCGACGATGAACCCCCCGGAATCGGGGGTCATCGTCGCATTCGTGGTTCATGCCGACGCCGGGCGTGTGTCGCCGCCCGAGGCCGACTCAGCCCCAGTGCGGCGGGACGTCGGCACGCAGTCGCTGGTCGTTCTCGCTCGACCCCTGCCGAGCGGGTTCGGGCGCGGGCGTGGGGTCGCTGCCCGGCACCGGGTCGGTGCTGACGCGGCGCCCGGACCGCCGACGCACCACCAGGGGGCTCGGCTCGGCCGCCTCGAGGGCGTGAGGGGCGTCGCCCTCGGACGCCGCGCCTCCTGCGGTCATCGACGGTTGACGTGCTGGCTGGCCGACAGGGCCGGCACCTCGTGCGTGTGCGAGTCACCGATGCCGAGCACCTCGGCGACGCGCTCGGCGACGGCGTCGGGATCGGTGAAGAGCTGGAACGCGTGCACGCGGATGTAGTGCCAGCCGAGCCGCCGCAGCACCTCGGGACGCGAGCGCAGCGACTCGCGCAGGCTGGTGCGCGAGAGCGTCGTGTCGGTCTCGATCGTGACGCAGACGCCGTCGTGGGCGGCGACGAGACCGAGCTTGCCCCGGTGCCCGAGCGCGACGGGGATGCCCTTGACCTCGAGCCGGCGGGCCAGGTCGACGAGCATGGGCTCGCTGTCGTCGGGGACGTGCTCGGCCGACGTCCGGGCCTGCACCTCGGTGAGGATCTCGCTGAGCGCGACCGTTCCGTGGCCCATGCGACTCGAGTCGATGTCACCCGGCTGGAAGCAGGTGACGATGACCATCGAACGACGCGCACGCGTCATGGCCACGGCCAGCAGGCGCTCGCCACCCGGCTGGCCGAGCGGCCCGAAGTCGCTGAGCACGCGGCCGTGCGGGGTGCGGCCGTAGCCGATCGAGAACACGACGTGGTCGCGGCTCTGCGCGACGCTCTGCTCGAGGGTGGCGATCATGAACGGCTCGCTGCGGTCGCCCACGACGAACTCGGTCAGGTCCTTGTGCCCCGAGACGGCGGTCAGCACGGCCTGCTGAACGCGGATGGCGTGCTTGGCCGACGCCGTCAAGACCATGAGCGACTCGCTCGGGCGCGTGCGGGCGTGTTCGAGGACGAGGGACACGACGCGGTCGACCTCGGCGTCGACGCTCTCGACGGCACCGGACTCGGGATCGGGGACGGCGGTGCCGCCCGAGACGTAGTCGAGCGCGATGCTGCCGTGGCCGAGGAAGCTGCCCGCCCAGGGGAGGGACTCGATGCGACCGCCGTAGAAACGACGGTTGACGAGTTCGGCGAGGTCTTCTCCGCCGGCACGGTAGCTGCGCGTGAGGGAGAGCGTGGGCAGCAGGGTCGCGAGCCGCGCCAGGGCGCTCTCGGAGTGCGACGCGGCCAGGGCCTCTTCGTCCGCGTCGACGGGCGGCTTGCCCGGCACGACGCCGATGTCGAACTCGGAGGGGGTCTGGGTCACGGGGTCGCCGAACGCGACCGTCTGCTTGCCCCGACGGATCGCCCCGACGTTCTCGGCCAGGGTCGTGGCCCCGGCGTCGACGAGCACGACCGTGTCGAACGGCACGGTGTCGGCGATGGTGTGGACCTCGTACGGCGACGCGACCCAGACGGGAGCGATGGCGCGCGACAAGTGCGGAGCCGCGTCGTGCAGCAGGCGAGCGGTGAGGTGGCCCTGACGCAGCAGGCCCTTGAGCGCCGACGCCTCGTCGGGCCAGTCCACCAACCCGATCTTCCAGTTCTCGGCCAGGAGCCACGCGAGCAACTGGGCGCTGCCCGCGGCGTGGGCCTCGTCGACGAGGCGGAAGTCGGCCTCGAGTCGGTCGAGCATCGCGGTGTTGGCGCCGAGCAGGGCCCGGTCGGCCTCGAGCAGCGACTCGAGCGCCGAGCGCCACCAGGCGAGCTCGAGTTCGGCCGCGACCTGGTGCTCCGGCACGTGGCGGTTGGCCAGGTCGGTGATCAGCGGGGTCAGTTCGAGGTCGCGCAGGGTCGTCATGAGCTCGGTGCGCTCTTGGAGGTTCTGCAGGACGTCGCTCTCGGCGGCCAAGGCCTCGAGACGTTGCTGCAACTCGACGATGCCGATCTCGGTGAGCCCGTCGTCACCCGTCAGGCCGAGGGGGCCGTCGAGCCGTTCGAGGTCTTGCGACACCTGCTGGTGCAGCACGTGCGTGTCGGCGATGCCCGTCGGCACCTCGGGCGGGGTGCCCGCCGACACGTAGCGCTGCCAGACGACGCGTTGCTGCTGGATGCGCTGCAGCGCACCGTGCAGGTCGGCGATGTGGACGCCGGGTCGCACGTACTCGCGGGCGAGCTTCTTGAGCCGACGTCGGTTGGCGCTCGACATGTCGGGCGCCTCGCGCTTCGGCGCCGTCGCGGCGACGAGCTCGGCGACCGAGCGGTCGAACACGACGGGCATGAACTTGTCGAGGGTGTCGCGGATCTCGGTGAGCAGGCGCAGGTAGACGCCGAGCTCGGCGACGCTCTCGAACGGGCGCATGCGCGTGCTGCCGATCACCTCTTCGGCGCGCTCGAGCAGACGCGGCAGGTCGCGGTGGTGGAGGTTCTTGGCGAGCTGGTGCGCGTCACCGGCCCCGACGCTCTCGGTGAAGCGCGCGCCGTACCAGGGCGAGTCGCCCGGGCCGTACTTGAACTCGCCCAGGTTGGCGGCACCGACCATCGTCTCGGCGACGCGGCCGCGACCGTCGACCATGGCGGCGATGCTGCGTCGGCTGAGGCGGGCGGTGGTCGCCGGGGCGGCGGGCAACAGGGCCAGCCGCGAGAGCTCGGTGAGGCAGTCGAGCACCGAGACGCCGAGCTCGGGATCCCGGCGACTGAGGGCGCCGCGGTAGTCGACGAGCACCTTGCGGAGGCGCACGAGGGCGTCGTCGACCTCACCCATCTGCGGGTGGGTGGCCTTCTCGTTGCGGGAGATCGACCGGATCACGTCACGACGCAGCGTGGTCGGGCTGACGGCGACGCCCGGCAGGCCGACCTCGGCGAGACGGCTGGTGATGCCGCGCAGGGTCGCCCGGCGGGCGCTGACCACGAGGACGCGCTTGTTCTGCGACACCAGACGACCCACCGCGTTGACGATGGTCTGCGTGCCACCGGTCCCCGGCAGGGTCTTGACGACGACCGAGTTGCCCGCGGCGATCTGGGCCACGACGTTCTCTTGCTCGGGATCGGCGTCGAGCAGCAGGGTGTCGGTCTCGGGGCTGCGCTCGTCCTGCGGCGTGGCGGTGGTCGGGCGGTAGGCCTCTTCGACCTGACGGATGGCCATCGGGTTGCCGGCGAGCGCGTCGAGCACCGGGTGCCCCAGCTCGCGGGCGTCGAGGGCCATCTCGGTCGAGACCTCGGTGAAGGTCGAGACGACCAGGCGGGGCTGCACCGTGAACCACTCGAGGTGGGCGGTCAGCCCACGGAGCCGGTCGATGACCGGGTTGGGCGTGAACGACCCCTCTCGGCTGGCGAGGGAGACGAAGGACTCGGCGTCGAGCGTGATGCCGAACTGGTCGTGCAGCGCGTCGACCAACGCCGGGTTGAGGAAGGGCTCGCCGAGCAGCTTGACCTCGAAGTCACGCCCGTGGCGACGGATCGCCAACGGCCGCAGCAACACGGGCGCCCGGAAGTCTTCTCCGGCGAAGGACCAGGCGGCGACGCCGATGGCCAGGTGGACGGCGTCGATGCCGCGGACCGTGCTCAGCTCGAGCCCCTTGGCGGCGATCTCACCGGCCGCGGCACGGGCCGTGCGCAGGGCGAGGTCGTCGCGGATCAGGCTGGAGAGCAGGGTCGTCTTGCCCGTGATGAACTGCGCGAGGCCACCGGGGTGGGTCGTGCTCAGCTCGATGCGGGACCGCTGCGAGTCGCCGAAGTGCAGCAGCGTGGAGGGGCCGCCCACCCGGCGGAGGGACTCGCGCCAGGTGTTCCAGACGGGCTCGGCCACGTTGCCCAGGGACTGACCCGGGTGCCCGAGGCTGACGGCGTGGGGTGTGATCACGCCCGTGGGCGCGCCGGTCGGGACGGCGACGGAGTCGTTCTCGTCGTCGTCGTTGTCATGCTGTCTGTCGGCTCGCCACACCCTGACACCTTAAGCGGTCCGCCTCGACAACTCCCGGAGGACGGGCGGTTCCGCCGCGAGTCGCCGTGGGGCGCCACCCCGGCGGCGGCGGTCGCATCGGCGACACCTGACGCCCATCGACGGTCGTGTTACACCATCCGTCAACATGCGCGACATGATCGGTTACGTGAGTTGTCGTCATAACCGTGCGCTCGTACGTCACCGTACAGTACGGTCATCACGGGGGCTATTCAATGAGCCGACACGACACCGTGTCTCGACACCAGGAGCGCACATGCCTTTCGAACAGAAGTACAGCGACGAGACGCGAGAGAAGTCGCTCGCCCGGGTGCTCGAGCGTCGCGAGGCCGAGCCGGGCAACCGGTCGATCATCCGCGAGACGGCGTCCGAGTTCGAGGTCGGCGAGCAGTCCCTGCGCGGTTGGATCCGAGCCCACGAGCGGGCGACCGCCCCCACGCCGGCACCCGACGACGCGGTCGAGAGGGAACTCGACGTCACCTCGGACGACGACGAGCCCGCCCCGTCGACCACCGCGGCCCCGCGCCGAGGTCGCCCCCCGGGCTCGGGGTCGGCCGCCACGGCCGAACGCGTCGCCGAGCTCGAGGCGGAGGTCGCCAAGCTGCGCCGCGACCGCGAGGCCCTGAAGGGCGCCATGGCGGTCCTGCTGGCCGACTGACCTAGCACCCGAGACCCGCGGCCACCGCCCGGGACGACGAGAGCGCCCGACCCCGCGACTGCCATCCGGGGCCGGGCGCTCTCGTGTGCTCGGCGCGCGACCGAGACGGACCGGTGCGGCCGCCCGGTCTCGGAGGGGGGACGAGACTCGCGGGCGGCCGCACCGACTCACACAGTGTGGCAGTTGGAATGTCACATGTCAAGTACTACCGGTGGCCGACCCGCGGGAGGAGCCACCCGACTCCGCGACGCGCGTGGCCTCCCGCCCGGGGTGCGGCCCTATGCTGTCGCCACGCAGAGCGCGTGCACCACTTCGTGCAAGGGGACCCCCATGGCAGGCACCTTCGTCGTCACCCAGGACGCCTCGGGCGAGTACCGCTTCGCCCTCACCACCGGCAACGGCGTGGTCATCGCCTCCTCCGAGGGCCATCGCCAGAAGGGCGCGGCGATGAACGCGATCGACGACCTGCGTCGAACCGCCGTCGACGCGGTGGTCGACGACCGGACGACCGTGCCCGAACCGGGTCACGCCGACTGACGGACCGCGCCCCGGCGACCCCGGTCGCGACTCAGTCGGGGCGGTCGCCGGTGGCGACGGGTCGCGCGGGGTCGTTCGACCAGGCGCTCCACGACCCGGCGAAGAGCACGGGGTCGAACCCGGCGATCGTCGCGGCCAGGGCGTTGTGGGCCGCCGTGATGCCCGACCCGCAGTAGACGGCCACCGGCGTCGCAGGAGTGACCCCCGCCTCCTCGAACCGGGTCCGCAGCGCGGCGGCGTCGACGAAGCGGCCCGACGGGTCGAGGTTGCCCGCAGTGGGCAGGTTGACGGCGCCCGGGACGTGACCGGCTCGCGGGTCGACCGGCTCGACGTCGCCGCGGTAGCGCTCGGCGGCCCGGCTGTCGACCAGCACGCCCGTGGAGGGCCACGCGGACGCCTCGTCGGCGTCGATCACGGGCCACGGATCGTCGCCGAGGGTGACGTCGCCGGGCACCACGTCGGCATCGCCCTGTTCGACGGGCAGGCCCGCGTCGGTCCAGGCCGCGAGCCCGCCGTCGAGCAGACGCACGTCGGCGACGCCCGAGGCCCGCAACAGCCACCACGCGCGGGCCGCGGACTGCCCGCCGAGGTCGTCGTACACGACGACGGCGTCCCCGTCGCGGAGTCCCCACCGCCGGGCGGCGGCCTGCAGGTCGGCCCGGTCGGGCAGCGGATGACGCCCCTCGACGGGTTCACCGTGCCGGGCGAGCTCGGAGTCGAGGTCGACGTAGACGGCGCCGGGCAGGTGCCCCTCGCGGAAGGCGGGGCGGCCGTCCGGCCGGTCGAGCCGCCACCGGACGTCGAGCAGGCGCACGACTCCCCCGCCCGTCAGGGTGGCGTCGAGCTCGGCGGCGGTCACGAGGGGATGGCTCATGCCGACGAGGCTAACCGGCGTCCCACAGGTGAGGACTTCTCGACGTCGAGGGACCGCGCCGACGGTGACCGTCCGGTCCCCTAGTTTGAGCCCATGACCGACCACATCGTCCTCGCCGGAGCCAGCGGCTTCATCGGGCAGCACCTCGCGGCCGCGTTCCGCGCCGAAGGTGCCCGCGTCAGCCTGATCGGCCGCCACGGACCCGACGCGTCATGGGGTGACACCGCCGGCATCACCGCCCTCCTCGAGGGCGCCGACCTGCTCGTCAACCTCGCCGGGAAGAGCGTGAACTGCCGCTACGGCCCGGAGAACCGCGCCGAGATCGTGCGTTCGCGCGTCGAGACCACGCGCGAACTGAAGGAGGCGGTGCTCGCGTGCACCGCGCCTCCTCGGGTCTGGACGAACTCGTCGACGGCGACGATCTACCGCCACGCCGAGGACCGCCCGATGACCGAGTCGGACGGCGAGATCGGGTCGGGGTTCTCGGTCGACGTGGCCACCGCCTGGGAGGCCGAGTTCTTCTCGGGCGAGCTGCCCGCCACCCGCCGCGTCGCCCTGCGCATGGCCATCGTGCTGGGCGACGGCAGCGCGCTCGCCCCCCTGATGAACCTGGTGCGGGTGGGCCTCGGCGGGCCGCAGTTCGACGGCCCGTGGCCGGCCACCCGGGCGCGGCTCGCGGCCGGCACGTACCACCACGAGGGTCGCGGCGGTGGACGGCAGAAGTTCAGCTGGATCCACGTCGACGACGTGCTCGGGGCGATCCGCTTCGCCCGTGCGGACTCGTCCGTCGAGGGCCCGCTCAACCTGTCGTCCCCGAACCCGAGCGACAACCGCACCGTGATGCGCACCCTCCGTCGCGTGCTGGGCGTGCCGTTCGGCCTGCCGGCCTGGCGGTGGATGCTCGAGCTCGGCACGGCCGTGCTCCGCACCGAGACCGAGCTCGTGCTCAAGAGCCGGTGGGTGCTGCCCGAGCGCCTCGTCGACGGCGGGTACGAGTTCGTCCACCCGCACCTCGACGAGGCCCTGAAGAGCATCGTCGCCGGGAGGCGCGGCGCGGCCTGAGCACCCCTGGAGCGACCCGACCGAGGACGGCGGCGCCGCGCAGGTGCCGATCAGCGGAGGACGGAGCTGAGCAGCAGGCTGGTCTCGCTGTTGACGACGCCTTCGACGCTGCGGATGCGGGCGAGCACGCGGTCGAACTCGCCGAGCGACGACGTGCGCAGCTCGGCGACGAGGTCCCAGCCGCCGTTCGTCGTGTGGAGCGACGCCACCTCGGGGAACCCGCGCAGCTGCCGGATGACGTGGTCGGTCGACCGCCCCTCGATCTCGATGAAGCCGATCGCACGGATGAGGTCGGGATCGTCGGCCTCTCGCACCCGCACGGTGTAGCCGAGCACCGTTCCCGACGCCTCGAGCCGGTCGAGCCGTGAGGTGATGGTCGCCCGCGTCACGCCCAACCGCCGCGCGAGGCTCGCGGCCGACTCGCGCGCGTCGACCCGCAGGGCCGCCAGGAGGCGCCGGTCGAGTTCGTCGAGATCCGCCATGGATCGAAACGTACAGCACGACCGCGCACTACGGGTGATCGAGCGTGCGGAATGGCGCTCGATGGTGATTGTGGCTGCACATCGCCCAGTCCTAACGTGGTGCCACCCGGACGCGACGACCGAACCGGGCCGAGCAGGAGGAGGTCGCCGTGGTGCGCTTCGTGGACGTGCAGAACATGATCCGATGGGTCACCGACCGCGGGGTCGGCCCGATCACCAGCGGCATGGTGACCGCCCTCGAACGCGACTTCGCCCGGTGGCCCGCCTTCGACAAGTCGCCCCGCGTCGCCTCCCACAGCCCCATCGGCGTCATCGAGCTGATGCCGGCCAGCGACAGCGATACCTACGGCTTCAAGTACGTCAACGGCCACCCGTCGAACCCGGGCCGCGGCTACCAGACCGTCACCGCGTTCGGCGTGCTCGCCGACGTCGACACGGGCTACCCGACCTTCCTCGCCGAGATGACGATCCTCACCGCGCTGCGGACCGCCGCCACGAGCGCGATGGCCGCCAAGCGTCTCGCCCGGGCCGACTCGCGCGTGCTCGCCCTGATCGGCGCCGGCTCGCAGGCCGAGTTCCAGGCCCTCGCGATGCGCTCGACCCTCGGGCTCGACACGGTCCGCGTGTTCGACGTCGACCCCGGCGCCACGGCGAAGTTCGTCCGCAACCTCGAGCCGCTCGGCTTCGACATCACGGTCTGCGCGAGCCCCGGCGAGGCGGCCGACGGCGCCGACGTGATCACGACCTGCACGGCCGACAAGCAGAACGCGGTCGTCCTGCCCGACGAAGCCGTCCGCCCCGGCGTCCACGTCAACGCGATCGGCGGCGACTGCCCGGGCAAGACCGAGCTCGACCCCGCGACGCTGCGCCGGGCCGACGTCTTCGTCGAGTACCCCGAGCAGACCCGCGTCGAGGGCGAGATCCAGCACCAGCCGGCCGACTTCGCCGTCACCGAGCTGTGGCAGGTCGTCGCCGGGCAGCGCCCCGGGCGCACGAGCGACGAGCAGATCACGATCTTCGACTCCGTCGGCTTCGCCATCGAGGACGTGTGCGCCCTGAAGTACCTCCGACAGGACGTCGTCGGCACCGACTACGCCGTCGAGATCGACCTCGTCGCCGACCCCGACGACCCGAAGGACCTGTTCGGCCTCGTCGCCGCCCGCCGACCCGTCGGCGTCTGAGCCCCCGACCGCCCCGGACCGCACCCACCGCAGAAGCCGCGCCGAGACCGTCGTGACGACCGTCGCTCCCCCGCCCCGCGCCTCCTCGTCCCCGGCGACCGCCGTGGTGACGCCGCCGGCGTCCCCCGCACTCCGCGCCTCCTCGCGCACCCGAAGCGCCGACGAGGAGGCGCGGACGGCCCTCCAGTCGCCCGCCGCGGTCGTGATGGTGCGGCCGCACCACTTCACGCCGAACCCGCAGACCGCGGCCGACAACGCGTTCCAGACCGACCCGGCCGAGGTCGACGCGACCCGGGCCCAGCTCGCGGCGCGCGCGTTCGACGAGGTGACCCGGGCGGCCGAGGCACTGCGCGCGGCGGGCGTCACGGTGCACCTCGTCGACGACGAGCGTACCGACCGGCCCGACGGGGTGTTCCCGAACAACTGGTTCTCGACCCACGACGACGGCCGGGTGGTGCTCTACCCGATGCACTCGCCCAACCGTCGGGGCGAGCGACGCACGGACGTCGTCGACCTGCTGCGCGAGCGGTACCGCGTCACCGAGGTGCTCGACCGTTCCCCGCTCGAACGGCGCGGGATCGTCGTCGAGGGCACCGGGGCGCTCGTCCTCGACCACGTCGGGCGCGTCGCCTACGTCGCGCTCTCGCACCGGGCCGACCGGGCGGCCGTCGCCCTGGTCTGCTCCGACCTCGGCTACGAGCCCCTGACCTTCACCGCGACCGACGCGACGGGCGTGCCGATCTACCACACGAACGTCATGATGAGCGTGGCGTCGCGGTTCGCCCTGGTCGGTCTCGAGTCGATCGCGTCACCGAGCGAACGGAGGCGCGTGGTCGAGCGCCTGTCGGCCTCCGGGCGCGAGGTGGTCGCCCTGACCCGCACCCAACTCGGCGAGTTCGCGGGCAACGCGCTCGAACTGGCGGGGGCCGACGGGCCCGTGCTGGCGATCTCGGCACGAGGATGGACGTCCCTCACCCCGTCGCAACGCCGCACCGTGTCGCGGCACGCACGGCCACTGCCGCTCGAGGTGCCGACGATCGAGCTCGCCGGTGGGTCCGTGCGCTGCATGCTCGCCGGGGTGCACCTGCCGTCCCGGTCGTAGCCGGGGCGCCTCCTGCCTCGGTGCCGGCCGGGGCATCGACCGCCCCGGTGACGCGGGTGCGGGCCTTGCACGCACTGCAGCTTCTCAGCACTGTCACGGTCGCTTGAGGGCACGCCCCCAGCGGACCCCCACGTACCGTCGTGTCAGGAGCCTTTCCGCTCGTCAGGAGCCTTCTCCGCTGTCCGGCCGTTCGCGCCGCTCAGCCCGACCCGCCTCATCAGCCCGACCCACCCGGAGCATCCCCGTGGACGTCTCACTGACCACCTGGCTCATCACGATCGCTGTCACCATCGCGTTCTTCGTGTTCGAGTTCTTCACCCATGTGCGCAAGCCGCACGAGCCGACGATCGGCGAGTCCGCCCGCTGGTCGGCGTTCTACATCGGCCTCGCGCTGCTGTTCGGCGTCGGCATCGGCTTCGTGAGCGGCTGGGGCTTCGGCGGCGAGTACTTCGCCGGTTACCTCACCGAGAAGGCGTTGTCGATCGACAACCTGTTCGTCTTCCTGCTGATCATGACCGGGTTCGCCGTGCCGCGCATGTACCAGCAGAAGGTGCTGATGATCGGCATCGTCATCGCGCTCATCATGCGTGCGGGCTTCATCGCCGCCGGCGCCGCGCTGATCGAGAACTTCTCGTGGGTCTTCTACCTCTTCGGTGCCCTGCTCTTCGTGCTGGCCTACCAGCAGATCAAGGGCGACCACGGCGGCAACGCGGCCGACAACGCCTTCGTCAAGATCGCCCGCCGCGTCCTGCCCGTCGACGACGAGTTCCACGAGGACAAGTTCACCGTCAAGAAGGGCGGCAAGCGCTTCGTGACGCCGCTGCTGCTCTGCGTGATCGCGATCGGCTTCGTCGACCTGGTCTTCGCCCTCGACTCGATCCCCGCGATCTACGGCCTGACCAACGAGGCGTACATCGTCTTCACGGCCAACGCCTTCGCCCTGATGGGTCTGCGCCAGCTCTACTTCTTGATCGGCGGGCTGCTCGAGCGCCTCGTGTACCTGTCGCAGGGCCTCGCGATCATCCTCGCGTTCATCGGCGTCAAGCTCGTCTTCCACGCCCTTCACGTCAACGAGGTGCCGTTCATCAACGGCGGCGAACCGCTGCTGTGGGTGCCCGAGATCCCGATCTGGTTCTCGCTGCTCTTCATCGGCGCGACCATCACCGTGGCCACGATCGCCAGCCTCGCCAAGACCCGCGGCGACGCCCAGAAGGCCAAGCGCGACGAGGTCGACGGCGAGAAGGTCACGGTCGCCAAGGACTCGGACGACCCCACCCGCCACTAGGCGCCCGCTCACACGGCACCGCGTTTCGTGCACCGCACCCCGACTGGTCGTGGTGCGGTGCACGAAACGCGGTGTGGTGTGTCACGAGCGCGCGGCACCAGGCCGCCACGCCACCGCGACTTGGTCCGTCGACGGCCGTGCGCGAAGATCGGGTGTCCTCCCGCGGTCGTCGAGGGGGACCGCCTGAGAGGGGTTCTCCGTGGTCGTCGATCGACATGCCGGCTGAGACGCTTTCGCTGCTGCTCGGCCGGTGGTCCGTCACGCGCGAGATCGACGACCACCGCACCGGCGAGCACGCCCGGTTCGACGGGACGGCGACGATCGAGGAGGCGCGGGCGGGTTCCGACCTCGTGGCGACCTACGACGAGGCCGGCGAGCTCGTCGTGGCCGACCGGCGGACGCGCGCCACCCGACGACTCGGCTACGCGGCCCGGGGTGACGGGTCGCTCGACGTGCGCTTCGCCGACGGCCGCCACTTCGTCGACCTCGACCTGCGGTCGGGTGCCTGGGAGGCGCACCACCCGTGCGCACCGGACGCCTACCTCGTCGAGACCCGGGTGCTCTCACCGACGTCGTTCGAGGAGCGGTGGACGGTGCGCGGGCCGGCGAAGTCGTACGACGCGCTCACGACGTACGAGCGCGTCGCCGGGCATCCCGCCACGAAGTGAACGACCCGCCACACGTTCGCGTGGCGGGTTGTTCACTTCGTGGCGGGGTGGAGGGTCGGCGCGTGGCGAGGTGACGCGGTGCCGCGCTAGAGCTTGGCGGCGAGCTCGGCGTCGGTCGGCTCGACCAGGTGGCTGCCGTCGGGGAAGACCACGACGGGGATCTGCGTGCGACCGCTGACGGCGTAGGCGCGGTCGGCACCGTCGGCGACGGCCTCGAGGTCGACGTAGTCGTAGGCCACGCCCTCACGGTCGAGCAGCGCCTTCGAGCGGCGGCAGTCACGGCACCACTCGGCGCCGAACATCAGGATGCGGTCGGGGGCGGTGTCGGTGCTCATGGCGACCAGGGTACGCGCGGTGACGGGACGCGGGCACGCCACCCGCGCCTCCTCGTCCCCGACCGGTCTCGAGATCCGGTCCGGGAATCCGGCCGGACGCCGGATCGCCGCCCGGTTCGCTCGCCGCGAGCGAACGTCGTTCGGTTTCTCGTTCGGGGGCCTTGCGAGCCCCCGGGGGTGGCATGTCACACTGGATGAGCGCCCTCGTCGTGGAGTGGCAATCCCCCCCCAATCCACCCGCCAGCAGCATGGCCCGCGACGAGTGTGCTGCATCGTGCAGACCGGGGTCGACCACGAGTCGGCCGCCGAGGTCCACGATGCCCCCGACGAGATGATCGTCGTGCGCACGCGCCCCGGGCCCGGAGGCATTCCCGTGACCGACACCCTTCAGCGCCCGCCCCAGACCTCGAGCACGCCCGCCGTGCGCACGCCCGCCGCCGCACCTCCCCCGCGCTCGTCGTCGACGCACCCGCGCGACACCCGCCCCACGCCCCAGCCGCACCGCCTGACCCCCTCGGGCGTCGTCGGCATCGCCGTGCTCGGCCTCGCGACGTTCTTCGCGATCACCACAGAACTGAGCCCGGTCGGCCTCCTCTCGACCATGAGCACCGACCTCGGCGTCAGCGAGGCGCGGATGGGCGTCGTCGTCACGGTGTACGCCGTGGCCGTCGCCGCGTTGGCCCTGCCCCTCACCTGGGCCACCGCACGCTTCCCCCGCAAGGCCGTGCTCGTCACGACCCTGGTCGGCTACACGGCCTCGAACCTGATGGTCGCGCTCGCCCCGAGCTTCGGCGTGCTGCTGACCGGTCGCGTGGTCGGTGGCATCGCGCACGCCCTGTTCTTCTCGGTGGCCTCGGCCTACGCGACGCGCATCGTGCCGCCGCGCCTGGCCGGCCGCGCCATCGCCTTCGTCTACTCGGGCAGCTCGCTGGGCTTCGTCGTCGGCGTGCCGCTCGCGACGACGGTCGGCGACCAGCTCGGCTGGCGTCCCGCCGTGGGCGCGGTCGCCGTCGCCACCGCGGTGCTGGCCGTCGTGGCCGCGCTGTTCCTGCCGCACGTCCAGGGCGAGTCGTCGCCGCACGTCGGCTCGGTCCGCTCGTGGGCACGCTCGGGGCTGCTCGCCGTGGTCGTGGCCGACCTCATGCTCTTCGCCGGCCACTACGTCGTCTACACGTTCATCGGCCCGTACCTGACCGGGGCCGGCCTCGGCGAGGACCTCGTCGGCGGCGCCCTGCTCGTGCTCGGCGGCACGGGCGTGGTCGGCCTGCTCGCGGCCGGCGCGTTCGTCGACCGGGCACCCCGGCAGACGCTGATCGTCGCGGTCGCGGTGATGATCGGCGCCCTGGCCGCCCTGCCGTTCGTGCACGGTTCGCTCGTCGGCACGTTCGTCGTCGCGGGGCTGTGGATGGCCGCCAACGGCACGACCGGGACGCTCTTCATGGCGGCCGCGATCCGCACCGGCGGGGTCAGCCCCGACATCGCGGGCGCGCTGATCAACGCCGGCTCGAACGTCGGCATCGCCGCCGGTGCCGCGATCGGCGGGCAGGTCTACGGGATGACGGGCCTCGCCACGGTGCCGTTCACCGCCGCGGCCATCGTCGCGATCAGCCTCGTCGTGATCGTGGCGGGCCGACGCGGATTCCCGCTGACCGGTCACGCGCAGGCGACCCTGTCGACCTCGTCGCTCGCGGTCATCACCTCGTCGGTGGCGGTCGTCACGACGTCGATCCCGACCGTGGGCCAGGGCCACGGCGGGCGTCGCCCCCGCCGGTAGGACGCAGGAGGCGCGGGTCGCGTCCTCGGCACCGCCATCCGCCCCGCTGTACCCCGATGTCCCCCACAAGGCGGACGAAATCACCCCTGCTCTGGGGACTCCACTCGACAAACGAGAAGCTTTATTGTCGAAGCATCCACTTCTGTGGAGCCCCCGTACCCGTGGGGGCGACACGCGGGCACCTGAACCCCCGCGTGTCGAGCAGGACCGACGTCCGACCGGATCCGACCCGGCCGGACGCCCCCACCCGAGGACACCCCCATGTCGCTTCTCCGCGCCTCCGTGCGCCCCCGTCGTCGCGCCCTCTCGTTCGCGGCCTTCGCCACCGCCTCCCTGCTGGCGGCCGTCGCCGTGACCCAGGCCGTCTCGCCGGCGCCGGCCCAGGCCGCAGCAGCGCTCTCGTGCGACCAGAACACGATCTACGCGACGGCCGGTCAGGGCCAGTTCGTCGCCATCAACGTCGCGGCCAACACGGTGTCCGACGTGATCGCGGGGACGGCGAACCCGTTCTCACCGGCCAACAACGGTCTCGGCGTCGGGCGGAACGGCCTCGACGCCTACGCCTTCACCAACGGCGCGGCCAACAACTCGAACGGCAACACGCTCGCGCGCTACGACTCGGCGGCCGGGGCCGTCACGACGGTCGCCAACGCGAACCCGTCGGGCGCACCCGCCTCGACCCTGCGGGGCGCCGTCAACCCGGTGACCGGGCTCTACTACTACGCGACCGGTGGCGACCCGTCGACGATCTCGGCGTACGACCCGAAGACCGGGGACAAGATCGGCGTCGTCGGCCGCATCCCCGGCCTGCAGGCCGGCAACGGCGACTTCGCATTCAGCACGCAGGGGCTGCTCTTCGTCGTGGCGAGCAACGCGGTCTACCGACTGAACGACGAGACGATCCCGACCACGGCCGGCACCACCTCCCTCGCCGCCACCAAGCTGACCGACCTGCCCACGGGCACCAACAGCCCCGGCATCGCCTTCTCGTCCGACGGCTACCTGTACGTCTCGTCGGGCATGCAGATCATCAAGCTCGACTCGAGTTCGGGTACCGAGGTCAGCCGCATGACGACCCCGGCCATCAGCAACGTCACCTCGTACTCCGACCTCGCGAGCTGCAACTACGCCAACACCCTGACGGGCAAGGCGGACGTCACGGGCCGCTGGAAATCCGGCGACCAGTTCGCCCTCAAGGTCGACGGCGGCAACCTGTCGTCGCCGTCCACCGCGACGACCTCCGGCACCGCGAACGGAGTCCAGGCCCAGAAGGCCGGCGCCGCGCTCGCGATCCCGGCCCGGACGTACACCGTCTCGCAGACGGCGGGCAACAGCTCGACGCGCCTCGCCGACTACTCGACGACGTACCGCTGCGCGAACGTCACCGACGACGCGACCGTCGCGTCGGGCTCGGGCAACACCGCGCAGTTCACCTTCCCGGCCGCGACCAGCGCCGACGGCACCGACGTCGTGTGCACCTTCACGAACACCGTGGCGGCGATCTCGGCCGCAGCCTCCGACGACACCGGGACCACCGCCTCCGGAACCTCGCTGAGGGTCGGCGCGCCCGGCGTCCTCGCCGACGACGCGGGCACCGACCTGACCGTGACGTCGAACAAGCAGCCGGCGCACGGGCAGGCCACCGTCGCGGCCGACGGCTCGTACGTCTACACGCCCGCGACGGGCTACTCGGGCACCGACACCTTCCAGTACACGACGACCGACGGAGGCGGTGGCACGTCGACCTCGACGGTCACGATCACCGTCACCCCGGTGAGCAGCGACGACGTCGCGACCGCCCGTGCCGGCCAGGCCCTCGTGGTCGACGCGGCCTCGGGCGTCCTGGCGAACGACTCGGGCACCGGTCTGACCGCCGCCGTGGCGACCGGACCCTCGCACGGCTCCCTCGTGCTCGGTCGTGACGGCTCGTACCGCTACGTCCCGGCCGACGGGTTCTCGGGCACCGACACCTTCACCTACACGGCCACGGACTCCGAGGGCGCGAGCACCACGAGCACGGTGACCGTCACCGTCCTGCCCACCGCCGTCGACGACACGGCGACCGCCGTCTCGGGCACCCCGACGACCATCGCCGGCAGCGACCTGACGAGCAACGACGACGGCCTCGACACGACGGTGACCGAGGTCTCGACGCCCGGGCACGGCACCGCCTCGGTGACGCCCTCCGGCGACGTCGTCTACACGCCCTCGGACGACTTCTCGGGCACCGACGCCTTCGACTACACCGTCACCGACGGCCAGGGCGGCACCGACACCGCCACGGTCACCGTGACGGTCGCCCCCCGCGCCTCCGACGACTCGGTCGACGCCGTCGCGGGTGCTCCCCTCGACGTCCCGGCGGGCCGTGGCCTGCTGGCGAACGACGGCGGCACCGGCCCCCTGACAGCCGCGGTCGCCACCGCCCCCTCGCACGGCAGCGTGGTGGTGTCGCCGGACGGCTCGTTCGTCTACACGCCGGAGAAGGGCTTCTCGGGAACCGACTCGTTCACGTACACCCTGACCGACGGCAACGGGGTCACGAGCACCGCGACGGCCAGCGTGGCGGTCGCGCCCAAGGCCGTCGACGACGCGGTGCACGTCACGTCGGGTGGCAACGCCCACCTCGACGGGCCCGGCGTGCTCGACGACGACCTCGGCACCGGCCTGACGGCCGTGGTCGAGACCGGGCCGCAGCACGGCACCGCGACCGTCGCCCCGAACGGCGAGTTCGACTACACGCCGGCGCCCGGCTTCTCGGGTACCGACACCGTGACCTACCAGGTCACCGATGCCGCGGGTCGCACCTCGACCGCGACGGTGACGATCACCGTGACGCCTGTGGCCGTCGACGACGCGGCGACCACGCCGAACGGCACCACGGTGACCACGCCCGCCTCGGCCGGACTGCTCGCCAACGACCTCGGCACCGGGCTGCGCGTGACCGACCACGGCACGCCCGCCCACGGCGCCGTGACGGTGGACGCCGACGGCAGCTGGAGCTACACGCCGGACGCCGGCACCTCGGGCACCGACTCGTTCGAGTACCAGGTGACGGACGCCGCGGGGCAGACTGCGACGGCTCGCGCCTGGGTCGTCGTCGGCGACCTGGCCATGGCCGACCAGGGCACCGCGACCGCCGGTCGCGACCTGACCGTGTCGGCGAAGGACGGCCTCCTCTCGAACGACCGCGGCACCGGCCTGGCGGCCACGCTCGACGGGGCCCCGCGCCACGGCGACGTGACCGTCGCGACGGACGGCTCGTACGTCTACGCCCCGGCGAAGGGCTTCTCGGGCACCGACGGATTCACCTACACCGTGACCGACGCCGAGAAGCAGACGAGCACGGGCATCGTGACGATCGTCGTCCGGCCCGACGCCGTCGACGACACGACCTCGACGACCGCCGGCACCACGATCACGGTCACGGCCCCCGGCGTGCTCGGCAACGACCTCGGCACCGACCTGCGCGCCGAGATCGTCGACGCCCCGGCCCACGGCACGGCCACGATCGCGGCCGGCGGCACCATCACCTACACGCCTGCCGACGGCTTCTCGGGCACCGATCAGCTGACCTACCGCGCCACCGACGCATCCGGCGGCTCGGACGTCGCGACGGTGACGATCCACGCTGGTCCGATCGTGGTCGACGACTCGCCCGTCGGTGGCACCGTGGCCGACCAGCCCCTCGTCGTGGACGCCGCGCACGGGGTGCTCTCGAACGACAAGGGCACCGACCTGACGGCGAAGGTCACCGACCAGCCGAAGGCCGGCACCGTGACCACGGGCCCCGACGGTTCGTACACGTACACCCCGAAGCCCGGCACCTCGGGCAAGGACACCTTCGGCTACGAGGTCACCGACGGCAACGGCCAGAAGGGCACGGGCACCGTGACCATCGTCGTCGCCCCGAAGGCCGTCGACGACGTCGCCACCGTCGTGGCCGACGGTCACGTGACGGTCGCCGCCCCCGGCGTGCTCGGCAACGACGTCGGCACCGGCCTGACCGTCACCGCGGTCACTCCGGCGCCGCACGGCACCGTGACGGTCGCTCCGGACGGCACGTTCGACTACACGCCGACCCCCGGGTTCTCGGGCGACGACATCGTGGTCTACACGGTCACCGACCGTGACGGCGGAACCGACGCCGCGACGGTCACCGTCACCGTGACGCCCCGCGCGATCGACGACCGTTACACGACGCCCGCGGCGACCACGCTCTCCGTGCCGGCCCCCGGCCTGCTCGTGAACGACCTCGGCACCGGCCTGACCGTGACGAGCGTCGGCACCCCGGCGCACGGCACGATCGCCACCCAGCCGGACGGTTCGGCCGCCTACACGCCGGACGCGGGCTTCTCGGGCACCGACCACGTCGAGTACACCGCGACCGACGCGTCGGGCCGCAACACGAAGGCCGTCGCCACGATCGTCGTCGGCGCCCTCGCCGTCGACGACGCCGGCGCCACCCGCGCCGGTACGCCGCTGACCGTCGATGCCACGCACGGCGTGCTCGCGAACGACTCGGGCAGTTCGCTGACCGCGACGATCGACGGGCGCCCCGCCCACGGCACGGTCGACCTGGCGAAGGATGGTTCGTACGTCTACGCGCCGAAGCCTGGCTTCTCGGGTGTCGACGCCTTCACCTACACGGCCACCGACGCCGAGGGTCAGATCCGCACGGGCACGGTCACCATCACGGTGCTGCCGACGGCGGTCGACGACGGGGCCTCGACCCCGGCCGACACGACGCTGACCGTGGCCGCCCTCGGCGTGCTGGGCAACGACCTGGGCACGGGACTGCGCGTCACCGGGACGGGCACCGCCACCCACGGCACGGTCACCATCGACGCCGGTGGTCGCCTGGTCTACGCGCCGACGACCGGCTACTCCGGCCCGGACGCCGTGACCTACGCGGTCGCCGACCGTGACGGCGGCACCGCCACCGCCACGGTGCGCATCACCGTGGGCGTCAAGGCCGTCGACGACGAGGGCACGACGATCGCCGGTCAGCGCCTGGTCTCGGGCAAGGTCGGCGGCGTGCTGGGCAACGACGACGGGTCGGCCCTCTGGGTCGCCCTGGCCTCGAAGCCCTCCCACGGCACCGTGACGATGACGCGCGACGGCTCGTACGAGTACGTGCCGGACGCCGGCTTCGTGGGGGCGGACTCGTTCGACTACACGGCGACCGACGCCTCGGGGCAGACGTCCCGGGCGACGGTGACCATCACGGTTCTGGGCGCGGCCGTCGCGGTCGACGACGAGCAGCGCGGCACGACGGACCACCCGGTCACCGTCGACGTCACGGCGAACGACGCCCCCACCGAGGGTGCGACCGTCGACCGGGGCACCGTCGTGATCGTCGACCCGGCCACCGGTGACGGGGTCAGCACGCTGACCGTGCCCGAGCAGGGCACCTGGACTGTCGTCGACGGCTCCGTGGTCTTCACCCCCGCCAAGGGATTCGACTCCAAGGCGTCGGTGCAGTACCGCGTGACCGACACGGCCGGCGAGACGGTCCAGGCGGTCGTCACGGTGTCGTTCCCGATGATCCTGTCGGCGACGCAGCTGGCCTTCACCGGCAGCGCGTCGGTGCTCGGCATCGCCGCCATGGCCCTGCTCGGGGTCGCGCTCGGCCTGGCGCTCTCGCGTCGCGGCCGTCGCGTGGTCGGCCCGATCCGAGGCCGTCGCCGGGCCGAGTAGCCCCCGACGCGCCGACGTCCCCGTCCGCCCGCCCCTCCTGCCGAGGGGGCGGGCGGGCGGGGACGTCCGTCGCACGGCAACCCGTGCCGCGGAACGCTCTCGGCGGCTCCGCAGCACGCGACCCCGCCGGGGGTGTCATCCGTCGGGAGGACGCGCCCGCGGCTCGATGCTGAGAGGGTCACGAGGAGGCGGACGGGTCGTCGTCGAGGGAGAGAGGGATCGTCGTGACATCACCGGGAAGGACGTCGGAGCCGCGGTCCTGGGCCTGGGCCCTGGGCTGGCTGAGCCTGTCCGGCCCGGTCCTGCTGGTCGCGGGCAACGCCCCCTCGCTGGTCGGCAGCCCACTCGTGCCCTGGGCGAGCATCCTGCTGGATCTCTGGGCGGTCGTGTCCGTGTTCTTCGGAGTCGCCGCCGTCGCCTTCGCCCGCGACGACGTCGAGTCGGCTCCTGACGACCGACCGCGCTTCGTCACGGCCGGGATGGCGCTCGGCCTTCTCGGGCTGGCGGCCAGCGGGTGTCTGCTGCTTCTCTGGCTGCTGACGCCCCTGCCCTTCTGACCCGTGAGCGAGCGCCGGCAGAGACGGCGTGATCGTCGTGGACGACAGCGCCGGCGCGTGCCGGCGGCCCGCACGCCAGGAGCACGCCCCGCCGACTCGCGACGGGCGTGAGCACGACTCGCGTCGGACACGCCGCAGGGACGCGAACGAGTGCGCCACGATCCTGCGCGGTCGGCGCAGGCGGTTCCACGATTCCGACCTCCACGTGGGTGGCTTACGAGAAAGTGCGTACCTGCCGACGACGGGGCTTCCTGCGATGCTGCGATCACCCGCCGACCACACGAGCAGGAGAACACCATGACGAACGACCTGACCACGCGCAGCCCCTCCCGCCGCCTCGCCCGCGGCACGGCCGTCCTCGCCGGAGTCGCCCTCCTCACCGGACTCGGCGTCGCCACGCCGGCGGCCGCTGCTCCCGGGACCCCACCGAAGTCGACCGTGACGGCTGCCGCGGACCGGCGGGACACCACCACCGAACACCGCAACGCCAGCGCCGTGCGGACGCTCCTCACCCAGACCTTCGCCGATCCGGACGGCACGTCCTCCCAGGAGCTCGCAGCCCGGCTCGTCTCACCGAGCGCGGTCGCGCACGGAGCAGGGACCGCCGCGGGGCCGGAGGGACTCCTCGCCCAGTTCGCGGCGGACCGCATCCGCGTCCCCGGTGCCCACGCCATGATCAAGCGCGTCGCAGCCGACGGCGACCTCGTCGCGGTGCACTGGCAGATCACGCCGGACCCCCGCGACGAACGACGCGGTGACGCCGCCGTCGACCTGTTCCGCCTCGAGCACGGCCGGATCGTCGAGCGCTGGTCGCTCGAGCAGCCCGTTCCGACCGGCACACCGGCCAGCGGGAACACGAACTCGATGTTCAGCGACCTCTACCGGTCGGCGCGTCCGACCGCCGCGCCGTCCGAACGTCAGGAAGAACGCAATCGCGTGCTCGCGGTGTCGGCGTACGACACGCTGTTCCGGGACCATGACCCGTCGATCCTCGACCGCGCGTTCGACCCCGCGTACCTGCAGCACAACCCGGTGGCTCCGAACGGGACGGCGGCGCTGAAGCAGCTGTTCGGGAGCGGTGCGCAGTTCCCGGCGCAGCAGTCCGTCATCTCGCTCTCGGACGGCGACATCGTCTGGACCTTCTCCCAGGCGGTCGGCGCGAAGCCCGGAGACCCGCTGCTCGCGGCCGACCTGTTCCGCGTCGACGGCGGCCTCATCCGCGAGCACTGGGACGTGGTCCCCACCGACTAGCCGCCGAGGCGGCCTCGCGCACCGGGCGTGCGGCGTCGATGCCAGGTGAGGGCACTCGCCGCGAGCACGCCCCCCACGACGGCACCGACGGTGTTGGTGATCCAGTCACTCGTGTCGCAGGCCCGACCGATCACCACCACCAGCGCCTGGAGCAGCTCGATGGCACCCGACAGGGCGACGGCACCGAGAACTGCCACCACCGGTCGTCGCCAGAGCACCCCCGCGAAGAACGAGACCGGGACGAACAAGAGGACGTTCGCGGTCGACTCCACCGCAGTGGGCGAGAGGTACGGCAGGCCCGGGTTGCACGTGATGCCCGGGTAGGGCGCGCCATCCGGGTACAGCGTCAGCGCCAGGACCGCGAGCACTGCCAGGCCGAGGAGAACGCCGGTCGTCCGTCGGCGTCCCACGAGCCACAGTCCGGCGAACGGACCGACGACGACGACGCCGACCAGGACCGAGAAGGCGAGCCACGGCACCAGGGCGAGCACGGTCGAGAGCACGGACCGAGACTAGGACACGTCGGATCTGCTGAACGCGGCGCGGGACGGTCGGGACGGAGCCGTCGTGGAACCTCCGTGCGACTCGGAGCCGAGCGCCCGAGCTGAGGAGGCTTCGGTCGCCGGTGCCGACGCGGCGGTGGAGGTCACGGCCGGGTAACGAAGATGATGCGTTCCAATCCTTTTCGGGCCCGGTGGCGAACCCTGTACA